>DASXMW010000200.1:0-64339 GCA_036495425.1 Streptosporangiaceae bacterium | reverse complement strand
GTCGAGCTCGGTGGCGACCCGTCGAAGTGGCTCAGTAACATGCAGGCGGCCCGGGCCGACCTGCACGTGCGCGCGGCCCAGGCGGCACAGATGGACGCGATCGAGCAAACGATCGCCGCGGCGCTGGCCGAACGGCTGGGCGCCGACCCCGAGCGTGACCCCTATCCCGGCCTGCTCGCGGTGCTGGCGTCCGGCATGTTCCGGGCCAGCCTCGTGTCGTGGGCCAGTTCCGGCGGCAGCGTGCCGCTGGAACGGCTGGTTGATCTCGCGTTCCAGGCCGTCGCGGACGGGCTTCCGGAAACCCCATCGTTGCGTCACGCTCTGCCCGGCGTGGCGGACAGAAAGGAAAACTACTGATGGCTTCAGCCACTCCCGCGCCCGCGGGTGCGGCACCGGCGGAGGCGGGCGGCGCCATGCCGGGGCTCGCCCACCGCCGCGTCCTGCTGATTATCGGCGCGCTGCTGCTGGGCATGCTGCTCGCGGCCCTGGACCAGACGATCGTGTCCACGGCGCTGCCGACGATCGTCGGTGACCTCAAGGGCGGATCGCACATCGCCTGGGTGATCACCGCCTACCTGCTGACCACCACGGTGTCCACGCCGCTGTGGGGCAAGCTCGGTGACCAGTACGGCCGGAAGACGTTCTTCCAGGCCGCGATCGTCATCTTCCTGGCCGGCTCCGTCCTGTCCGGGCTGAGCAGCTCCATGCTCATGCTGATCTTGTTCCGCGCGATTCAGGGACTCGGCGCCGGTGGCCTGATGGTCGGCGCCCAGGCCATCATCGGCGACATCGTCTCGCCCCGCGAGCGCGGCAAGTACGTCGGCCTGTTCGGCGCCGTGTTCGGCGTCACCTCCATCATCGGCCCGCTGCTGGGCGGCGTGTTCGTGGACAACCTGACCTGGCGCTGGATCTTCTACATCAACGTGCCGATCGGCGCGATCGCGCTGGTCGTCGTGGCCATCCAGGTGCCCGGTCACCTGAGCCGGGTGCACCACAAGATCGACTACCTCGGTACCGCGGTGCTGGGGCTGGCCGTGACCTCGCTGATCCTGCTGACCAGCCTGGGCGGCAGCACCTACGCCTGGTCCTCGCTGCCCATCTACATCCTGGGTGTGGCCGGTGTCGTCCTGATCGGCGTGTTCCTGCTGGTCGAGCGCAAGGCGGCCGAACCGGTGCTGCCGTTGCACCTGTTCAAGCTGCGGGCCTTCTCGACCACCAGCGTGGTCGGTTTCATCGTCGGCTTCGCGATGTTCGGCGCGATCACCTACCTGCCGGCGTTCTTCCAGGTCGTGCGGGGCATCTCGCCGACGATTTCCGGGGTGTACCTGCTCCCGCTGATGGCCGGCCTGCTGGCCGTCTCGATCGGCTCCGGCCAGATCATCTCGCGGACCGGCAAGTACCGGGTCTTCCCGATCGCCGGCGCCGCGGCGATGACGCTGGGCCTGTACCTGCTGTCGCTGATGGGTGTGCACTCCGCCACCTGGCAGGACGCGGTCTACATGTTCGTGCTCGGCGCGGGCATCGGCGGTGTCATGCAGGTGCTGGTCACCATCGTGCAGAACGCCGTGCCGCACAGCGAGCTGGGCGTCGCGACCTCGGCGGCCACGTTCTTCCGGTCGATCGGCGGTTCCTTCGGGACCGCGATCTTCGGCGCGATCTTCTCCAACGTGCTGATCGGTAACCTGACCAGCCACCTGCACGGGGTCTCGCTGCCCCAGGGCTTCAGCAGCGCGGACGTCACCCCGGCGGTGCTCAGCCACCTGTCGGCCGCGGTCCGGAACGGCTTTGTGGCCGGCTACGCCGAGTCCATCCAGACCGTGTTCCTGATCGCGGTGCCGATCGCGGCGCTGGCCTTCATCGCCACCTGGTTCATCCCCCAGCTGGAGCTGAAGCGCTGGACCGGCGACAAGGCCGACGAGGCCCCGGCGACCACTCCGGCCGCCGACCCGGCCGCGGCTGAGGTGCCGGAGATCGCGGCCACCCCGGCTGCCTCGCACGAGGCGCTGGACCCGCTGGACACCGGGCTCAGCGAGCACTGACCGTTTCTCCCGCGTTAAGCGGCCCGGGCCCCAGCGGCCCGGGCCGCTCTTGTTCTCAGCCGCCAGGGCGGCGACTACGCATTGGGCCGACATTGGCCCCGTACGTAGTCAGCGGTCACTAACCTGTTGTGACCGGAGGGGGATGAGCGTGCCGAACGACCAGCATCAACGTCAGGCCTCGTTGATCGTGCAAGGCCAGGACCGGCCCGGGATCGTGGCCGCGGTCACCGCGGTGCTGGCCCGCTACGGGGCCAACATCGTGTCCCTGGACCAGTACTCCAGCGACCCCCGCGGCGGCGCCTTCTTCCAGCGCACGGTATTCAGCCTGGACCACCTGACCGCCGCGCTGCCGGACATCGGGCAGGACCTGTCCCGGGCCCTGGCCGAGGACTTCGACCTGGAGTTCCGCCTGCGCGACCTGTCCGTGCCGCAGCGGGTGGCGATCTTCGCCTCCAAGTCGGACCACTGCCTGCTCGACCTGCTGTGGCGGCACCAGCGCGGCGAACTGCCGATCAGCGTGGCCATGGTCATCTCCAACCACCTGGATAACTCGGTCGCCGTCCGCCGGTTCGGGGTCCCCTTCTTCCACGTGCCGTCGGCCGGCCCGGACAAGTCCGCCGCCGAAGCCGAGCATCTGCGCCTGCTCCGGGGCAACGTCGACTTCATCGTCCTGGCCCGCTACATGCAGATCCTGTCCGGCCCCTTCATCGCCGAGGTCGGGGTGCCGATCATCAACATCCACCACTCGTTCCTGCCCGCCTTCGTCGGCGCGGGTCCCTACAGCCGGGCCCGCGAGCGCGGGGTCAAGCTGATCGGCGCCACCGCCCACTACGTCACCGAGCAGCTGGACGACGGCCCGATCATCGAGCAGGACGTCGCCCGCGTCACCCACGCCGACACCGTCGCCGACCTCCAGCGCCGCGGCGCCGACATCGAGCGCGCCGTCCTCACCCGCGCCGTCCGCTGGCACAGCCAGGACCGCGTCATCCGCGACGGCAAGCACACCATCGTCTTCGCCTGACCCCCGAGACTTCCTGATAACAGCAAGAAGCGGCCGACCTGGGCCAGGAACGTGTCGAGGTTGGCCAGCACGCGGGTGATCTCGTCCTCGGTTGCACCCAGCGGAGCTAGTAGCCCCGCCCCTGGCCTACGTGGTGGTCGGGACCGACGCCGGGGCGGTCAACACCGCCAAGCAGCGTCCGGCCGAGCAGCCGGCCGGGCTGAGCCTGGCCCGGCTCGGCCTGATCGTGCCCTACTCGACCTCGCCGACGGCGGCCTGGCCCTGGCCCGCTGGCTGGGTGACGCCGAACACGTCAGCCTGATGGCCCCGCTCCGGCCGGGCGCCCGGGCCAGCTAGTACACGCAGGGAATGCCGTAAGGCGCGTTGGCCTTGACCGACACCGTCCCCCCGGCCCCGCCGTTGCTGGTGGACGGGGTGCCGCTGGGCGTGGGGGAGACGGTGGGGGTGGAAGCCGCCGTGCCGAGGCCAGGCGGCACCGAGATCGCGTCCGGACCCAGGATGAGCTGTACGTGCCCGGCTGGAACGGCGGAACTCGCGGTCGCGGTCACCCCCTGGAAGGCGTCCGCGATCTTCTGCGCGCTGGCCTGGCCGCCCGTGCCGTAGATGACCTGGGTGGCGGAGTGGGCGGCGGTGTTGCCGATCTGGCCCATCTTGTAGCCGGCCTCGGTCAGGGCCTGCGACATCTGGCCGGCCAGCCCGGACGCGGCGCCGCCGTTGAGCACGTCCACGGTGGTGGCCCCGCGAGCCAGCGACGATTCGGTGGGGGCCGGCTGGGCCGTGGCCGTCGGCGGGTAGAACGTGTTCTGGACGAAATGCTTGACCTGGGCCGGGTCGATGAGGTTCACGGTCTGCCCGCCCATGTGGCCGTCGGTGGTGATCACCGGGGCGGTCTTGAAGGTCAGGTTCTTCCCGGTCAGGCTCTTCATGTCGCTGGCGAAGTTGAAGATCTGCCAGCCCTGGTCGGTGATCACGAACTTCTTGGCCACGTTGATCAGGCTGGTGAGCTGGCCGATGCTGCTCATGATGCCCTCGTTTTTCAGCTTCCAGATCACGTAGTCGATCACGGCCTGCTGCCGGTGGGTGCGGTCCAGGTCCCCGTGGGGCAGGTTGTCCCGCTCGCGCACGAAGGCCAGCGACTGCGCCGCGTCCAGGTGCAGGTAGCCGGCGTGCGGCGCGTCGAAGCCGGAGTTGGTGTCGTGCAGGTTCTGGCCGTTGTTCCACGACTTCAGGCAGGCTTCGATGCCGCCGAACTGATGAGCCAGTTCGTAGAAGCCGGCCAGGTTGACCTCGGCGAAGTGGTCGACGTGCACGCCGGTCAGGGACTGCACGGTGTCGATGGCGGCACTCTGGCCCGCCTCGTTGGCCTGCAGGTAACGCTGGTCCTTGCTGATCTTCGTGTTGTTGGTCTGGCTCAGGCTCTGGGCCCAGGCCAGGCCGTAAGCCTGGTCGATCTTCCCGTGGGACTGGCCGTCGTAGGCCTTGGGGTAGGTGACCCAGTTGTCACGCGGGATCGAGACGCCGACCGCTTTCTGCCCGCCCGCGTAGATGTGGATGAGGATCAGGGTGTTGGTGTCCTGGCCGCCGACCCCGTTGGCGACTCCCTGCTTGCTGCCCGCGTGCATGGCGTGGAGCAGGCCGCCGGGGAGGATGTTGCCGTTGTAGTCGGTCCGGCTCTCCAGGCCCATGATCAGGATGTTCATCGCACCGGTGACGGGGCCGCCGGAGATGACGTTCGACCCGCCGATCGCGTTGACCTGGTCCTTGACGTAGTAGGCGAAGCCGCTCAGGACCAGCACCGAGGCCGCGAGGATGCAGCTCACCGCGTAGCCGGCCTTGCCGGCCACGGTGCTGCCTCGCGACCTGAACATCGGGTGTCCCTTTCCAGACTGCCACTCGGCCGTAAGCTACCCGGCCGTCGACCACTGGCCCAAAATCTACTGGCACGGTAACGAGCGAGGACCAGCCAGCGTTCCGGCGACCCGCCTTCGTAAGATCCTGCCCCGCGCAGGTCAGGTACCGCGCCGAGCCTGCCGGACCAGTCCACCCCCGATGATCAGGCGCTGGATCTCGCCGGAATGCCCGCTCCTGAGGTGCATAATGCTGGTGTGGCCCAGCAGGGAGGCCGTCAGCTGACAGGAGGTCGCATGTCCGTCGCTGCCGTGCCGGGGGGAACTGATGCTGGGAGACGGCGTGCCGCCGATCACGACGGCTCGGGGACGGGGCTCAAGCCCGGCTGGGGTGTCAGTCCCGGGCGGCAGCAGCAGATCACCGAGATGCTGCGCCATCTCGCGCCGCACAGCGGTCGGCTGTCGCCGGCCCGGCTGCGGGCGATCACCGTCGCGCTGTCGGCCTGCCGCGAGCTGTGGGCCGATCTGGTCGTGCACGACCCGGACGTGCGCTGGTACCTGCCCCTGCACCGGTCGAACTCGTGCGACGTGTGGCTGCTGGCCTGGGAACGCGGCCAGGATACCGACTGGCATGACCACGGCGGATCCTCGGGCTCATTCGCGGTCGCTGACGGCAGCCTGATCGAGCAGTACCGGGTGCCCAGCGGCCGCCGGCTGGCCCACCGACAGCTGTCCTTGGGCGAGGCGGTGGCGTTCGGCCCCGGCCACGTGCACGACGTCGCGCACGGCGGCGGCTCCTCCGCGACCAGCATCCACGCCTACTCGCCGCCGCTGTCGGCCATGACCTACTACTCGGCCACAGACTATGGCCTGATCGCCCGCGAAACGGTGGCCATCGACGGCCCCGAAGGCGCCCGTGGCCGCGGTGGCGCCGATACCGCTCTGGCCCAGGCCACCGCGTCGGCGGCCCGGTTGACCTTCGACGCCCTGCCCGGCAGCGCACCCGGCATCGACGAGCTACTCGCCGAGGCGCGCAGCGGACTGACCCGGCTGCGGCCCGAAGCCGCGTTTGCGGCCATCACCGATGGCGCGGTGCTGGTGGACATCCGGCCGCAGGAACAGCGGAACGCCGAGGGCGAGGTGCCGGGAGCCATCATCATCGGCCGCAACGTCCTAGAGTGGCGGCTCGACCCGCGCAGCGAGGCCAAGATCCCGGCGCTGGCCCGGCCCGACATCCGCGCGATCGTGATGTGCTCGCAAGGGTACGCCTCCTCACTGGCCGCCACCTCGCTGCGCCGCCTCGGCCTGCACGAGGTAACCGATCTGGACGGCGGGTTCCAGGCCTGGTGCGCCGCGGGCCTGCCCACCCGGCCCGCCATCGCCCGGGCCAGCGGCAACGCCGGCCAGTTAAGCCCCGTCGCTGAACACCGTTAGGACCGGATCAGCATCCAGCCCACACACCAGCGCCCCGCCCGCCCCATGTCGAAGGCCCCGCTCAGCCACGGCGAGCCTGCCGGACCAGGCCGCCGCCGATGATCAGGCGCTGGACCTCGCTGGTGCCCTCGTACAGGCGGAGCAGCCGCACGTCCCGGTAGATGCGCTCGACCGGCACGTCCCGCATGTAGCCGGTGCCGCCGTGGATCTGCACGGCGGCGTCGGCCACCTGGCCCGCCATCTCGGTGCAGAACAGCTTGGCCGCCGACGGCCCGATCCGGGTGTCCTCCCCGCTGACGTAGCGCTGCGCGGTCTCGCGGACCAGGGCCCGGCCCGCCAGCACCCCGGTCTGCTGGTCGGCCAGCATCGCCTGGACCAGCTGAAAGTCCCCGATCGGGGCGCCACCCTGGGTGGCCGAGGCGGCGTAGGCCACCGACTCGTCCAGAGCCCGCTGGGCCGTGCCCACGGCCAGCGCCGCGATGTGCACCCGGCCCCGGGCCAGCGAGGTCATGGCGGCCCGGTAGCCGGCCTCCTCGTCCCCGCCGACCAGCGCGGAGGCGGCCACCCGCACCTGGGAGAAGGTGACGTCCGCGGTCCAGGCGCCCTCCTGGCCCATCTTGCGGTCCTTCGGCCCCACCCGCAGGCCCGGGGCGGTGGCCGGGACCAGGAACACCGCGATCCCGGTCCCGGACCTGCCGTGTTCGCCAGAGCCGGGGGGCCGGGTGCGGGCGAACACCACGAACAGCCCGGCCAGCGGCGCGTTGGTGATGAACCGCTTCTGGCCGTCGATGACCCAGCCGTCGCCATCGCGGACCGCGCTGGTGCGCAGCCCGGCCGGGTTGGAGCCCGCGCCCGGCTCGGTCAGCGCGAACGAGGCCACCACCTCCCCGGACGCGATGCGCTCCAGCCACTCGGCCTTCTGCTCGTCGGTGCCGAACCGGACCAGGACCTGGCCCGCGATCCCGTTGTTGGTGCCGAACATCGACCGCAGGGCCAGCGAGGTGTAGCCGAGCTCCATGGCCAGCTCGACGTCCTGGGTCAGGTCCAGGCCCAGTCCGCCCCACTCCTGCGGGATGGCGTAGCCGAACAGGCCCATCTGCCCGGCCAGCTTGCGCAGGTCGTCCGGGATGGCGTCGCTGTCGGCGATCTCCTGCTCGCGCGGCACCACCTTGGCCCGGACGAAGTCGCGGACCTGGTCCCGGATCAGACGGAAGTCGTCGGGGCTGACGGTGGTGGTCATTCCTCTATTGTCCGCTCGCCTTCGCGAACGGTCATGGGCTGCTCCGGATCGCGCGCCGCCAGCGTGATGTTCACGGCTACCCCGGCCGCGGCGGCCAGGGCCGCCAGGGGCACCGCCCAGTGCCCGGCCACTGTGGCCGCCAGCACCAGCGTGGCACTGACCGGGAGGACCAGCTGCTGCACCAGGCCGTGCTCGAATTGACGGATGTGGACCAGCCAGACGGCCACGTAGTACAGGGCGGTGGGGACGGTCACCGACAGCGCGGCCGCGGTGGCCGGGATGTGCGACTCCCGGGTCACCTGCTCGGCCGCCACCTCGATGCCCGCGCCGATCGCCGCCGCCGACCCGAAGATCACGTAGTGGCCGTAGCCCCACCCGAACGCCTGCCGGTCCGATCTCAGGTACTGGTGGACCGGGGTCCCGAAGTAGATCCAGAACGCCGCGAACACGATGACCAGCCCGCCGAACGCGATCGGCAGCAGCTCGGCCAGGGCCTTCTCCCGGTCCAGGGCCGACTGGACGGCCACCGTGGCGGCCGAGATGGTCTCTCCGAGCACGATGATCGTGAACGCGCCGTACCGGTCGGCGATGTGACCCGGATGCCACGGGGTTTCGTGCAGCCGCTCCGCGACCGCCGGTACGGCCAGCTCGGCCAGGGCCAGCGGCGCCACGCCGTACCACCAGGCGTTCCCCGGCAGCAGGAGCAGGGTCACCCACCCGGCCTCCACCACCACCAGGCCCGCCGCGTAGGTCCGGGCCGCCGTCCGGGCCCGCCCGGTCTCGCCGCGGGCGGCACGCAGCCACTGCAGGGTCAGCGCCACCCGCATGATCAGGTACCCGGTGACCCCGACCGTGAAGTCGCCGTGGCTGAAGGCCCGCGGCACCCCGGCCGCCAGCACCAGCACCCCGGTGATCTGCACCAGCGTGGCCAGCCGGTAGGGCACGTCGTCGGTGTCGTAGGCCGACGCGAACCAGGTGAAATTGACCCAGGCCCACCAGATCGCGAAGAACACCAGCAGGTACCCGGTGATCCCGTGCCCCGGCTCGCCCGCGGCCAGCGCGTGCACCAGCTGCTGCCCGGCCTGCGCCACCGCCGCCGCGAACGACAGGTCGAAGAACAACTCCAGCGGGGTCGAGACCCGGTGCGCCTCGTCCCGCCGCCGCGCCCGCATGCGCGTCAGCACGGCCAGCGGGCGCCCGGCCGCCTCCTCCGCCTCGCTCATGACCGCGCAGCATACGGGAGAAGAAGGTGAGCCCGGCCCTCTGACCAGCCCCGCATCACCCGCCGGCTGATGCCGCCCGCATCACCCGGCGGTCGATGCCGCCCACATCACCCGGCGGTTGATGCCCCGCGCATCAGCCGGCGGTTGACGCCGTCCCCCGCATCGGTCAATATTCAATATATTATATTTGCTGTTCGCCGGCCTGGTGACGGCATGACCGGGTAAGCGGGCTGACCAGGTGAAAGGGCAGCTATGCCAGGACCGACTGCGCTGAAACGCCGCATCGCCGCAGGGGAGACCGCGCTCGGGATCTCGTTCACACTGGGCAGTGCGCACGCCGTCGAACTGTGCGCCCACTCCACCCTGGACTACGTCTACTTCGACCAGCAGCACGGCCTGACCTCGCTCGACACGCTGATCAACCAGCTTCGGGCCATCGCCGGCAGCCCGGTCACCCCGCTGGTGCGGGTGCTGCGCAACGACCCGGGGCTGATCGGCCAGGTCCTCGACATCGGGGCCGAGGGTGTCATCGTGCCCATGGTCAACTCGGCCGACGACGCCCGCCTGGCCGTGCAGGGCTGCCGCTATCCGCCCGACGGGGTGCGCAGCTGGGGCCCGGTCCGGGCCCGGTTCGGGCTCGGGACCGACCCGGCCGAGGTCAACCCCCAGGTGCTGTGTTTCGTCATGGTCGAGACCCGGGACGCGGTCAAGAACGTCGAGGAGATCGTGGCCGTGCCCGGTGTCGACGGCGTCTATCTCGGCCCGGCCGACCTCGGCGTCAGCATGGGCCTGAAGCCGAAGGTCGGGCTGCAGGACGGCGAGCACGCCGACGCGATCAAGCGCGTGGTGGCTGCCTGCCGGGCCGCCCACCGGGTCGCGGCCATCAGCGGCCGTCCCGGCCAGATGAGCGGCCTGGGCTTCGGGATGGTCTCGGTCGGCAGTGACACCGGCTTCATCCAGGCCGGCCTCGATCAGGCGGCCGAACTGCGCCGCGAATTGTCCTAGTTCCCACCGTCGCGAAGGGATCCATCGATGAGCCAGATCGAAACTGCCCGCGGTCCGGTCGACAGCAGCCAGCTCGGGGCCACGCTGATGCACGAGCACCTGTTCGTCAAGAACCCCGAGCTCGAGCAGGACTATCCCAGCCCCGAGTGGGACGAAGCCGCGATCATGAAGACCGCCCACGACGGCCTCGAGGAGCTCTGGGACAAGGGTATCCACACCCTGGTCGACCTGACCGTGCTCGGGCTGGGCCGGGACATCCCGCGCATCCAGCAGCTGGCCGGCGACGCCCGCATCAACGTGGTGGTGGCCACCGGCTACTACACGGCCAAGGACCTGCCCGCCTATTTCCACCAGCACGGGCCGGGGCTGCGCATCGACGGGCCGGAGCCGCTGGAGCAGATGTTCCGCAAGGACGTCGAGACCGGGATCGGCGACACCGGGGTCAAGGCCGCGATCATCAAGGTCGTCACCGACAAGGACGGCATCACCGACGGCGTCGCCCAGGTGCTGCGGGCCGCGGCCCGGACCCAGCTGGCGACCGGGGTGCCGATCAGCACCCACACCAACGTGGCTTTCCGGACCGGGAAGCTGCAGCAGGACTTCTTTAAGCAGGAAGGGGTCAACCTGGAGCGGGTCGTGATCGGCCACTCCGGGGACAGCACCGACCTCGACTACCTCAAGGAGCTCATGGACAACGGGTCGACGATCGGCATGGACCGCTTCGGCATCGAGTCCATGCTCCCGGACGAGCAGCGCATCGACACCGTGGCCAAGCTGTGCGAGCAGGGGTACGCCGACCGGCTGACCCTCTCGCACGACGCCGCGTTCTTCAGCATCAACAGCGAGCCCAGCCACCGGGCCTACCTGGAGCCGCACTGGAACCACTTCAACGTGTCCGACCGGGTGCTGCCCGCCCTGAAGAGCCGCGGGATCAGCGACGAGACCATCCACCAGATGATGGTGGTCAACCCGGCCCGGATCCTGCCCAAGAACTCTTAGCCAGGCGGCGACTTGACCAGCAATGAACCCGGGGCCGGAGCGGCCGGGGCACCCGAGGAGGCAGCAGGCGCGGTCGACCGGCACCTGCGGTCCCCGGGGGTGGCCCCGGTCCCGGCCCCGCACGTGCCCTACTGGCCCGAACGTGAGGTCGACCTCCGGTCCCTGGCCGGAGAGCAGACCCGGCTGCTGATCCCCGCCCCCTTCCAGCGGGAGGACCTGACCGCCTACACCGAACGCGGCGGCTATCGGCCCGGCGACGAGCCGGGCAAGCTGGTCGAGAAGGCCGAGCAGGCCGGTCTGGCCGGGCGCGGCGGTGCCGCGTTCCCGATCGGGGTCAAGCTCCGCTCGGTTCGCGATGCCGACGGCCCGCGCTACGTGGTGGCCAACGGCGAGGAAGGCGAGCCGCTCAGCGTCAAGGACCGCTGGCTGCTGCGGATCCGGCCCCACCTGGTGCTGGACGGCCTGTTCCGGGCGGCCCGGGCGGTCAGCGCCGAGCGGGCCTACGTCTACCTGTCCGACCCGGACGCGGCGGCCAGCGTCCGGCACGCGCTGGCCGAGCTGGGTGATGTGCCGCTCCCGGTCGAGGTGGTCCGGATCGAGCCGTCCTACGTGGGCGGCGAGGAGACCGCCGTGGTCCGGGCCATCAACGGCGGGCCCGCGCTGCCGGTGGACAAGCCGCCGCGCCCGTTCGAGTCCGGCGTCAGACAGCGGCCTACCTTGATATCGAACGTCGAGACGCTGGCTAACCTGCCCGCGATCGACGTCCGGGGGGTGGACGCCTACGTCGAGCCGAGCCGGGACCGGCAGTGCCCGGGCACGTTCCTGCTCAGCCTGTCCGGGGCCTGCCCGGCGCCCGGCCTGTACGAGGTGCCGCTGGGCATGACCCTGCGCGAGGTGGCCGACCAGGTGGGCGGGTTCGCGGGCCAGCCGCGGGGCGCGCTGATGGGCGGCTACTTCGCCGGGCTGATCGGGCCCGGCGTCCTCGACCTGCCGCTGTCCTATCCGGCCACCAAGGCCCGGGGGACCGGGCTGGGCTGCGGGGCGATCTGGGTCATCGCCCCCGACGAGTGCCCGATCGCGATCGCGGCCGACCTGATGGCCTACTTCGAGCGCAACAACGCCCGCCAGTGCGGTCCCTGCATCCGCGGGACCGGCGCCATGGCCAAGGTGCTGAAGCGGCTGAGCCGGGGCCAGGTCACCGACCAGGACATCGACCGGCTGACCGGCTGGTCGCAGTCGCTGCGCGGCCGCGGCGCCTGCGCCTACCTGGACGGCTCGGCCAACCTGGCCGCGTCGGTGTTCCGCGAGTTCAGCGCCGAGGTGTCCGCGCACCGGGACGGCCCCTGCCCGGTCTGCGCGCAGCGCCAGGGCGATGGCTACGACCGGTTCCGGCTCGCCATCGAGCGGGCCCCGCAGAGTCACTGACCGGACGGGGCCCGCCCGCTGACGCAGCCGATGGCTCAGACGGCCGCCGGAGTGGTCGCCAGGGCCGCGGCCTGCTCGCCGGGCTCACCGCGGCGGGCCAGCAGGTCCGGGCCCAGCTCGTCGATGTTCCCGACGCCGAGCAGCAGCAGCGCCCGCTCCAGTTCCTCGGCCAGAATGCCGAGGACCGCGCTGGCCCCCCGCTCGCCGCCCACGGCCAGCCCGTAGACGTAGGGGCGGCCGATCATCACCGCGTCGGCCCCGAGGGCCAGCGCCTTGACCACGTCGGTGCCGCGCCGGACGCCCCCGTCGAGCAGGATCTCCATCCGCTGGCCGACCGCGGCCGCGATGCCGGGCAGCGCGTCCAGCGTGGCCTGGGCGTAGTCGAGCTGGCGGCCGCCGTGGTTGGACACCACCACTCCGTCGAAGCCGAGGTCGGCGGCGTGGGCCGCGTCGTCGGCGCGCAAGATGCCCTTCAGGTACAGCGGGCCGTCCCAGTGGTCCCGGATCCAGGCCACATCGTCCCAGTTCAGGGAGGCCTGTATGAACTCGCGGGTCTGGACGTCGACCGACTCAAGCGCCGCCGCCAGCCCGCCCTGCCCGACCAGGTTGCGGCCGCCGATCCGGCCGTAGCGCAGCACGTCGTAGGTCCAGCGGGGCCGGGTGGCCATGTTCAGAGCCCGGGCCGGAGTCAGCGTGGGCGGCCGCCCCATGCCGGTCTTGCGCTCGCCTTCCCGGTTGCCGACGACCGGGACGTCGACGGTGACGAACGCGACCTGGCAGCCGGCCCGCTTGGCCCGCTGGATCAGCTCGGCGGTGGCCGGCCCGGTCCGCGGGTAGATCTGGAAGAAGTGATCGACCGGGGACGAGCCGAACACCTCCTCGATCGACCAGGACGACGCCGTGCTCAGCACGTACCGGGTCCCGTACCGTTCGGCGGCCCGGGCCGCGGCCAGGTCGCCGCGCCAGTAGGACAGCCCGGTGAACCCGGTGGGGGAGAGCAGGATCGGCAGGCTCAGATCGGTGCCGGCGATGCGGCGGCGCATGGCCGGCTCGGTCGCGCCGGTCAGCGCGCGGGGCCGGAACACCCAGCGGCTGAACGCGTCCCGGTTGTCCCGGAGCGCCTGCCGGTCGTCGGCGCCGCCATCGACGTAGTTCCACACCATGCGGGGCAGCCGCCGCCGGGCCACCCGGCGGTAGTCCTCGACCGTGATCAGCCGTTCCGGAGCCCGCACCCGGTAGTCGAAACCCTTGATCATTCGCCCGTCCCCTTGGTCTCGTCACCGACGATCAGGCCGCCCTGCTGCTCGAACAGCTGGCGCAGGTCCTCCCGGCGGGCATCGGCGCCCCGGCGCAGCTCGTCCAGCGGGTACTCCTCGTACGAGGTGCGGACCACGAACTTCTCGACCGCCGCCGCCACCTGTTCCGCGTGCCGCAGCGGCACCACGGCGACGCCGCCTTCGTCGGCCACGATGATGTCCCCGGGTTCGACCACCACCCCGCCACAGGCGACCGGCACGTTGACCTCGCCCAGGTCCTCCTTGAGTGGCGAGAACGGCGCGATGCCCCGCCCGAAGACCGGGAAGCCCAGCGCCCGGATGTCGTCCACGTCCCGCCACGACCCGTCCACCGCGACTCCGCGCAGGCCCCGGCGCATCGGGTCGATCAGCGAGAGCACCCCCGACCCGCAGCTCTCGGTGTGGCCGCGCCAGTCCACGATCAGGAAGTCGTCCTCCTGCGCCAGCCCCAGCGCGGTATGAACAGCCAGGTTGTCGCCCGGGATCGCCTTGGCCGTCAGGGCGATCCCCACCGCCCGCTTCATGGGGGAGTAGAGCGGCCGGATTCCCGCGTCCATGCTGTACAGCCGCCCCACCGCGTCGGTGACGTCGCAGGCCGAGCAGGCCCGGAAGTGGGCCAGCAGTTCCTGACTGGCCCGGTAAGGCGCCGCCCCCAGCCGGGGCGGCAGCATCGGAACGTGGCCGAGCATCGGACTGGTCACTGGGCACCCCTCGCCGGCGCCGGCCGGCAACTGCCGAGGCCGTATCGCGGTGTCCAGGTGCCGTGCCACAGCAGGCCCATGCCTGATCCCCTCTGCCGGGTCGGAGACGGCTGGGCACGACCCGGTGATGGGTGCGGCAGGGTCAGGTGTCCACCGGCGCCGGGCCGGATGTCCACCGCGCACGCAACCAGCCGTCGTCCGCCAGTGATCATTTCATAAAATATATAATACGTGATTATGAACGAAGCAATGGGCCGGCCAGATAGCAGCGCGACGGAGCAGCCCGGCCCCGTGGGTCAGCCCGTGCTCCCGCCGCCGGGGCGATGGGCACTTTGCACTGGCTGGGGCGGGGGCGATGGGCACTTTGCACCGGTTGGCATCGGCCCCGCCCGGGGCCTGGTCGTGGCCGTACTTCGCTGGCCGGCTACCCCGTCGGTCAGCGGCCCGGTCCCAGGTGGGTGGGTGGCCGTGGTTCGGTGCTGGCGCGGGGAGATCGGCACGGCTCGAGGCCCTTCGGATGGTCGGCCTGGGTGGGTCACGATGGCCCGCGCTTGGGCTCTCACCTGGGCCTGGTCCGCAATCGGCGGTGGACGGCGCATCCTTGCTGGCTGGCCCCGGCTTGGTTTCCAGGGAGTTGCGGGCTGGTTAAGGGAGGCCCTTGCGGATCCCCCCGACCGTGCGTTATATAAAATATAGGAAATCGCGAGATGGCTGAGGCGGCTGTGCTGACGGCTGAGGCGGCCGAAGGCTGATCCTTGGTGTCCCGCGATCTGTTCAGTCCCCTGCGGGGGACGCGGAGGTACCCGTGGCAAACACGCTCATCCGGAACGACCTGCGGCGCGGTGACCAAACGGAAACCGCGAGAATCCCGATCATCGACACGGACGTGCACCAGTCACTGGGCGTTACCGACGAACAGCTGCTGGAGCACCTCTCGCCGCGCTGGCGGGAGTATCTGCAGATGATGGGCATCCGGCACATGGCGACCGAGCGCGGCATCCCGCCGCAGCGAGAGTTCACCCACCGGCTGGACGCCATCGACCCGAGCGGTCGGCCGGCGGTGCTGCCCGACTTCACCCGCAAGCAGCTGCTCGACGAGTACGACATGACCGCGGCCGTGCTCTCCAACGCCTACGCGATCACGCTGACCCACGGCGGCAACAACTTCCCCGAGCAGTTCGCGATCGAGCTGGCCCGGGCCTTCAACGACGCGCACCGCGAGGTCTGGATCAAGGCCGACCCGCGGTTCAACGTGGCCATGCACCTGCCGATCGAGCACCCGCAGGAATGTGTGAAGGAGATCGAGCGGGTCAAGTCGGGCGAGTACGCGGACCGGTTCCCGTCGGTCGTGCTCGAGGCCCGGACCGAGTTTCCGATCGGTAATCCCAAGTACTGGCCGGTGTTCGAAGCCATGCAGCACTACGGCATGCCGCTGGTCTTCCACACCGCACCTGGCCGGCGGATGACCCCGTCCGGTGGCATCAACTACTACTTCGAGTGGCACTGCGGGTTCCCGATGCGGAACTTCCCGGTGGTGAGCAGCTTCATCTACGAGGGCGTGTTCGAGCAGTTCCCTGGGCTGAACATCGCGCTGATCGAGCAGTCCTGGGGCTGGGCGGCCCCGTTCGCCTGGCGGCTGGACGCGTCGTGGAACCTGCTCAAGGCCGAGGTGCCGCACCTGAAGCGGGCGCCGTCGGAGTACTTCCGCGAGCACTTCTACTTCGCGACCCAGCCGATGGAGGAGCCGGAGTCGTTCGAGGAGTTCCCGGTCCTGCTCGGCCAGTTCGAGGAGACCTTCGGCCCGGATCACCTGATGTATTCCTCGGACTACCCGCACTGGGACTTCGACTCGCCGTACGAGTCGGTGCCGCAGTCGCTGCCGATCGAGCAGCGCCGCCGGATCCTGGGCGAGAACGCCAGCGGGTTCTACGGCATCCCGCTGAAGAAGAACACCGGCATCCTGGCCAGTACCTCCTAGCGCCGGACCTCGCCCGGCTGGCAGCGCCGCCAGCCGGGCGGCCGGGCTACGCCGGCCAGCCCCACGTCATCAAAGCTGATCGGTGAAACAGTCATATTTCGACAATAAAATATACGAAATATTAGATCCCATTGAGGTATTTGGGTCCGGCGTCATCGGGTGCCGCGGTTTCGGCTGCTGACCTGTCGTCCGGTTATCGATGAGGAGACCGATTTCGTGAAGACGGATCTGGATCTGGCTCCCGAGGAACTGCCCTGGGAATGTGTCCTGGAGTCCAAGCCCACCATCGGCGAAGTGCCGGTCTGGTCGGGCGAGGAAAACAGTATGTACTGGATCGATGTCTACAACGGCCTGCTCAACCGGACCAACGTCGACACCGGCCAGACCGACACCTGGGGCGTCAACGAGACGATCGGCTGCTACGGCCTGATCAAGGACCAGGCCGCGGCCATGGTCGCGCTGCAGTCGGGGATCTACCGGCTGGACTTCGGCGGCGGCCAGCTCGACAAGCTGATCGACCCGCCGTATGACGCGGAGCGGTTCCGCTTCAACGACGGCCGGGCCGACGCCCGCGGGCGCTTCTGGGTCGGCAACATGCCGCTGAAGTCGCTGTCCGGGCCCCGGCCGGACGGGGTGTCGAACTTCTGGTACGTGGAGGACGGCGAGCTCAACTTCGGCGTGGACAAGATGACCATCGCCAACGGCATCGCCTTCAACGCTGACTCCACCGTGCTCTACCTGGCCGACGACCCGAGCCGGTCGGTGCTGGCCTTCGACTACGACCTGGACACGGCCAAGGCCACCAACCGGCGGGCGTTCTGCACCGTTCCCAGCGGGGTCACCTTGGACGGCGCGGCGGTCGACACCGAGAACAACTACTGGATCGCCCTGCCCCGCCAGGAGACGATCGCCAAGTTCCGGCCGGACGGCTCGCTCGACCGCATCGTCAAGTCGCCGACCCGGCGGCCCGCCATGGTCGCCTTTGGCGGCCCGGACCTCGACCAGCTCTACGTGGTCACGATGACCAACAACTACCCGAGCAAGGAAGAACTCGCGGCCGACCCGCTGGCCGGCGGGATGTTCAGGGTCAAGGTGGGCGCCACCGGCCTGCCCGAGCCCAAGGTCATTCTCTAGCCCGGGCCGCCCGGACACCCGCACCCGTCCGTTCGCCCCGCGGAAAGGTACTGACACTCAATGTCGAGCGCTTCGCCCAAGGTATCCGAGTACGAGCCCGTTACGCGCTGGGCCAAGGTCCCTCATGGCATTTCTTTCGGCGCGGGCGCCAACTCGGTCGCGGTCGATGACAATGACCGCATCATTATCTTCAACCGGGGCACCGACCCGGTGGCGATATTCGACCGGGACGGTAATTTCCTCGATTCCTGGGGGCACGGGGATTTCGTCAACCCGCACGGGATCACGATCGGCCCGAATGGCGACTACTATCTCATCGACGACATCGGGCATTTTGTCCAGCGGCGCAGCCCGGCTGGCAAAGTGCTATTGACTCTGGGTACGCCGCGCGAGCCCGCCGAGGCGCAGTCCGGGAAACCATTCAACCGGCCCACCCACGTGGCGGTCTCGGCCGACGGCGACATATTCGTCACCGATGGCTACGGCAACTCCCGGATCCATCACTTCGCCGAGGACGGGCAGCTGCTCGGTGGGTGGGGGGTGCCCGGGACCGAGCCGGGTCAGTTCAGCCTGCCGCACAACGTGTGCTGGACGTCCAAGGGAACCCTGGCCGTGTGCGACCGGGAGAACCACCGGGTCCAGTTCTTCCATCCCGATGGTTCCTTCGCCGGCCAGTGGCACTTCCACCGGCCGGTCGCCATCGCTACCCGGCCCGACCTCAATCCCTACATCTACCTGGTCGAACTGGGGCCGGACGGCATCCAGCGCGGGGTTCCGAACATCGGCCTCAAGGTCCGGATCATCGATGAGGACGGCCAGGTCCTGCAGACCTTCGGTGACGGCACGCTGGGCTCGGGCCCGCGGCAGTTCATCGCCCCGCACGGGATCGCGGTCGACTCGGCCGGCGACGTCTACATCGCCGAGGTGAGCGCGTCCTCGCTGAAGGCCCACGACGGGATCACGTCGCTGGGCGAGACCGTCAGCCTGCGGAAGTGGCGGGTGGTCGGCTGACCCGCGCGCTGTCCTGACCGATTCCGCTGGAGGGTGCCGATGCAGCGCCATTAACGATCAGATTTGTTTGTTTTATATAAGCGGCTGCCGCTGCTCTGGTGTCATCAGCAGCCGTGTCTTTTAACCACTTCTGCTAACGCTTTAGCGTGCCCGCAAGCGGCTATTTCTCAATTTAAGACAGTGTGTGGCCAAGAATCAGAACTATCGTCACACTCGAACCGTTACCGGACAGTTATCCTTGTACCTGGACGATATCTATGCTCGGCTGATACTTTCCCCCGAAAGGTAATCAAGCCGAGGGTGAGGGGGTGGGCAAATGGGCAGATGGAACAGAAACAATGAGGCTCAGCGCGGCACTCTGGATGGCAATGACGGCGACTCGCAAATTGGTCCTGGACTCAGTCGCCGAGCGCTTATCAAGTATTCGGCCAGCGGTGTCGCGGTGGCCATGGGCGGTGTGGTCCTGTCGGCCTGCAGCAGTTCGGGCAAGAGCGGCAGCAGCTCGAACGGCTCGGGCGGTTCGACCGGGACGACCAGGACCGACACCACGGCCGGTGGCACACTGACCGCGGCCGAGAAGCAGACTCTGCTCGAGATGGCCGGGCCGTCCAACAAGAGCTTCACCGGCAAGGGCATGACCTGGAAGATCGGTGGCGCCTTCCCGTTCAGCGGCCCGTACCAGTACTACGAGACGATCGAGGCCGACGGGCTGCGGCTGGCTGCCCAGCACATTCCGCAGCTGGGCGGCCCCATCATCGACCTGAACCTGCAGGACTTCGGCAGCAACAGCGGTGTCGACACCCAGAAGGCCGTTGACGCCAGCCTGAACTTCCACGACGCCGGCAACGGCATCAGCATCTCGGGTATCCAGGGCGCACTCGGGGCCCTGATCCCCGGGGCCGAGAAGTACAAGATCCTCAACCTGGACGCCGGGGCCGGGGTCGGCACGTTCGCCGGCAAGGACTACTACTGGGCGATGCGGGCCAACTACCCGATGAACAACGTGACCGTCGCCCTGGACTACGTCAAGAAGACCCAGTCCTCGGCGCGCAAGGCGGTCGTGGTCTACAACTCGGGCGCGGCCTACGCCCCGGTGCTGAACGCCTGCGTGGCCGCGACCAAGGCGGCCGGGTTCACCGTGACCGGGACCACCACCCAGCCGATCGGCACCACCGACTGGTCCGACGCCTACACCTCGATCCAGTCGCAGAACCCCGACATCATCGTCCTGGTCATCAACGGCAACGACTGCGCCTACTTCCTCAAGCAGTTCGCGACCTCGGGCCTCAAGCAGCCGGTCTACACGTTCTCCTACAGCGCCCCGCAGCAGAAGCTGGCCGGCGCGGGCTTCGAGAACATCTACGTGGTCCAGGAGGACTTCCTGCCCGCCACCCCGACCAACGAGTGGCAGAAGATCTTCACCAAGTACTACCGGCAGGAGTACAAGGACCAGCCGGCTGGCCCGTCGTCACCGTTCAACATCTCGGCCAACTACTACAACGTCGGCTTCGTGCTCTGGGAGCTGGCGTCCCGGGTGCTGGCCAAGAAGGGCGACATCAGCGACGGCACCGCCCTGCAGTCGGCCCTGGAGCAGAACCCCACCTTCCCGTCCATCTTCGCCGGTTCGGGTACCACTCCGGCCAAGATCACCTTCGACAAGACCAGTCACGGCCTGGCCAGCTGCCCGCTGGCGGTCATGCAGATCAAGAACGAGCAGCCCAAGCTGATGGCCGTGGCCGACGCCAAGGGATCCAGCGGCGCCGGGCCGCTGAAGATGATGTGAGCCGAACCCAGTTATCCGCTGGCGGGCCGGCCCACCCGGGCCGGCCCGCCGGACCACCACGGCACCCCGTCCGGGGCGGCGTGAACAGCTAAGAGGACCGGATGGCGGCTGAAGTACTCACCCCCCTGACCACGACCAACTTCGCACAGCTGACCGCGAACGGCGTCGTCACGGGTAGTTCGTACGCGCTGGTCGCGGTGGGTTTCGGGATGATCATCCACATCGCCCACCGCTTCCACATCGCCTACGCGGCGATCTACGCGCTGATGGCGTTCCTGGCCGCCCAGATCCAGACCACGTACGGGTGGCCGTTCGTCCCCGCCTTGATCGTGGCCACCGTGATCGGGGTCATCATCGCCGTTGGCTCGGAACGATTGGTGTACTCGCCGCTGGTCAGACGGGTGGGGGACCGGGATCGCGCGTTGTTCCCGGTCTTCGTGGCTTCCCTGGGCCTGTCCACGGCCATCGAGGCCCTGATCAACATCATCTGGCCCAACCCGGTCACCATCAGCATCGGTGTGTCGGCGGTGAAACTGGGCCCGATCCACATGACCAGCCTCACCGTCACCTCGGTCATCGTGACCTGGGTGGCGATCCTGCTGGTGGCGGCGGTGATCCGGTGGACCCGGCTGGGCCGGATGATCCGGGCGGTGCGGGTCAACCCGTCGCTGAGCGTGGACTTCGGCATCAAGCCGTCCTCGATGTACATGACCGTGTTTGCCATCGGGACGATCCTGGGCGGCATCGGGGCCGTGTTCCTGGCCGCGCAGAGCGCGCCCGAATCGGACATGGGCGAGAACCTGGTGCTCTACGCGATCACCGCCGCGTTCATCGCCGGGGCGGCCAGCAGCCCGTCGATCATCGGCGTGCTGGCCCTGGCCATGGGGCTGATCCAGAGCTGGAGCACGTTCTTCATCTCCTCCACCTGGTCCAGCTTCGTCATCTTCGCGATCTTGCTCATCTTCGTCATGACCAAGGCGGCCCGGGCCGTCAACTGGGGCCGCCTGATCAGAGGCCGGCCAAAGTACGGGAGCGGGCTGGTGAAACAGCCCGCGCCGGTGCTGGCTCAGGCCTCGGGTCAGCCACCGGCCCAGCAGGCGCCCCAGCCGTCGCGGGAAGCGTCGCCGCAGGAAGCCCAGCAGCGAGAGTCGGGAGTCGGGCAGTGAGCCCGGCGCCACGGAGCCGGGGGCGCTCATGCTAGAGACCGTCAGCTACATCGACCAGATCCTCATCTACCTGGTCTTCGGCCTGGCCGCCAACCTCATCCTGGGCTACACCGGCGTGCTGCAGGCGGCCCCGGCCGCGTTCGGCGCCTTCGGCGGCTACGCCGTCGTCTACCTCACCTCGACGCACCACTGGCCGTGGATCGTGGCCGTGATCGTCGGGGTGGCGCTGGCCCTGGTGGCCGGGTTCCTGATCGGCCTGCCCGCTCTGTACCTGAGCAGTTTGTGGGTGCTGCTGCTGACCTTGGCGGTGGGGCTGGTCATCGACTCGATCTTGTCCGGGGTCCAGACGTTCGGCGGCGACAACGGCCTGCAGCAGTCGGCGTCGCTGGATCTGTTCGGCTACCAGCTCAACGAGCCCACCCAGGTGCTGCCGCTGGCCGCGGTGGTGGCGGCGATCGTGCTGGCCGTGTGCTGGCGGATCGGCGAATCGCCCTACGGCCGGGTGCTGCGCGGCATCCGGGCCGACGACAGCGCCGTCTACGCCCTGGGCAAGAACGTCTACACCTACAAGCTGAGCATGTTCGTGGTCACGGCCGGGCTGTCCGGGCTGGCCGGAGCGCTGCTGGCCACGCTGACCAACGTGGCCTCGCCGACCCAGTTCAACTACACGGCCTCGGTCGAGATCATCGCGATCGTGATCATCGGCGGCGTCGGGAACCCGTTCGGCACCGTGATCGGCTCGGCCGTCGTGGTCCTGCTGGTGCCGTTCTTCCAGGACGTCATCCAGGTCACCCCGCAGACCGCGGCCAACATCCAGCTGATCGGCTACGGCCTGGTCCTGACCCTGGTCGTGCTGTTCCGCCCGTCCGGGGCCTTGCCGGAAGGGTTCACGATCAGCAGCGCCCGCAGCTGGCTGAGCAACCGGCTGTCCAGCTCACGGCGGTCCAAGCTGCCGCCGATCGCCGAGGGCGCGGCCGAGCGCCGCCGGGCCCGCCAGGCCGCCCGGAACATGGAACGGGTCGGCAGCCCGGCCCCGCAGGGCGTGGTGCTGGACGTCCGCGACGTGTCCAAGGCCTTCGGCGGGATCAAGGCGGTCAACGACCTGTCCATGCAGCTGCAGGGCGGCAAGATCACCGCCCTGATCGGGGCCAACGGCGCGGGCAAGACCACGGTGTTCAACCTGCTGACCGGGGCGCTGTCGCTCGACGCCGGCGAGGTCTACCTGAACGGGCAGAACATCACCGGCCTGCGCCCGGACCAGATCGCCAACCTGGGCATGGTCCGGACGTTCCAGGACGTGCGGCTGTTCCACGGCATGACCGTGCTGGACAACGTGCTGATGGGCGTGCCCGACCAGGCCGGTGAGCACCTGGTGCCGCTGTTCGCCCGGATCGGCAAGACCCGGGCCCGGGAGCGCGAGGCCCAGGCCATCGCCCGCCGCTGGCTGGAGTTCGTCGGGCTGGAGGACTTCACCGACGTCCGGGTCGAGGCCCTCGGCTACGGCCAGCAGAAGCTGGTCTCGCTGGCCCGGATCCTGGCCACCGACGCCCGGGTGCTGCTGCTGGACGAGCCGGCCTCCGGCATCGACTACCAGTTCCTGGACGAGATGCTGGACGTGATCTCCCAGCTGCGCGACGAGGGCCGGACCGTCTGCATCGTCGAGCACAACCTCGACGTGGTCGGCCGGCTGGCCGACCACGTGTACTTCATGGAGGTCGGCAAGGTGACCGCCGAGGGCAACATCACCGACCTGACCAGCGACGAACGGCTGGCCGAAGTCTACTTCGGCGGAGGTTCCTGATGACGACCGAAACCACCGGCCCCCGGGAGACGCTGCTGGAGGTGACCGGTCTGCAGGCCGGCTACGGCCCCAAGCGGGTCATCTTCGGCGTCGACTTCAACGTCCGCCGGGGGGAGGTCGTCGGCATCATCGGCCACAACGGCGCGGGCAAGACCACCACCCTGCACTCGGTGTTCGGCACCCACAAGTGCGAGTCCGGGAAGGTCGTCTACGGCGGCACCGACATCACCGGCCGCAGCGCCAGGAAGAACGTCCGCGACGGCATGACCATGGTGCGGGCCGAGCGGTTCACCTTCGGTGAGCTCACCGTCAAGGAGAACCTGCAGCTGGCCGGCATGTCGGTGAAGTCGGCGTCCGAGCGCGAAGCCCGCCTGGAGAAGGTCTACGAGCTGCTGCCGATCCTGAAGGAACGGACCCGGCAGCAGGCCAGCAAGTTCTCCGGCGGCCAGCAGCGGCTGCTGAGCGTCGGGATGGCGCTGCTGGCCGACCCGCGGCTCATCATCCTGGACGAGCCGTCGCTGGGCATCGCCCCCGGCCTGGTCGAGCGGATCTTCGACACGGTCAAGGGGCTGGTGCAGGACCAGGGCATCTCCGTGCTCGTGGTCGAGCAGAACATTCCGCAGCTGCTGCGCATCGTCGACCGGGTGTACGTCGTCCGCTCGGGTCGCGTGATCCTCGAGGAGACGGTGGACCAGATGCGCGAGCGGGATCAGTACTGGGACCTCTTCTGATTTTGAGTCACGACGGCGTCGCCGGCCAGCGGCGAACGAGAGGAACGGCGTGCCCACCTTCAAGTACAAGCTCTCCGCCAACACCGGACCGATCACCATCGAGGACTACCGCCGGGCCGCCCGCAAGGCCGTGCCCGACATGATCTGGGCCTTCATCGACTACGGGGCCGAGGACCTGGTCACGCTGAACGCCAACCGCTCGGCGTTCGGCCGCTACGCGCTGCGCCAGCGGGTACTGGTCGGCAACGAAGACGTCAACCTGTCCGCCCAGGTGGCGGGCGAGGCCCTGAGGCTGCCGGTGCTGATGTGCCCGGCGGGCCTGGCTGGCCTGGCCCACTGGAGCGGGGAGCGCGGGGCGGCCCAGGCCGCCGAGCGGGCCGGCACGCTGATGGTGCTGAGCACCGCGTCGTCCTACTCCTACGAAGAGGTCGCCGCGGGCACCGAGAAGGACCACTTCTTCCAGCTGTACCCGTACCACGACCCGGCCTCGCCGACCGGCTCGCTGCAGAACGGCCTGACCTCGTCGCTGATCCAGCGGGCCAAGCGGGCCGGCTACAAGGCGATGTTCGTGACCGTGGACGTGCCGGTGCCCGGCAACCGGGAGTCCGAGCGCAAGCGGGGCATGGGCAAGCCGCCGGTACTGACCCCGGGACGCATGATCAACGGGGCGTTCAAGCCCCGGTGGGCCTACGGCTTCGTCAAGCACCGCCGGGTGTCCCTGCGCAACCTGGTCAGCGAGGTCGGGGCCAAGGCGGCCATGGACGGCATCAGCAAGCAGGAGAAGATGATGCGTCCCGAGCTGTCCTGGGACGACTTCGCCTGGATGCGGGACCAGTGGGACGGCCCGCTGTACATCAAGGGTGTGCTGGACGCCGACGACGCCGAGCGGGCCGTCGACCTCGGGGCCAACGGTGTGGTCGTGTCCAACCACGGCGGCCGCCAGCTGGACGGGGCGCTGGCCTCGCTGGACGCCCTGCCCGCCATCGCCAGCCGGGTCGGTGACCGGGCCGAGGTGCTGCTCGACGGCGGGATCCGGCGCGGCACCGACGTGATCAAGGCGCTGTGCCTGGGCGCCACCGCGGTCTGCATCGGGCGGCCCTACTTCTACGGGCTGGCCGTGAACGGACCGGCCGGAGCCGAGCACGTGGTCGAGATCTTGCGCCAGGAGATGACCCGGGCCATGACCCTGATGGGGGTCAAGAGCATCAAGGACCTCGGCCCGGAGTGGCTGCTGCCCGCCAACACGGCCATCACGTCCTGACCGGCGCGCGGCCGCCGCTGGGTAGGAGCCCTGGCCCGGCGGGCAGCCTGGGCCGCGGGGCGGGCAGCCTGGGCCGCGGGGCGGGCAGCCACCGGCCACCCTGTACGGCCACAGTATTTCATATATAATATCTGAAACTCGGGCAGCTTCAGCGGGCAGGTGCCGGTCTAGCGGGCAGGTGCCGGGGCTGCGCCGGAAACGAAGATCACCCTGGAGGGGTCATGACGGTCATCGACACCACACAGCCACCGGGCGGGCTGAATCCGTCCGTGACCGAGCGGATTCCGGTCCTTGACTCCGACGTGCACCAGAACCTGGGGGTCGGCGACCAGCAGCTGCTCAAGCACCTGCCGGACCGCTGGCAGCAGTACCTGAAGACGTACGGCATCCGGCACATCGCCACCGAGAAGGGGATCCCGCCCCAGCGCGAGTTCACCCACCGGCTGGACTCGATCGACCCCAGCGGCCGGCCGACGTTCCTGCCCGACTTCACCCGCAAGCAGCTGCTGGACGAGTACGACATGAGCGCGGTCGTGCTGTCCAACGGGATGGGCATCAACCTGCCCCGCGGCGGTGGCAACTTCCCCGAGCAGCTGGCCATCGAGCTGGCCCGGGCCTTCAACGACGCGCACCGGGAGATCTGGCTCGAGGCCGACCCGCGCTTCTACGCCTCGATCCACCTGCCCTATGAGCACCCCGAGGCCGCGGTCAAGGAGATCCAGCGGGTCAAGGAGGGGGAGATGGGCGACCGCTTCCCCTCCGTCGTGCTCGAGCCGCGGGCCGAGTTCGGCATCGGCAACCCCAAGTACTGGCCGATCTACGAAGCCTGCCAGCACTACGACCTGCCGGTCACGTTCCACACGTCCCCGGGGCGCCGGATGACCCCGTCCGGCGGCATCAACTACTACTTCGAGTGGCACTGCGGGATCGGCGGGCGCAACTTCCCGGTCTCCAGCAGCTTCATCTTCGAGGGAGTCTTCGAGCAGTTCCCACGGCTGCGGGTGGCGCTCATCGAGCAGTCCTGGGCCTGGGCCGCCCCGTTCGCCTGGCGCCTGGACGCGTCGTGGAACCTGCTCAAGGCCGAGGTGCCGCACCTGAAGCGGGCGCCGTCGGAGTACTTCCGCGAGCACTTCTACTTCACCACCCAGCCCATGGAGGAGCCGGAGTCGTTCGAGGAGTTCCCGGTCCTGCTCGGCCAGTTCGAGGACACGATCGGGCCCGACCACCTGATGTACTCCTCGGACTACCCGCACTGGGACTTCGACTCGCCGTACGAGTCGGTGCCGCAGTCGCTGCCGATCGAGCAGCGCCGCCGGATCCTGGGCGAGAACGGCAGCAGGTTCTACAACATCCCGCTCAAGGCCAACAGCGGCATCGTGGCCGACCCGAGCACCTGGAACGCTGCATGACGGCTGATGGCCGGCCCCGCTTCGTGATGCGCAAGTACATCGGGCCCCGGGTCGACGAGGTGCCGGTCGGCGGCCGGTTCATCGGGAACTTCGGCGGCCGGGACATCGGCATTCTCAACGTGGACGGCAAGTTCTACGCCTTCCTGCACCGCTGCCCGCACCTGTCCGGGCCGCTCTGCGAAGGCACCGTGCTCGGCCTGGTCTACAGCAGCGGCCCGGGCGACGTGCAGTTCGACAGCAAGCGCAAGATGCTGACCTGCCCCTGGCACGGCTGGGAGTTCGACCTGGAGACCGGCCAGTCCTACTGGAACCCGTCCGGCCTGCGGGCCCGGTCCATGCCGGTCGAGGTCGAGAACGGGGCCAAGGTCGTGGCCGAGCTGGAAGACGGGACCGCGGTCCCGCTGATCAAGGGCCCCTACGTGGCCGAGAAGTTCAAGGTCACGGTCGAGAGCGACTACCTGGTCGTGGTGATCCGTGAGCGAGCCGATGCCGAGCCCGCCGAGAGCGCGGGAGCGGCGACCAAGGGCACCGAGAAGGCCAGGGAGGACGCATGACCGTCACCGTCGTCCAGGACGCCGAGACCAGAAACCGGCTGTGGACCGGCCCGGTGATCGACTGCGACGTGCACGCCCAGGTGCCGAACCTGCAGACGCTGTTCAAGTACCAGTCCGAGCTGTGGATCCAGTGGGCCCAGGAGCGCGGCTGGCGGGGACCGCCCGGAGTCCAGGACACCTACCCGGTCAACGCCCCGACCTCGTGCCGTCCGGAGTGGCGGCCCGAGTCCGGCCTGCCGTCCAGCGACTACTCGATGCTCAAGCGGGACATCCTGGACCCCTGGAACGTCGATCACGCGGTCATGAACTGCTACTACGCGGTCGACTCGCTCCGGCACCCGGACTGGGCGGCCACGCTGGCCCGGTCGGTGAACGACTACGTGATCGAGGAATGGTTCAGCAAGGACCCCCGGCTGGTCGGCTCGATCGTGATCCCGGCCCGGGACGCCGAGGCGGCGGCCAAGGAGATCGACCGGGTCGGCTCGCACCCCCAGTTCGTCCAGGTGCTGGTCCCGATCCGGTCCGAGCGGCTGTACGGGCAGCGGGTCCACTACCCGCTCTACGACGCGATCGTCCGCAACGACCTGGTCATGGGCCTGACCTGGGGCGGCACGACCGAGGAGGCCCCGTCGACCAGCGGCTGGCCGTCCTGGTACGTGGAGGAGTACTCGGCCGAGATCCAGAGCTACGCGGCCCAGCTGCTCAGCATGATCGCCGAGGGTGTCTTCACCAAGTACCCCGACCTGCGGGTGTCGTTCCTGGAGAGCGGGTTCACCTGGCTGCCGGCCTGGGGCTGGCGGATGAACAAGGAGTGGAAGGGCCTGCGCCGGGAGATCCCCTGGGTCGCCGAGCCGCCCCTGGACATCGTGCGCAAGCACTGCCGGTTCTCCATCGCCCCCACCGACGCCGGCTCGCCCGAGCAGATGGCCAACATTCTGCGCTGGCTCGGCCCCGACAACCTGCTCATGTTCGCGACCGACTACCCGCACCGGCATGACGACGACCTGGCCGCCCTGCTGGCCCTGATGCCGGAGCAGCAGCAGGCCCAGGTCATGTCGGAGACCGCGCGCGAGTGGTACAAGCTGGGGCCGAAGAGATGAGAGCCGTGGTCGCCGACGCCATCGGGTCCGCCGATGGCCTCCGGTGGACCAGCGCCCCCGACCCCCGGCCCCGGCGCGACGAGTGCGTGATCTCGGTCGAGGCCTGCGGGGCCTGCTGGCACGACGTGCTGGTCCGCAGCGGCGTCCGCAGGCACGGCACCGAGTTCCCGGTCATCCTCGGCCACGAGGTCGTCGGCGAGGTCGTGGAGATCGGCGGCGAGGTCACCGAGTTCGCGGTGGGGGACCGGGTGGTCACCGTGCAGCGCGAGCGGGTCTGCGGCGCCTGCGACGAGTGCCGGTCCGGCCGGGAGACCAAGTGCGCCCGGCAGCGGTTCCTCGGTGACCTCGGCCTGAACGGCGGCTACGCCGAGCTGGTCGCGATCTCCGAGGCCAGCCTGGTCAAGGTCCCGGCCAGCGTCACCTCACCGGACGTCGCCATCGCCGCCTGCGTGGTCGGCACCCAGCTGAACGCGCTGCGGGACGTGGCCCGGCTGCAGATCGGCCAGTCGATCCTGATCACCGGGGCGGGCGGCGGCGTCGGCCTGCACGCGGTCCAGCTGGCCCGGTCCATGGGCGCGTTCGTCATCGGGCTGACCAGCGCCGAGTCCAAGGCCGACTCGATCAAGCAGGCGGGGGCTCACGAGGTGGTGGCCTTCGAGCGCGGCACCGACTTCAGCCCGCAGGTCAAGGCGGTCACCGGTGACCGCGGGGTCGACGTGGTGCTGGAGAACGTGGGCAGCGCGATCTTCACCTCCAGCCTGCGCTGCCTGGCCCCGCACGGCCAGATCGTGCTGATCGGGGAGATCACCCAGCAACCGGTCACCGTCCAGCTGCAGGACTGGCGCAACCGCGACCTGCACATGCTCGTCGCCACCAGCACCAGCCGCCGTCAGCTCAAGGACGTGCTCAACCTGGTCGCGCTGGGCCTGGTCAACCCGATCGTGGACCGGGCCATGCCGATGTCCGAGGCGGCCCAGGCGCACCGGCTCATGGAGGCCGGAGCAGTGACCGGCCGCCTGCTGCTGGTGCCGGACGCCAGCTGAGGCGCCCGGCACCAGCGTGGCCCGCCAATCAGGGAAACCGTCAGAGGATGGCGAGCGGGTTCGCGGGCGAGCCCGTTCCGCCTTCCACCCGCAGCGGCGACGTCACGAACATGAAGTCGTCCCGGCCCAGCTCGGCGCACACCCCGGTCAGCGGCTCCAGCAGCGCGTTGTCGACCAGGGCGAGACCGAAGGCGAAGATCGCGCCGTGCACCGACCAGGGCAGCCCGACCCCGTTCGGGAACACGTCCATCATGTCCCAGACCAGCACCGACACGTCGTGCTCGCGGATGAACTCCAGGCACGAGGCGTGCAGGCCGGGACGGTCCGGGCCGTGCACCCGGCCGGGCGGGGCGGTGGAGACGTCGCCGCTGCCCCAGGGGCGGCCGTGATCCCGGGTCCACGCTTCCCGGCCCGAGTACACCACCAGCGCGTCGCCCGGGGTGACCTCGATGCCGCGGGACTGGCAGAGCTGCTCCAGTTCCCAGCCGTGCACCGGGGCGTCCTGGGTCACGTAGTCCGTGCCGCGGAACCGGGGCACGTCCAGCAGTACCCCGCGGGTGACGATGCCGTCGCGCCAGTTGTCGATCTGGCCGAACGTCGCCCCCTTGAACGTGATCACATCGTCGGGCTGGCGGCCGTTGTACAGGCCGTTCTCGTCCCACACGTGGCACAGCGAGTCGATGTGAGTCGACTGCTGGCCGTGATAGGCGATGCCGTAGAAGTCGGTGGCCGCGCCGCCGGTCTCCCGCACTCCGCGGTCCATGTAGTGAATGGCCGGCTTGGGGTTGCCCGCCCCCGGCTCCTTGGGAAACGGCCGGCTCAGCGAGACCGAGCGGCCGGACCGGACCAGGGACGCGGCCCGGACGCGCTTTTCCGGGGTGATCAGGTTGATCGCCCCCCGTTCGTCGTCGTCGCCCCAGCGACCCCAGTTATTGCGTTCCCGCAGGTAGTGCTCGGTGTCCGCCTTGGTGAATGTCCGGCCGTTCACGCTCGCGTCGGTCATGAAGCAACGCCGCCTTCCTGTCCCCGGCCCTCAAGCCGAGGGTGGAATCTGTGATATCATATATTAAACCTGAGTCGAGCCGGCGCGGCAATGCGGTTGGGCGGTGCTGATCACCATGTGCAGTGCTGATCATCGGGCTGATCACCGTGACCTGGGCCGCCTCGGCGTCGGCCCCAACCTGGCCTACCTGATGGACCTGGTGGCCGACCCGGCCGCGGCCCGCAAGGTCATGGCCGCGGCGTCGGCGCTGCGCACGCTCGGCCACCTGGCCGCCCCGGTCAACCCCCTGCCCGAGCTGGACCTGCCGCTGGACCCCGGCCTGGCCAAGCAGCTGGAATGGCTGGCCACCGACTCGTTCGACGAGTTCGCCGGGCTGCCCGCCGCGCTGACCGGAGGCCGGGTCGGCGAGGACGCCGGCGACGCCCAGGACGCGCTGGCCCGGCTCCGGCGGATCTACCTGGGCCCGGCCGGCTACGAGTTCGGGCACCTGCGGGACGCGGCCCGGCGCGAATGGCTGGAAGAGCGGGCCGAAGCCCGGCCCGGCCCGCCGTTCCCGGACGCGCAGGCCCGGTCGGTGCTGGCCCGGCTGGCCCGGACCGAGGGCTTCGAACGCTACCTGCAGCGGGCGTTCGTGGGGGAGAAGCGGTTCTCCCTGGAGGGCACGGACATGATCGTCCCCATGCTCGAGCGGGTGGTCGAGCTGGCCTACGGCGACGGGTTCGGGACCGTGGTCTTCGGCACGGTCTCGCGCGGACGGCTGAACCTGATCGCCCAGCTTTTCGGGGGCGATCCCGGCCAGGTGTTCGCCGCCTTCGACAAGCCCGCCGATCCCCTCCCGCTGGGCGACGTGAAGTACCACCAGGGCGGCGAAACCGACTACCGGACCACCCCCGACGGCCGGCCGATGCGGCTGGTCATGCTGCCCAACCCCAGCCACCTGGAGTTCTCCACCCCGGTGGCGCTGGGCCTGGCCCGGACCCTGCAGGACGAGCGCCGGGGCGACCCGCGCGCGGCCTTGCCGGTGCTGACCCACGGCGACGCGGCCTTCGCCGGGCAGGGCATCGTGGCCGAGTCGTTCAACCTGTCGCGGCTGCGCGGCTACGCCACCGGCGGCACCGTGCACATCATGATGAACAACCAGGTCGGCTTCACCACCGACCCGGCCGACGGGCGGTCCACCCGCTACGCCACCGACCTGGCCCGGGGCTTCGACATCCCGATCGTGCACGTGAACGCGGACGACCCCGAGGCCTGCATCCGGGCCGTCGAGCTGGCCTATGAGTACCGGATGACGTTCGGCGCCGACTTCATGGTCGACCTGGTCGGCTACCGGCGGCGCGGGCACCAGGAGGTGGACGACCCGTCGTTCACCCAGCCTTGGCAGTCCCAGCTCATCGACGCCCACCCCACCGTGTTCTCGCTCTACGGCACGGCCCTGGCCGCCCGGGGGGTGGTCGCGCCCGGCCGCGTGGCCGAACTGGAGGCCGAGGTAGCCGAGGAGTTCCGGGCCGCCCGCGAGGACCACCGGCCGGGTCCGGAGCGCTACCCGGGCGGCGTGGCCGGTGATCCGCTGCCCGCGCCGCCGCCGACCGGCATCCCGGCCGAGCGGCTGCACGCGCTGAACGAGGCCCTCCTGGCTGTCCCGCCCGGCTTCGCCGCCTCGGCCAAGCTCGACCGCCGGGTGCTCGGCCCCCGCCGCCAGCTCGGCCAGATCTCCTGGGCCCACGCCGAGTCGCTGGCCTGGGGGTCCCTGCTGCAGGACGGGATCTCGGTCCGGGTCAGCGGTGAGGATGCCGAGCGCGGCACCTTCGCCCAGCGGCACGCCGTGTGGCACGACACGGCCGATGGCAGCACCCGCACCCCGCTCCAGCACGTGCCCGGGGCCTCGGGGCAGTTCACGATCTTCAACTCGCCGCTGACCGAGACCGCGACCATGGCCTTCGAGTATGGCTATTCCATCGAGCCGTGGCGGTCGGTGACGGTGTGGGAAGCCCAGTTCGGCGACTTCGCCAACGTGGCCCAGCCCATCATCGACCAGTACGTGCTGGCCGGAAGCTACCGCTGGGGCCATCAGCCGTCGCTGGTGCTGCTGCTGCCGCACGGGCTGGAGGGCCAGGGCGCCGAGCACTCCAGCGCCCGCCCGGAACGGTTCCTCCAGCTGGCCGCGGAGAACAACGCCTGGATCGTGAACTGCTCGACCGCGGCCCAGTACTTCCACGCGCTCCGCCAGCACGCGCTGGCGCCGGGCCCGGCCCGCCCGCTGATCGTGTTCAGCCCCAAGCGGCTGCTGCGCGACCCGGCCGCGGCGTCCCCGCCCGGCGACCTGACCAGCGGCCAGTTCCGGCCGATCCTGACCCGTGTGCTCGGCACCCCCGGCCCGGAGCCGGTGCGGCTGCTGCTGTACACCGGGAAGATCGGGGCCGAACTGGCCGCGGCCCACGAGGCCCGCGGCGGCCCCCCGGTCCTGCTGCTGTCGGTCGAGCAGCTGTACCCGCTCCCGGCCGATGAGATCGCGGCCGCGATCCAGGCCGCGCCCGCGCTGGCCGAGGTGGCCTGGGTCCAGGAGGAGCCGGAGAACATGGGCGCCTGGCCATCGGTCCGGGACGCCCTGGCCACGGCGATCGGCCGGCCGCTGCGCTACCTCGGGCGGCCCGCCCGGGTGGTCCCGGCGCAGGGCTCGGCCGCCTATCACCAGCGCGAGCAGGAAGCGCTCATCTCGGCCGCGCTGGGAACCACGACCAACGAGCACGAGGAGAACGCCTGATGTCCGACATCGAGGCGGGCGCCCCGCCCGCCCCGGCTGACCCTGCTCCCAACGGGGCGGCCCCGGGCCCGGCGGCCGCGGGCACCGCGGCCGGCAACGGCCGTCCGGAGAAGCGGGTCCGGCTCAGCCGCCGCCGCCAGGTCATCGCCCAGCGGCTGATGGAGGCCCAGCAGACCGCGGCCATGCTGACCACGTTCAACGAGGTCGACATGTCGGCCGTGCTCAGCATCCGGGCCGGCCTGCAGGAGGAGTTCCGGGCCCGGTACGGCGTGAAGCTCGGCCTGATGAGCTTCTTCACCAAGGCCGCGGTCAGCGCGCTCAAGCAGTTCCCCAACGTCAACGCGGAACTGCAGGACAAGGACCTGATCCTCAAGGAGTACTACGACATCAACGTCGCGGTGAACACCGACGACGGGCTGGTGGTCCCGGTCGTCCGCAACGCCGACCGGCTGTCGTTCGCCGGGATCGAGAAGGAGATCGAGCGGCTGGCCCAGGCCGCCCGCAACCGGACGCTCGGCGTCGACGACCTGGTCGGCGGGACGTTCACGATCACCAACGGCGGCATCTTCGGCAACCTGTTCTCCACGCCGATCCGCAACGTCCCGCAGGTCGGCATCCTCGGCGTGCACAAGATCATGGACCGGCCGATCGCGGTCGACGGCCAGGTCGTGATCAGGCCAATGATGTACATCGCCCTGTCTTACGACCACCGCATCATCGACGGCCGCGAATCGGTCGGCTTCCTGGCCTGGGTCAAGAGGTGCATCGAGAACCCGAACATCCTGCTGGTCGAGGACTAGCCCGCCCGGCCCGGCGGTCCATCCACATTCACGATTGGGGGCTTACGTCATGAAGGTTCGCCTGGAATCGGCGACGTGCGAGGGCTTCGGCACCTGCGCCACCCACGCGCCCAACCTGTTCGAGCTGGACGAGTGGGGCTACGCGATCCTCAAGCACGACGGCCAGGTGCCCGCCGGGGAGGAAGGCCTGGCCCGCCGGGCCGTCATCGACTGCCCGGTGCACGCGATCACCACCACCGAGGAGTGACCCGTCATGTCAACCACGACCGAGCCTGACCTCGCCGCCGACGCGGCCGCCGTCCGCGCCGCCGACGTGCAGCGCTGTGCGGCGATCGGGAACCGGGACCGGCCCGCGCTCAGCGCCACGCTGAGCGAGGACCTGAGCTACATGCACTCCACCGGCCAGCGCGACGGCAAGGAGTCCTACATCGCCATGTCGATCGAGGCCACGCCCCGGACGGTCGGCCGCGGCGAGACCGAGGTACTGCTGTACGGCGACATCGCCGTGGTCCGCGGCGACTACCAGATCCACATCGAGCCCGACGCTGAGTACCCGGACGGCCGCCGCACCAACGCCTCCGGGCTGCAGCTGTGGCGGCGGGAGGACGGCACCTGGCGGCTGTTCCTGCACCAGGGCACCGCTTACCCGAAACCGGCCCGCTGACGTGGAGCTTCCCGACCTCAAGGGCAAGGTGGCCGTGGTCACCGGGGCCGGCTCCGGCATCGGCCGGGCCATCGCCGATGGCTTCGCGGCCCAGGGCGCGCGGGTCGCGGCCCTGGGCCGGACCGCCCGGCGGCTGGAGGCGGCCGCGGAGGGCATCACCCGCCGCGGCGGCGAGGCGGTCGCGGTGACCTGCGACGTCAGCGACGAGGACCAGGTCCAGCGGGCGGTCGCGGCCACCCTGGACCGGTTCGGCCAGATCGACGTGCTGGTCAACAACGCCGGGTTCGGCCCGGCCGAGCCGGCCCGGGTCACCGAGACGTCGCTGGCCGAATGGAACCGGGTGCTGGCCACGACGCTGAGCGGGACCATGCTGATGTCCAAGCACGTGGCCCGGTCGATGATCGGGCGGCATGAAGGGGCCATCGTCAACGTGACCTCGCTCGCGGGCAAGCTGCCCCGGGTCGGCATGGCCCCCTACTGCGCGGCCAAGGCCGGGGCCGAGCACCTCACCCGGGTGCTGGCCCTGGAACTGGCCCAGGACCACATCCGGGTCAACGCCGTCAGCCCGGGCACCACCCGCACCGAGCACCTGGACGGCAACCTGGACCGGGCCGGGGCCAGCTACGACGAGCGGGTCACCGGCAGCCTGGCCCGGTTCCGGTCGCCGATCATCCTGGGCCGGGTCGGCGACCCCGAGGACCAGGCCGAGGCCGTGCTGTTCCTGGCCTCGGCGTCGGCCAGCTTCATCACCGGCCAGATCTTCTACGTGGACGGTGGCGCCGGCATCATCTGACCGGGGTGACCGCCCCTGCCGGCCGCCCTGGCCTACCGGCCGTCTGCGACCTAATTATGTCGTGGGCGGCGCGGTAGGCCAGGGCGCAGATCGTCCCGGTCGGGCCGGTCCCGGTGCCCTGCGGGAGGGCCGAACCGCCCGCGACCCACACGTTGCCGCAGTCCCACATGCGCAGCCACGGGCTGACCACCGACATGGCCGGGTCCGCGCCCATGATGGCCCCGCCGGTGTTGTGGGTGGACTGGTAGGCGGCGGTGTTGAAGTGGTCGGGCAGGCCGGGCGGGGGGACCACCTCGTCCGGGTCCATGGCCGCCACGATCCCGGCCACCTTCCCGGCCATGAACTCATACATCCGGCGGTCGTTCTCGCTCCAGTCGAAGGTGATCCGCAGCAGCGGCAGCCCGTAGCGGTCGGTGTAGGTCGGGTCCAGGTCCAGGTAGTGGTCGCGGTGGGGAAGGACCGCGCCGTGGCCGACCACGGTGACGAACCGGTCGTACCACCGGCCGATGGCCCGCTTCCAGCCCGCGCCCCAGCGGGGCGTCCCGGGCGGGACCGGGATCCCGGCCAGCGGCCCGGCCGCCCGGTTGCTGGTCCAGATCAGCCCGCCGTCCAGGAACCCCAGCCCGGTGTGGTCGAAGTTGTCCGCGTTGTACTCGGCGATCGCGTAGCCGATGGCCGGTGACCCCACGTAGTTCTGGAACGTCCGCCCGGCGAACAGCGCGTGGCTGTGGAAGCCGAAGTTGTAGCCGTAGTTCTTGCCGACCGACCCGGTGCCGGTCACCGGGTCGTACGGGGTTCCGAGGCCGGAGTTCAGCAGCAGCCGGGTGTTGTTGAGGGCGTAGGCGCTGAGCACCACGGCCCCGGCCCGCAGTTCGTGCCTGGTCCCGTCCGCGTCGTGGTAGCGGACCCCGCGGGCGGTGCCACCGTCGTGCAGCACCTCGGTGACCGTGCAGCCGGCCCGGACCTCGAAGCGCCCGGTCCGCCGGGCCACCGGCAGCACGGTCACCAGCGCGTCGGCCTTGGCCCCGAACTCGCACGGCGCCCCGGCGCAGTAGCCGCAGTAGGTGCAGGCGTGCCGGGCGATGCCGTCCGGGTTGACGTAGTCGGCCGACAGCGCGGAACTGGGCACCGGGAAAGGGTGATAGCCGAGCTTCTCGGTGGTGTCGCGGAACAGCGACGGCCCGGGCAGGTCCCGCATCGGCGGCACCGGGAACTCGCCCGACCGGGGCGCCTCGAACGGGTTGCCGCCCGGCTTGATCCGGCCGTTGATGTTGCCGGCCCGGCCACCGACCCCGGCCATCCGCTCGAACTGGTCGTAGTACGGGGCCAGATCGGCGTAGCTGATGCCCCAGTCCGCGATCGTGGCCCCGTCCGCGATGGCGTCCGCGCCGTACCGGGCGGTGATCGCCGTGCGGGGCATGAAGTCATACTCGGGGAACCGCCAGGCCATCCCCCCGTAGAGCAGGCTCGACCCGCCCACCCCGGTGCCGGGGGTGAACGCCCCGGCCCGGCGTAGCGGCAGCGCGGTCTCGCCTCGGTCGTGCCGCAGGGTCCAGGTCTCGGTGTCGGTGGCCTGGGTGTGCTCCAGCCGCTTGATCCGCAGCTCGTCGCGGCTGCCCGCGAACGCGCCGGCCCGGCCGTCGTGGTCCGGCCCGCGTTCCAGGCCAACCACGTCGAGCCCGGCCTTGGTCAGTTCGGCCGCGATGATGCCGCCGGCCCAGCCCAGCCCGACCACGATGACGTCCGGCTCCCCGCCGCTCACGGCAGCTCCTCATCGGCCTGAGCCGGTGCGAGGTCCACGGCGGTTCCGGCGTGCTCGCCCGGGCCGGGGAACCCGATCCAGGCCCAGGCCTCACCGTTCCGGTTCCCGCCGTAGCGCGGGTCGCTGAACACGCCCTCCACGCAGGTCTCCAGCAGCAGGGTGAAGAACTGGGCCGGATCCAGGCCCGCGGGAGTGGCCACCACGCCCCGCTCCAGGTCGGCCAGCACCGTGTCCTGCCGATCGGGCCGGAGCCCCGCGAACGGCGAGCCGTGCTCGCGGGCCGCGTGCTCGTCCACGGCGGCCAGCCCGAGCGCGAAGGCTTCGGCCGGGGTCAGCCCGGACTGCCAGCCGTGCCCCGGGTGCGGGGCGGCCACGAACGGCTCGCGCCGGTACATCTTCTCGCCCTGGCCCCACGGCCCGGCCAGCTGGCCCAGCACGTACGGGACGACCCCCAGCTCGCGGCCGCCCGCGCAGCCACCGCCGGGCGGGAACACGCGGTCGGCGATGCAGGCCAGGGTGGCCACGGCCGCCTCGGGCAGGACCTCGCTCATCGGACCCGGTTCTCGATGGCGCCGATGCCCTCGATCTCGACCCGGACCACCGAGCCCCCGGTCAGGAAGCGCTTGCCCGGCAGCCCGACCCCGGCCGGGGTGCCGGTGCTGATCAGGTCGCCGGGCACGAGCGTGGTGCGGTGGGAAAGGAAGCTGACCACGTGCGGCACCGGCCAGATCTGGTCCGACGTGCGCGCCTCCTGCCGTAGCTCGCCATCGACCCAGGTGCGCAGGGCCAGGCTCAGTGGATCGGCGAACTCGTCCAGGGTGGCCAGCACCGGGCCGGTGGGCAGGAAGGTGTCGAAGCTCTTGCCCGCGCTCACGTTGGCCTGCTGCCCCTCGATCCAGCCCAGCTGAACGTCCCGCGCGCTCACGTCGTTGCAGATCGTGTAGCCGGCGACGTGGTCCCAGGCGTCGTCCTCGCTGATCGCGGTGGCGGTGGCCCCGATGACCACACCCAGCTCACCCTCGTAGTCGACGTAGTCGGGGGCCACGGCCGGCCGGCGGATGTCGTCGTACGGGCCGGTGACCGCGGTCGGCGCGACCAGGACCGTGAACGGCTCGGCCGTCGGCTCGTTACCGGTCTCGATGCGATGGTCGTGATAGGCCTTGCCCACGATCCACACCTTGGGCGGCCGCGGCACCGGGGCCAGCAGCCGGGTGCCCGCGCGGGGGAGGACCCGGGTCCCAGCCGCCCGGCCCAGTGACGGCACGGTCTCGCCCGCGGCCAGGGCCTGCCCCAGATCGGTGAAGCCAGTGTCCAGCAGGGTGATCTGGTCGCCATCGAGCCGGCCGATCCCCTCGGGCGTCGTCACGAAGCGCGTCAACCCACGTCCCTTCGCCGGAGGGCCTCCGACCGTGAAGCTCGCCATCAATCGCCGCCGAAGGCCCTCCATTAATCCGACCAGTTTATATATCATATCTTTTATGCCACAAGGCTCGGTGTGGCCCGCGGGACGCAAGGGGGAAACGACATGGAAGGCCTGAGCGAGGAAGAGTCCGCGATCGTCGAGGTGGTGCGCGACTTCGTCGACCGCGAGGTGAGGCCGGTCGCCCGCGACCTGGACCACACCAACACCTACCCCGAGAAGCTGATCGAGCAGATGAAGGAGCTCGGCATCTTCGGCCTGGCCATCCCGGAGCCCTGGGGGGAGGTGCAGGTGTCGGCCCCGTGCTACGCGATGATCACCGAAGAACTGGCCCGGGGCTGGATGAGCCTGGCCGGGGCCATGGGCGGGCACACGGTGGTGGCCAAGCTGCTGCTGGCCTACGGGACCCAGGAGCAGAAGGACCGCTACCTGCCGGAGATGGCCACCGGAGAGATCCGGGCCACCATGGCCCTGACCGAGCCCGGCGGTGGCTCCGACCTGCAGGCCATGCGCACGACCGCCCGGCGCGACGGGGACCTCTACGTGATCAACGGGTCCAAGACCTGGATCACCAACGCCCGCCGGTCCCAGCTGATCGCGCTGATGGTGAAGACCGACCCGGCCGCCGAGCCCGCGCACCGCGGGGTGAGCATTCTGCTGGCCGAGAAGGGCCCGGGGTTCACGCTCTCCCGTGACCTGCCCAAGCTTGGCTACAAGGGAGTGGAAAGCTGCGAGCTGGCCTTCGACGACTTCCGGGTGCCGGTCTCGGCCCTGCTCGGCGACCGCGAGGGCGCGGGCTTCGCGCAGATGATGCGGGGCCTGGAGATCGGCCGGATCCAGGTCGCCTGCCGGGCCCTGGGGGTGGGCCGGGCCGCGCTGGATGACGCGCTGCGCTACGCCCAGGAGCGGGAGGCGTTCGGCAAGCCGATCTGGAAGCACGAGTCGATCGGCAACTACCTGGCCGACATGGCCACCAAGCTGACCGCCGCCCGCCAGCTGGTCCTGTTCGCCGCCCGCCGCTACGACTCGGGGGAGCGGGCCGACCTGGAGGCGGGCATGGCCAAACTGTTCGCGTCGGAGACCGCGATGCAGATCGCACTGGACGCCGTGCGGATCTTCGGCGGGTACGGCTACTCGACCGAGTTTGATGTCGAGCGCTATTTCCGGGATGCTCCGCTCATGATCGTCGGCGAGGGCACCAACGAGATCCAGCGCAACGTGATCGCTCGCCAGCTGATCAGCCGAAACAAAATCACGCTCTAAACCGGTATTCCCTTTAACGCTGTGTAGTGGTGCAATGCCAACAAGAGCACTGACCACCGATAAAATAGATAATGTATGTTCTCGCTGAGTGACGAGACGACCCAAGGTGTCATACCCAGGTTTCGGCCGCCGGTGTGAGCAGAGCCCGAGCGTCCCGGCCAACAGCCTCCCGAAGGGACGAAACGATCATGGCTGAACCACGGGACAGAATCCGGCGTGAGCAGCTGAGACACGGCGTCGCGTCCGTGGTGCGCGACCTGATCCTGAGCCGGAAGGTCAAGCCGGGCGACATTCTGCGCCTGGGCCCCATCGCCGAGGAACTGGGCATCAGCATCACGCCCGTGCGCGAGGCCCTGCTGCTGCTGGCCCAGGACGGCTGGCTGGCTCAGGAGCCCAACCGCGGTTTCCTGGTCCTGCCCACCCGCCGCAGTGACGTCGAGGACATCTACCTGATGTGGGCGGCGGCCGAGGGGGCGCAGGCGTTCCGGGCCGCCCAACTGGCCACCCCGGCCGACGTCGAGGCTCTGCGCAAGGTGGACGCGGAGCTGCACAACCTGCAGGGTCAGACTCCGCCCCGGGCGCTGGAGCTGAACGGGGAGATGCACGACACCATCCACCGCATCGCCGACGCGCCCAAGCTGCAGTGGTTCACCGATGCGGCCCGGCGGCTGATCCCGTACGAGTTCTGGTTCGAGTTCCACACCGTGCCCGGCTGGCAGGAACTCAACAGCACCGACCACACCGAGATCGTCGACGCCATCGAGGCCCACGACGCCGAGGCGGCCAGTGAGGCCATGCGCCAGCACTACGTGGCCACCAGCAAGCTGCTGCTCAACTGGCTCGACTCGATCGACTTCTGGGACCCGGACACCGTCCCGGCCTGACTCAGCCGGCCGACCGCAGGAACGCGTAGACCGGATCGTCGGTGGAGAACCGCCCCGGGGTGTGGCCCTCGGGCGGCACCGAGGACTGGTCGAGCCGGTTGTAGTCGTCGACCACGGTGCGCCGCTTGATCCGCCACTGGCCGTCGCGCCGCTCGAACAGGTCCAGGTAGCGCCCGGCCCGGACCCGCATGTGGTCCACGCCGTTGATGGCTACCGGCTTGTGCACCAGGAAGTACGTCTCGACGTGGGCGATGTCCCCGTCCAGCTCGATCAGGCAGTTGCCGATCATGTGCGTGGACGTGCGGGTGACCCACCCGTCCGGCTCGGTGCTGTTGGCCTCGATCAGGTCGTCGATGCCGCCCACGAACGACCCGTGATCGTCGGAGGCGTCCGGGTGGTACGTGGACCGCACCAGGTCGTGGTCCCGGTGATCGATGCCGCGGCAGTAGCGCAGCATGACCTCCCAGATCGCCTGCTTGTCCAGCAGCGTCCGCAGTTGTGCTTCCAGGCCCTCGTCCACCAGACACCCTTCGCCGCACTGGTTGACGGCCCATCGGACGGGCGCCCCACTGGGCCGTCGTCTGTCGTGACGCTCCCGGTTCCAGCCTTCGATATATTTTATATTTAATGTGGGCGAGGTAGTCAACGGCGGGTCACGCGGCGGGCTCAGGCCACGCGGCGGATGCGCCCGGCGGGCGGGGCCGCGGCCGCGCCCGGATGCAGGATGGCGGCCAGGGCTTCCACCCCGTCGACCAGGCGCGGGCCGGGCCGGACCACCAGCCCGTCGGCGTCGATGGCCCACACCGGGATCCCGGGCAGCCGCCGGACGGCCAGCTCAGCCTGGGCGGCGGCGTCGTCGAGGTGGAACCCGCACGGCGCCACCACGGCCAGCTCGGGCCGGGCGGCGGCGATCTCGTCCCAGCTGGCCGTGACCGAGCGGCCGCCCGGGCGGGCGGCCACCGCGCGGCCGCCGGCCGCGGCGACCAGGTCCGGGACCCAGTGCCCGGCCGTGAACGGCGGGTCGACCCATTCGATCACCGCCACCGCGGGCCGGGCGCGGCCCGCGACCCGCTCCGCGACGTCCGCCAGCCGACGCCGGAGGGCGGCCACCAGGATTTCCGCCTTGCGCGGGGCGCCCGCGCGCTGGCCGACGGTCAGGATCGTGGCCAGCACGTCGTCCAGCGAGTGCGGGTCCAGCGAGACGACCTCGGCCCGGCAGCCCAGGTAGGCCAGGGCGTCGGTGACGTGCCCGGCGGGCAGCGCGCAGACCCGGCACAGGTCCTGGCTCAAGATCAGCTCCGGGTCCAGTTCCGCCAGCGCCCCCGCGTGCAGCGTGTACAGGTCCGCACCGGCGGCCAGCTGGCCGCGGACGTAGGCGTCGATGGCGGCCGGGCTCATCCCGCCGGTGTCCCGCCCGCCGATGACCACGGTCTTGTCCCGCCGGGCCGACGCGGGCTCGTCGCACTCGAACGTCACCCCGACCAGCTGGTCGCCGAGCCCGAGCGCATAAACGATCTCGGTCGCCGACGGCAGCAGCGACACCACCCTCACCAGCCCAGGCTACTCAGCAGCCGCGCGCCAGCCCGGGCCGAGCAGGGCGAAGCCCTTCGGCCCGGTCAGCCAGCGGTCATGGGCGGCCCCACGTGCTCGTTGCCGTCGGCCGCACGGATCTTGAGCCGGCCGATGGCAGGTCCGGTCATGACTTCCTCACGGTTTGCGCCCGACGCCGGCGAAGCCGCCCCAGAACACGCCGGGGTCCGGCGGCTCCGGGGCTCGCCAGTACGGCAGCTCGACCAGTCCCGGCTCGACCAGGTCGAAGCCGTCGAAGAAGCGCAGGATCGCCGGGCGGGAGCGCATGCTCAAGCTGGCCGGCACCGAGCCGCGGTAGATGTCCTCGGCGCCCTTGGCCACCTCGGGCCCGCCTTCCTCGGTGCCGTGCGAGATGGCCAGGTAGCTGCCGGGCGCGACGGCGTCCCGCAGCGTCCGGACGATGCCCCACGGGTCGCCCTCGTCCGGGATGAAGTGCAGCACCGCGTTGAGCACCAGGCCCAGCGGCTGGCCGAGGTCGATCAGGCCGGTGCCCTCCGCGCGTTCGAGCGCGGTCTGGGGCTCGCGCAGGTCGGCTTCGATGATGGCGGCGCGGGTCTGGCCGGCCAGCAGGGCCTGGCTGTGCGCGATGGCCACGGGGTCGATGTCGCCGTACACCACCCGCGCGTCCGGGGCGGCCAGCTGGACCACCTCGTGCACGTGGCCCTGGGTGGGGATGCCGGACCCGATGTCGAGGAACTGCCGGACCCCCACCCCGGCCAGGTAGGTCACGGCCCGGCGCAGGAAGGCCCGGTTGGCCTGGCCGATGGCTCGCGAGTTGGGTTCCAGCGCGATGATGCCCTCGGCCACCGCCCGGTCGGCCGGGAAGTTGTGGGTGCCACCCAGGAAATAGTCGTAGACCCGGGCGACGTCGGCCCGCTCCGGGTCGACCCCGTCCGGCACCCAGGCCTGGTCGTTGTCGGTCATGTCCTGCCTTTCAGGCCAGCAGCCAGGCGGCGGCCAGTTCCAGGGCCTCGGCCCGGGACCGGCCGGGGTGATCGGCGGCCAGGAAGTGGCTGCCGATCAGCAGCGAAAAGGCCAGCGTGGACCGGGCTTCGACTTCGTCGGCGTCGGCGCAGAACGTGCCGAACAGGGTGCGCAGGTAGTCCATCCGCCGGTTGTCCACCCGGCGCAGCCGTTCGGCCACGGCCGGGTCGTGCCGGGCCCAGTCGCGGACGGCCAGATCGACCGGCAGCAACTGCTCACTGAAGGTCAGTGCGCCCGCGCGCCGGAGCCGGGCCCGGGTGTCGCCGCCCCGGCGTTCGACCCGGTCCAGCACCTCGTCGGTGGCCGCGCGCTCCCAGGCGCCGAGCAACTCGGCCAGCAGCGCGTCCCGGTCGGCGAAGTGCCAGTAGAAGCTGCCCCGGGTGACCCCCAGGGCCCGGGCCAGCGGGTCGATCCGCACCGCGTCCGGGCCGCCGGTGCCCAGCGCCTGCAGGCCCGCCTCCACCCACGCGCTGGCCGGAGTCCGGACCGGTGCCGCCATCAGCCGGGCAGGCCCTGGGCCAGGAGCCGGGCGGCGATCGCGACCCGGGCCATCAGGCGCGCCTCGCTTCGACGTAGACGCCGGGCTTCATCACGTCGGTGGGCAGGCTCATGAGCGGGCCGACCACCGAGCCTTCGATTTCCTCGGGGGTGCTGAGTACGGCCTCCACCATGTCGAGGGCCTGCGCCCGCGAGCTGGCCCAGGCCATGATATGCCGCCCGCCATTGGCCGACTTGACCGTGCCGTAGTACAGGTTGAGCTTGCTCATGGCTGCGATTCTGCCTCGGCCTGCTTTTTGACGGCCTCGTTGATGGCCGTGTAGCTGCCCCGGACGTTGGCGACCGTTTTGAGGGCGCCGCGTGCGCCGCCGGGTCCCCGGGAACCGCCCAGTCCCCGGTAGGTCCCGGCCTGCGTCAGTTCGGTGCCGCCGTCGGCCGGGCGCAGCAGGAACCGGCGCGTGATGGTCGTGATCCCCAGCAGCCTCGATGCCCAGGCCAGTTCGGTTCCAGGCTCGACGGTCAGCAGCTTCACCTTGAGCGTGATGGCGTTGCCGGTGGCCGGCGAGGTGGTCCTGATGGCGAGCGTGCTGCCGACGGCCAGCTGCCCGGTCACCGACTGGAACGCCGGGTGCCACTGCGGGTAATTGGCCAGATCGGCCAGCACCGCCCAGACGTCCCCGGGACTGGCCGCGATGTTGATCGAACTGGAAATCTCGTAAGCCATTGCCATCGGCCTCCTGCGTCCCACCGTAGCGGCCGGACCATCAGGGTGACGTGACCAGGCCCGGTGCTGGCAGGCTGGCCGTTATGAACGATCAGGTGATCGGCTGGGTGGTGTTCGCCGGGGCTTGGCTGCTGGTGGGCGGCCCGCTGTACCAGGCTGCGATCGAGCTGTCCGAGCTGGAGGTCGATCGCGAAGGCATGGAGAAACTGGCCAGCCAGATCCCCCGGACGCCCATGCCGTCGGCGTGGTGGTGGCTGCTGCCCCCGGTCATGTACTTCCTGGCCCGTCACCGGAGCCAGGCCAACCAGCGAGCGATCTTCGCCGCCATGACCGAAACCCAGCGCGAGCAATTCACCAGCTTCAGGAACAAAGCGGCTGGATGGCTGACGGTGGCCCTCGGCGGCGCCTTCCTGGCCGCCGGGGAGACCTGGGAGGTCAGCGAGCACTACGAGTGGCCGGCCTGGGTGTTCTGGCTGCTGATTGTGGTCATGATGGCGTTCGCCGTCCTCAACACCGCGGTCCGGATGGCCGGTAACGAGCGCGTGCTGCGCAGCAACGCTTCGGCCACGGGGTAGGTTCGGGCCCGAGGAGGCGCGAATGACCAGCCCGTTCGAGACGCCGAGAGAGCCGCGGGACACCTGGGCGGCGGTGGATGAGTACTTCAACGCGGGACTGTCGGGCGAGGACGAGGCGCTGGCCGCGGCCCGGCGGGCCAGCGCCGAGGCCGGGCTGCCGGACATCGCGGTATCGGCGGCGGAGGGGAAGCTGCTGCACCTGCTGGCCCGCGGGACCGGAGCCCGGCGCATCCTGGAGGTCGGCACGCTGGGCGGGTACAGCACGATCTGGCTGGCCCGGGCCATCACCCGGCCGGGGCGGCTGATCGCGCTGGAGCTGAGCCCGCACCACGCCGAGGTGGCCACGGCCAACCTGGACCGGGCCGGGGTCGGCGACCTGGCCGAAGTACGGGTCGGGCCCGCCGCCGACAGCCTGGAAGCCTTGCTGGCCGGCGGCGCCGAGCCGTTCGACTTCGTGTTCATCGACGCCGACAAGCCGAACAACGCCCGGTACTTCGACTACGCGATCCGGCTGTCCCGGCCCGGCGCGATGATCGTGGTCGACAACGTGGTCAGCGGCGGCCGGGTGCTGGACTCCGGCAGCAGCCGCGCGGCCGGCGTCGGCGCGCTGGTCGACAGCATCGCCGCCCGCCCCGACGTGGACGCGGTCACCGTCCAGACCGTGGGCCCCCGCGGCTACGACGGCTTCCTGCTCGCCGTCACCGGCGGCGCGGGCCACCGGTGAAGACGGCTGGGATCATGGCGGGTGCCGGTTCCATGGTGACCAGGGTTTCCTGGGTGGTGGCGGGTGGCCTGGCCGGGTGGGCGGTGGCCCGGGCCAGCGGAGCCGATCGCGTGACCTCGGCTCAGAGCGTCGCGGTGCCGCTGATCTCGTTCACCCCGCTGGTGGCCAGGGCCGCGCCCTGGGCCGCGCTGGGAGCCCAGCTGACCGGGCGGCGCGGACCAGCCGTGACCGCCACCCTGGCCGCGGCCACACTGGACCTGCTGGTGCGGCCGCGCCGGACGGCCCGGCCACAGCCGGAGGCGCGCGGGCCCCGGCTGCGGGTGCTCACCCTCAACCTGTTCGCGGGCCGGGCCGACGCCGACGCCACGGTGGCACTGGTCAGGCGGACCGGCGCGGACGTGCTGTTCGCGCAGGAACTCACCGACGACGCGGCCACCCGGCTGAAGCAGGCCGGGCTCGACGACCTGCTGCCGCACACGCAGCTCGACCTCCGGGGCGGCCCCCGCGGCTCGGGCATCTACACAAGGTTCCCGCTCGGCGAAGGCCCGTACGTGGCCTACACCCACGCGGCTCAGCCGGCCGCGCTGCTCCAGCTGCCGGGCGGGCAGACGGTGGACCTGATCTGCGTGCACCCGTGCGCGCCGACCCGGCAGCGAGCCGGGGTGGCCCGGTGGCGCCGGGAACTCGGCGGGCTGCTGCCCCCCGGCGGCCGGCCCCGGGTGGTGGCCGGGGACTTCAACGCCACCCTGGACCACGCCGCGTTCCGGGACGTGCTCCGTCTCGGCTACGCCGACAGCGCCGCGCAGACCGGGAACGGGCTGATCCCGACCTGGGGGCCACCGGACCGGGCCGCGCTGCTCACCCTCGACCACGTGCTGGCCGACCGGGCCTGTGCGGTGCTCGGGTACGCCGTGCAGGCGATGCCGGGCAGCGACCACCGGGCCGTCTTCGCCGAGATCCAGCTGCCGCGGTGAGCGGGCGAGCCGGGCGCGACGTCCCCCTGGTGCCGGGTGGGCGCCGGGTGCTCGGGCACGCCATGGAGTTCCGGCGCGATCCGCTGGCGCTGCTGCAGCGGGCCCGCCAGTACGGCGAGGTGGTGCGGATCCGGTTCGGGCCGTTCCCGATCTACCTGCTGAACAGCCCGGGCGCGATCCGGCAGGCCCTGGTCGGGCAGGCCCGGAAGCTGGAGAAGGGCATCAGCTTCGGCCGGACCAAGGCGCTGATCGGCAACGGGCTGGTGATGTCGGACGGCGAGGAGCACCGCCGTCAGCGGCGGCTCATGCAGCCGGCCTTCCATCGCACCGAGATCGCCCGCTATCTGGGCACGATGCAAGAGGTGGCGGTGCCGCGCATCGAGGGCTGGCCGGACGGGGGCAGGCTGGCCTTCGACCGGGAGATGCGCTCGATCACGCTGACCGTGCTCGTCCGGACCCTGCTGTCCAGCGACCTCGGCCCCGAGTCGATCGGCGAGATCGAGCGACTGCTCCGGGTGCTGCTGGCCGAGCTGATCCCGGACGGGATCGTGGCCAACGTTCCCGCCCTGGCCTGGGTGCCGACCCGGTCCAACCGCCGGTTCGGGACGGCGCTCCGCCGGCTGGACACGATGCTGGCCGGGATCATCGAGGGCTACCGGTCGGCCGCGGCGGACCACGGCGACCTGATGTCGATCCTGATGCACGCCCACGACGACGAGACCGGCACCGGCATGACCAGCCGGCAGCTCCGGGACGAGGCGGTGACGCTGGTCATCGCGGGTTCGGAGACCACCGGGAACACCATCGCCTGGGCCTGCTACCTGCTGACCCAGCACCCGGAGATCCAGGAGCAGCTGCAGCGGGAGGCCGACCAGGTGCTGGCCGGCCGGGACGCCGGCTACGACGACCTGGCCCGGCTCCCGGTCACCCGGGCCGTGGTCACCGAGACCCTGCGGCTCTACAGCCCGGTCTGGGTCCTGCCCCGCCAGGCCGCCGAAGACGTCGAGCTGGGCGGCCGCCGGCTCGCGGCCAAGAGCCGGATCCTGTTCAGCCCGTTCGCGCTCAACCACGACCCGGCCGTGCACCACGACCCGGACCGTTTCGATCCCGGCCGGTGGGCCACCAGTGAGTACCGCCCGGGCGAGGCCCGGCAGTCGTTCTTCCCGTTCGGGCAGGGCATCAGGAACTGCATCGGCGAGGGGTTCGCCTGGACCGAGGCGATCCTGCTGCTCAGCGCGATCGCGGCCCGCTGGCAGCTGCGGCTGGCCGGCGGCGCCGCCGTGCGCCCGGTGGTCAGCAGCACGCTGGTGCCGAGCGACCTGCCGATCATCGTCACCCGCCGCGCTTAGCCGGCCTGCTCAATCCGTGGGCTTGAAGGCCTGCGCGGCCCAGCGGTCGGTGACTTCCACCCTCAGCCGGCCGTAGCCGATGGTCTGCAGCCGGGTGATCAGCCCGCCGGGGTCGACCGGGTTGTAGATGTCGTCGGCGTGGAACGCGTGCAGGCTGGTGCTGGGCAGGCTGTCCGAGGCGAGCAGCGCGCCGCCGGGCCGCAGCACCCGCAGGGCCTCGCTCAGCACCTGGTTCTGCCCGCGCACGGTGGGCACGTGGTGCAGCATCGTGTGCGTGGTCACGACGTCGAACGAGCCGTCCGGCCACGGCAGCCGGGTCGCGTCGCCAGTGACGATGTCCACGGTGGTGCCGGCGAACCTGGCTCGCAGCCTGTCGGCGGCAACCGGGTCGATCTCGATGGCGGTCAGGTCGCCCACCCGGTGCCGCAGCCAGTCGGTGGCCGCACCCGGCCCGGGCCCGATCTCCAGCATCCGCTCACCCAGCTCGACGTCCGCGAACAACCGGGGCAGCAGCGTCTCCTGCAGGTGAGCCGCCCACTCCGCGCTCCCGCACAGCCGCTGATGGTTCTCATTCATGACGCCATCCAACCGTGCCGCGGGACCGGCCACCGGCAGGGCCGGGGCACCGACCCGCGCACCTGCTCACCAGTGGCCGTGGTGGATGACCTCACCCAGCGGGCGGCGGTCCGGCTTGGCGATGGGTGTCAGCGGCCGGCCGGCCGGATAACCGAGACCGATCAGGTAAGCGACCAGGTGGTCACCGGGGACGCCGAGGATGGCCCGGGCCTTGTCCTGATCACCGACGGACGAGTGCCCGCTGCCGATGCCGAGGTCGGCCGCGGCCAGCATCATCGCGTAGGTGGCCTGGCCCAGGTCGTACTGGTCCACGATCAGCATGCGCTGGTCCTCCGGCTCGGGCAGGACCAGGGCGATGGCCGCGGCTGCCCCCGCGATGTGCCGGGCACCCTGCCAGACCGTGGACAGCTCGCTCAGCTGGCTGCGGTCGGTGACGATGATGAAGTCCCAGTGCTGACGGTTGGACGCCGAGGGAGCCCGCCACCCGGCTTCGGCGATGCGATCGAGATCGGCCCCGGGTACGGGGTCGTCCTGGTAGGTCCGGACGTTACGGCGGGCACGGATCGCATCCCAGGTTTCCACGGCTCTCCTTCGTCTGATGGGCTTGACTATCGAGAGCAACCCCAGCCCCATGGCCTGTCTTCCGCATCGGCGTTGTCTAATCGTGAGAACACGCGAGAACACGGAGGACTTGATGACCACGGCATCCGAAATCATCCCCGCCGACTACCGTGACCTGCTCGAGCGGCCGCTGTACGGGCACCTGGCCACCGCCCGCCAGGACGGGACGGTGCAGGTCGAGCCGATGTGGTTCGAGTTCGACGGGGAGTTCATCAAGTTCACCCACACGAGCAAGCGGCAGAAGTACCGCAACCTGATGGCCAACCCGTCCGCCGCCCTGTCGGTCAACGACCCGGACCAGCCCTACCGGTTCCTGGAGGTCCGGGGTGTCCTGGACCACGTCGACCCGGACCCGGAGGGGGTGTTCTACCGCCAGCTGTCCCGCCGCTACGGCGGGGCCGACCAGGCGCCCCCGGACGCGCCCGACCGGGTCGTGCTGTTCATCCGGCCCACCGCCACCGCCCGCCAGTAACCCTCAGAGGAGCATCGCAGTGAAGATTGGCCTGCACATCTCGGACTTCACGTGGGACGGCGGCGCCGCTGAGCTGCGGCACACGCTGGGCGGCATCGCCCGCCGGGCCGACGAGGGCGGCGTGGACCGGGTCAGCGTGATGGACCACGTGTGGCAGATCGGGCCGATCGGCCCGCCCGAGCACGAGATGCTCGAGGCCTACACCACGCTGGGCTGGCTGGCGGCCCGGACCGAGCGGGTCAAGCTGCTGACCGTGGTCACCGCGGTGGTCTACCGGGAGCCCGGGCTGCTGGCCAAGGCGGTCACCACCCTGGACGTGCTGTCCGGTGGCCGGGCCATCCTCGGTATCGGCGCGGCCTGGAACGGGGAGGAGTCGGCCGGCCTCGGCCTGCTGTTCCCGCCCACCGCCGAACGGTTCGAACGGCTGGAAGAGGCGCTGCAGATCTGCCAGCAGATGTGGAGCGACTCCGACGGGCCGTACCACGGTCAGCACTACCAGCTGGCCCGGACGCTGAACTCGCCGCAGCCGCTGAGCCGCCCGCACCCGCCCATCCTCATCGGCGGCGGCGGGGAGAAGAAGACCCTGCGCCTGGTGGCCCAGTACGCCGACTCCTGCAACATCCCCGGCTCCGGCCCGGCCGAGGCCGCGCACAAGCTCGACGTACTGCGCGAGCACTGCGCGGCGGTCGGCCGGGACTACGACTCGATCGAGAAGACCTGGCAGACCCGGTTCGACCTCGGGCCCAGCGGCGAGAACGTGCCGCAGATCCTCGAGCAGCTGCAGGAGATCTCCGAACTCGGCTTCAGCGTCGCCCACGGCAGCCTGCTCAAGATCAGCGAACCCGGCCAGCTGGACATCTTCCTGGACCAGATCGTCCCCGCCGCGGCCAAGCTCTAGCTACGGCGCGGTGGGGTAGCGATTCCAGTACCTAGAATTGGACGCTAACACTGGCTAAATCCGTCGGGAATTGCCCATCGCCCCATCAATCACACCCTTACCAGCCGGGCCGGATGGGCCCGGGCCTGCCGAACCACCACCCCGCCCGGCCCGCTCAGGACCGGTAAATATAACGAAGTATGGGCATTCGCCTTCAATGTTGACTTTTGCGGACTAAGGACCTGCTTCCTGCTAGCGTGGCCGCGGCAGCCCGGCTCCTAAACCGGGTGAGCACTGGTCCAAATGTGGGGGGTGACGGCCGTGACTAAGGCAACCCTGCGCTCGGCTGCGATTGGCGGCGTCCTTGGCGGCGTGATGATGGCCGCGTGGCTGATGTTCATTCTGTGGCTGACGGGCATCGGCTTCTGGACGCTGCTGAACCTCATCACCAACACGTTCTGGCGGGCCGTGCCGCTGAACGGGAAGTTCAGCTTCTGGTCGCTGATCATCGGCCTGGCCGTGCACGTGCTGGTGTCTTTCGTATTCGGTTCGGTGATCGCGCTGGCGGCCTGGCGGCTGCCGGGCTCGCGCTCCCTGATCATCGCCTGCGGGGCACTGTTCGGGCCGGTCATCTGGGTGGTCATGCAGTACGGCATCTGGCGGGCGGTGGATCCGGCGGCGGCCCAGATCATCACGCCGTGGGTGTTCGCGATCGCCCACTTGATCTTCGGGGTGCTGGCCGCCGCGGTCGCAGCCATCATCACCACCGACGAGAAGGCGGCCTCGACCAGGCTGATCGTGGACGGGCCCGGCCCGGAGTCCACGCCGGAGGCGTTCCGGTCGGCCAACCGGACCGCCGGGCGGCACGCCAGCCCGGCCCCGTACGGGACCCAGGGCGCCCGGCCGTACGGGACCGAGGCCGCGGGATCGTACGGAGCCGAGGCCGCGGGATCGTACGGAGCCGAGGGCACCGGGCAGTACGCCACGCAGGTGGCTGGGCCGGAGGCCACCAAGGTGGCCGGCTACCGGACCGGTGCGGCCCCGGCCAGTTCGCAGGCGGCCGTGACCACCCAGAAAAGCGAGGCGGTGCCGCACCGGCGGCTGCTGACCGCCCGCAACGACGGCGGCATGCGCACGGTCATCTACACCAGCGGCGGGCCCGGCATGGTCACCGACGAGCCCACCGCGGGTGGCGGCACCGGCAGCGCGCTGAACCCGCTGGAGACCGTGCTCGGCGCCACCTGCGGGTCCATCGGCGCTACCTTCGCCCGGGTGGCCCGCGAGACCGGCGTCATCTACGACGGCATCGACTTCGAGGCCTCGTACGCGGCCGACCCGCGCGGCGCGGCCGGCCAGCCCGGAGTCCGGCCCTACTTCGAGACCGTCATGATCCAGGCCCGGATTCGCGCCGGCCGGCCCGACACCGGACTGTCCGACGTGGCCCGGGCCACCGAGCGGAGGTGTGCCGTCCGCAACCTGATGGCCGACGCCGGGGTGAAGGTGGAGTTGCGCTGGAGCGCGGCCGCACCGGAAACGTCATCGGCCCAGGTCCCAGAGGCCGGTCGGCTGGGGGAAAGGTAGAATAGGGGCCGGCGGTTACGCCGCTGGCGGTCTGCGAGGTACCCCCCCGACGCGGAGGCGCGTGAGGCATGCCCTTTCGGAGCATTCTCTTCGCGCGGGCCGAAGACCGGACCGCGACCGCCCCGCCGCCATTCTTCGCCGACCTCAACCTGGACCAGGTCGGGGCCGCCCTCACCCGCGGCCTGGAGCAGTACGACCTGCTGCCCTACTTCCTGACCCCGCTGCACGACGAAACGGCCGTCGCCTACCGGCACCAGGTCGTGCGCGACCTGCGCCGGACCGAAGTCCGGGAGATCGTGACCGGGTTCGCGCGCCGGATGACGGCCATGCGCCAGTCCCTGAGCCGGGCCGCCCAGCTGCACCACCCCTACCAGCAGCAGCGCTGGTTCCTGGACGCGGCCGACACCTACGTCCGGGCCGTCCAGGCCCTGACCGAGCAGCTCGGGGCGGCGGAGCCGGCCTCGGAGGGCCTGCGGTCCCTGCGGGCCTACCTGGAGGGTTACGCCGGCTCGGCCAGCTTCCAGCGGCTGACCGCCGAAGCCCGCGACCTGCGCGGCCGCCTGGCCCAGGTGCGCTACTGCGTTCACATCCGGGGCACCCGGGTCCGGGTCACCCGGTACGAGAACGAGGACGACTACGGCGCGGACGTCGAGCAGACGTTCGCCAGGTTCCGGCAGGGCGAGGTCAAGGACTACCGGATGCCGTTCCGGACCCTGGCCGAGATGGATCAGGTCGAGGGGCAGATTCTGGACTGCGTGGCCCAGCTCTACCCGGACCTGTTCCAGGCCCTGACCGAGTTCGGCCGCGCCCACCCCGGCTTCGCCGACGGCACCGTGGCCACCTTCGACCGCGAGGTCCAGTTCTACCTGGCCTACCTGAGCTACATCCGGCCGGTGGAATCGGCGGGCCTGGAGTTCTGCTACCCCGAGATCAGCCCGGCCGGCCACCGGGTCCGGGTGGAGGACGGGTTCGATCTGGCCCTGGCCAGCAAGCTGGCCGGACGGCGGACGGTGGTGCGCAACAGCCTGCACCTGGACGGCCCGGAACGCGCCATCGTCGTCACCGGACCCAACCAGGGCGGCAAGACCACCTTCGCCCGCATGACCGGGCAGCTGTTCTACCTGGCCAGCCTGGGGCTCCCGGTGCCCGGGCGGTCAGCTCAGCTGTTCCTGCCCGACCAGATCTTCAGTCATTTTGATATCGAAGAAAATCTGGAGGACTTCCGGGGCCGGCTCGAGGACGAACTGGTCCGCATGCACGAGATCCTCCAGCGGGCCAGCAGCCGCAGCGTCGTGGTCATGAACGAGAGCTTCGCCTCGACCACCCTGGAGGACGCGTCGTTCCTGGGTGCCCAGATCCTGCGCCAGCTGACCGGGAAGGACCTGGTCTGCGTCTACGTGACCTTCATCGACCAGCTCGCCTCGCTCAACCCGGCCTGCGTGAGCATGGTGGCCGGGATCGACCCGGGCCACCAGGCCGGCCGGACGTTCCGCATCGTGCGCAGGCCCGCCGACGGCCTGGCCTACGCGGCCGCCATCGCCGGCCGGTACGGCCTCACCTACGAGCGTCTCAAGGAGCGGATCGCGCGATGAAGGCCTGGCTGATGTACCGGGACCGCGATCTCGATCCGGCCCACGAGCCGACCACGGCCGAGCAGGCGCTGACCCAGGACCTGGAGCTGGGCACGCTCTGGTCGGCGATGGCGGCCGGTGACGACTACCTGGCCGGCCTGGCCCGCCAGGCCACGCTGGCCAGCCTGACCCGCCCGGAAGCCATCACCTACCGGCAGCAGGTGCTGGCCGACGCGGTGGCCCGGCCCGCCGTGATCCGGCGGCTGTACGACATCGCGGCCGCGGCCACGACCGGTAACAAACGGGGCCTGTTCGGGCTGGCCAGCACGACCCCGGATGCCCTGGTCTACCGGTCCACGCAGACCCTGGAGCTGTACACCGGCCACTTGAAGCAGCTGCGGGCGGTGGCCGACGAGCGCGGCCGCGATTTCCAGTCGGACGGCTTCCGCCGGTTCTTCGGCATGATCACGGCCGAACTGGACGACGCCTACCTGCGGACCGTGGACGACCACCTGAAGGAGCTGGCCTTCCGCCGCGGCACGCTGATCAGCGCCAGCCTGGGACCGGGCCACAAGGGCACCGGCTACGTGCTGCGCCAGCCGCGCGATCAGGGCTGGCGGGACCGGTGGCCGCTCAGCGGCCAGGCCGGTTTCGGCTTCACCGTCGCCGATCGCGACGAGGCCGGCCAGCAGGCCCTGTCGGACCTGCGGTCGCGCGGCCTGGCCGGCGTGGCCAGTGCGCTGGCCCAGGCCTGCGACCACATCCTGGCTTTCTTCACCCTGCTCCGGGCCGAGCTGGCCTTCTACGTCGGCTGCCTGAACCTGCGCGAGACCCTGACCGCGGCGGGCGAGCCGGTGTGCGTCCCGGTGCCGGAGGCCGGGGAGAAGCTGGCCCTGTCCACGCGCGGCCTCTACGACCCGGCGCTGAGCCTGCGGCTGGCGGGCCGGCCAATGAGCCGCACCGTCGGCAACGACGTCGAAGCCGGCGGCAAGCGGCTGATCATGATCACCGGGGCCAACCAGGGCGGGAAGTCCACGTTCCTGCGCAGCGTGGGCCTGGCCCAGCTGATGATGCAGTGCGGCATGTTCGTCGCGGCCGAGTCCTTCACCGCCAGCGTCAGCCCGGGGATCTTCACGCACTTCAGGCGGGAAGAAGACAGCGCCATGGAGCACGGCAAGCTGGACGAGGAACTGAGCCGGATGGCAGACATCGCCGGCCAGCTCACCCCGGGCAGCCTGCTGCTGGCCAACGAGTCGTTCGCCGCCACCAACGAGCAGGAAGGCTCGGAGATCGGCCGCCAGATCGTGCGGGCCCTGCTCGAGTCGGGGGTCCGGGTCGTGTTCGTCACCCACCTGTTCGACCTGGCCCACGGCCTGTTCACCACCCAGGGCGCCGATCAGGGGAACGGTTCGCTGTTCCTGCGGCCGGAGCGCCGGGACGACGGGCAGCGCACGTTCCGGCTGCTGCCGGGCGAGCCCCGGTCGACCAGCTACGGGCCGGACCTGTACCGGCGGATCTTCGGCTTATCCGGTCCCGGCCTGGGGGACGGTGGACTCGCGGATGATCAGCTCGGGCTCGAACACGATCTGCCGGTGCCGGTGGGCCTTGCCGTCGGTGGCCTCCTCGATCAGCATCTCCATGGCTGCCTTGCCCAGCTGGGAGCGGGGCTGGCGGACCGAGGTCAGCGGAACCGCGGCGGCGGCGGCGAAGTCGATGTCGTCGTAGCCGACGATGGCCAGATCGCCGGGCACCGACAGGCCCCGGCGCACCGTGTCCTGCAGCAGGCCCAGGGCCAGCAGGTCGTTGGCGCAGAAGGCCGCGGTCGGGCGCTGCCGGGGCGCGATGGCGGCCAGCCGCTCCCCGGTGGCCCGGCCCTGGGCCACATCCAGCCGGGGTGTCTCGATCATGGTCAGCGCGCCGGGTGGCAGCCCGGCCGCCTCGATGGCGGCGTGCGCCCCGGCCAGACGCTGGCTGACCTGGCTGAGGGACACCGGGCCACCCACGAAGCCGATGCGCCGGTGGCCCTGCTCGATGAGGTGCGTCACCGCCAGCTCGCTGCCCACCCGGTCGTTCACCGACACCGAGCACTCGTTGCCGCGGGCCGCCCGGTCGACCAGGACCACGGGGATACCGCGGCGGCGGATCTCGTCGATGGTGGCGGTCTTGCTCCCGACCGGGGTGATCAGGATGCCGAACGCGCGCTGCTCGCGCAGCGAGCTCAGGTAGTGGTGCTCGCGGGACGTGTCATCGTTGCTGTTGCACAACACCACCGACAGGCCCAGCGACGCCGCCACCCCCTCCGCGCCCGCGGCCAGGTCGGTGAAGAACGGGTTGCGCACGTCCAGCACGACCAGGCCGATGGTACGGCTGCGGCCCGCCCGCAGCTGCCGGGCCGCTTCGTTGCGGACGAAGCCGAGCTCGTCGATGGCCTGCAGGACGCGCTCACGCGTCGAGGGGGCCACCCGTTCGGGCCGGTTCAGGACGTTGGAGACGGTCCCCACTGAGACGCCGGCCCGGGCCGCGACGTCTACCACGCTGGCTGTTTCGCGCACGCACCCCTCCGGCAGGCATTCGGAAACGTTCTATCAAACGAATTGGCAGCCACTGACTCGGCTCGCCGGTCCCGCGAAATCCGGCCGTCGCTGCCCTACCTCACCGAAACGTTTCAACTATACACCGAGCGCGACCGGCTGGACCTGCCCGGTCAGAAAATGATTACTGGCCCGAAATTCTTGACGCTCTGATTAAAACGATTCATCATTGCGGAAAGCCCCTCGGCGTGACTGGCAGCGTGGCGAATCCGGAGGTGGTTGGGTGGGCGCGTGGCCGACGGCGGACAGCCCCGGCGATGCCACCAGGCTGGCCCGTGGCTTCGAACGGCCCGACCCGCGGTACGGGCCGGTACCCATCTGGTGGTGGAGCGGCGAACGGCTGGACCAGGCCCGGCTGCGCTGGCAGCTGGAGCAGCTCTGTGCCCAGGGCGTGACCCAGGCCGTGGTGATGTGCCTGGCCCCGCGCGGGCCGCTGTACGGCTCGCTGGCCGACGACCCGCCCTTCCTCAGCGACGCCTGGTGGGAGATCTTCCTGGCCGCCTGCGCCGACGCCGAGCGCCTCGGCTTCCACTTCTGGCTCTATGACCAGTTCGGTTTCTCCGGGGCCAACTTCCAGGGCCAGCTCACCAGCGCCCACCCGGACTGGACCGGGCAGGAACTGGTGCGCTCGGGCACCGGCACCGCCCAGGTCGAGTCCCGGGGCTTCGACTACTACGACCCCGAGGCCTGCCGGGTGCTTGTCGACACCGTGCTGGGGGAGTTCCGCCGCCGGGCCGGGGCGTGGTTCGGCTCGGTGATCACCGGGCTGTTCCAGGACGAACTGCCCCACCTGCCGTCCTGGGGCAAGGACTTCGCGAGCTCGTTCGCCCGGGAGTACGGGTACGACCTGCGGGAGCGGCTCCCGTTCCTGTGGGAGGGCGACAGCGACGAGGCCCGCCGGGTGCGCCGCGACTACCACGCCCACCGCGCCGAACTGGCCGGCCAGGCGTTCTTCGCGCCGTACGCGGCCTGGGCCAACCAGGCCGGCCTGATCGCCGGGTTCGACCAGCAGTCACCCGCCCGCGAGGGCGACCCGGCCGGCAGCGTCGAGCTCTACGGCGACTACCTGGCCACCCACCGGCGGTTCACCGCCCCGGGCAGCGACCACTGGGGCGACCCGAAGCTGCACAGCTCACTGGCCCACGCGGGCGGCCACCCGCGGACCTGGATCGAGGCGTTCCACTCCTCGGGCTGGGGTGGCACGCTGGAGGAGACCTACGACTGGCTGGGCCCGTTCCTGCGCCGGGGCGCCACCTTGTACGACCCGCACGCCGTCTACTACTCGACGGCCGGCGGCTGGTGGGAATGGGCGCCCCCGTCCACCTGCTGGCGCCAGCCCTACTGGCCCGATTACCACGTGTTCTCGGGCGCGGTGACCCGGCTGTGCCAGCTGCTGAGCGCGGGCCAGCTGGTGGCCGACACGATCCTGCTCTACCCCACGCAGACCGCGCAGGCCGACGTCACGCTGGCCGGGCCGCGGCCGGCCGCGCGAGCCGCCTCCGGCCTCTACAACCAGCTCAACGGGTCGACCGCCTGGTTCGACGAGCGTCCCGGCGTCCTGGACCGGGCCGGGACCGACTACGAGATCTTCGACGAGCCGACGCTGACCGCGGGCCAGCTCGACGGGGACACCTGGCGGGTGGCGGGCGGAGCGTTCCGCAACATCATCCTGCCCGGCGTCACCGTGCTCGGCGACCGCCTGGCCGGCCGGCTGGCCGCGTTCGCCGAGGCCGGCGGGACCGTGGTGGCGGCCGGGACCGTCCCGTCCCTGTTCACCGGGCCGGACCACGGTGGCGGGGCCGCCTTCACCCAGGCCGTGGAGCGCGGGCTGATCACCGGGACCGAATCGGCCGCCGCGGTGGTGCCCCGGCTCCGGCGCGGGCCGGTCGCGGTCGAGGCCGACGTGCCGTACCTGCTGCGCCGGGTCGGCGACGCACTGGTGCTGCTGCTGGCCGCCCACGACGAGCAGACCGGCACCTCGATACCGCTGGTCCCCGGGCACAGCCACGAGGATCGCATCGCGGGCCGGTTCACCTGGCGGGGCTACTGGGAGGGACGGGCCAGAGAGGGATACCGGTTCGTCCCGGCCGGCGACCGGGTCGCGCACGTGACCGTCACCGGCGCCCCCGGCGCCCGGGCCCAGCGCTGGGATCCTCGCTCCGGAGCCCGGGAGGATGTGGCCGCCCGTGAGCGCCCCGGCGGCGAGCTGAGCCTGGACGTGCCGTTCGAGGACGGCCCGATGTCGGTCGTCGTCCTGTCGGACGGGCTGCCGCCGGCCACCCGGCCGCCCCGGGGTGAGCTGGCCGCCCGCATCGAGCTCGACGGCCACTGGGAGATAGAGGCCCGGTCGACCCTGGACAACCAGTGGGGCGACCTCGGCGACGCCGGGGTCACGGGCACGCTGCCCATCGAGGTCTGGTCGGTCGAGCACGCCGGGGGACCGCCCGGGCCGGCACCGGCCGGGACGGAGCCGCCGGCCGAACCGGAGTGGCGCCCGGCCCTGGCCACCTTCGGCCCGTACGTGCAGGTCCGGGGGCCGCAGGCCACCTGCACCGGGCCAATTGGCCCGGACGGCCCCGGCTGGCGGGACGGTGAGTTCTCGCTGTCGCGGGGCATCAGGAAGGACCCCATCCATTTTGACAACCTGGGCCCCAAGGGCTCGGTGCCGGAGGAGTTCCTGCTCTGGCCGGACGTGGGCCCGGGGGAGTGGGTCGCGGTCCGCTGCCTGCTCGACCTGCCCGCCGGCGCGGAACGGGCCCTGATGGTGGGGGCCGACGCCGAGCGCCGGGTGTTCCTGAACGGCCAGCCGGTGCCGGTCACCGGCTCCGGGTACTGGACGCGGTCCCCGGCCGGCGCCAGGCCCGGTCCGGTGGAAGCCGAGATCTGGCTCGGCCGCCCGGCCGGCGGCGCCCCGGACCCGGCCGCGCTGCGCGCTTCGTTCGCGATCGTGACCGACCCGGCCCGGTACCGGCGCCCAGAGTGGCTGGAGCCGGCTGACGGCACCCGTGCCTCCACCACCGTGCGGTTCACCACCACGTTCGTGATCGACGCGGTGCCAGCCCAGGCGCGGGTCCAGGTGGGATCGGAGGGGCCGTGCACGGTCCTGGTCAACGGCCGGGAGGCCGGCCGCCAGGGTGCGTTCGAGCCATACGCCAAACAGCGGCGGCCCGCGGTCCATCCCTACGACCTGGCCGGTGACCTGGTCCCGGGCCGGAACGAGCTGACCCTGGAGATCCAGGACCTCGGCCGCGGGGTCGCGGCGCTGGCCGACTCGGTGCCCGCCCGCGACGGCGGCCTCGGCGTGCTGACCGATGAGAGCTGGACGGCGACCCGGGACGGCGCGGCCGTCCCGGTGCGGCTGCGCCGTGAGCAGTGGCTGGACCCGAGGTGGGTCTGCCTGCGGGCCCGGCCGCACCCGCTGCCCCGGTCGGCCTGGCTGAACCGGGACGCGGCCAGCCACGGCGTGGTCCTCGACCTGGTGCCCAGCGCGCAGCCCCATCCGATGGCGCGCCCCCGGACCGAGTGGCTGCGGTTCACCGCCCCCATCGGCGCGGTCAGCCTGCGGGTGCCGACCGAGGTGCCGTTCACCGCGATCGTGGACGGCCGGCCGATCCAGCCCGGCCAGAACGTGATCGCGCTGGACAAGCCGCTGCCCGCGGGCACCGTGGTCTACCTGCGGTTCGACGCGGCCAGCGGGCACAGCGGCGGCGGCCTGCTCGGCGGCCCGATCCAGGCCCGGACGGTGAGCGCACCCGGCGAGCTGGCCGAGTGGGCGCGGTTCGGGCTGGGCTCGTTCGGCGGCTGGGTCAGCTACCGCCGGACCATCCAGGTCGAGCCGCCCGGGCCGGGTGGCTCGGTCCTGCTCGACCTGGGCCAGGTCCGCGGCACCGCCGAGGTCCGGGTCAACCAGCGGCCCGCCGCGACTTTGACGTGGAGCCCTTACAAAGCCGATATCACCGCGTATCTGCGGCCGGGAGCAAATGATCTGGAGGTAATTGTCCGGGGCACACTGGCCGGTTACCTGGCCAGCGCGTCGCCCACCCCGGCTGTCACCCGTGGCCAGGACCGCCACGGCCTGTTTGGCCCCGTAGCTCTGCTAATGCTGCATTCACACTCTTGACACCAAAGCTGAGGATGTGGTTCGATCGTTGGAACGATTCATAAAAATACGATAAATAACAATTAGGACACGTCAGGTCGCGCCGCAATAGTGTACGACGTGTCATTAGCTCCGCATGCTCAACACATTTTTACGGCGTTATTCAATGCTGCCCTAAAACGCAGCCTTCAATAATGTCGGAGCACCCCGAAGGCTCAATTCCCGCTGCGTGCGGGAAGTCCCGCAAACCCACCGCAGTCACTGAGTTTCTGCGGCAGACAGTACGGGTGGTTCGTTTTGGTCCACGAACAACGGAGGAGCGGTTCCGGGCCGGCCGTCGCCGCCGCGACGGCCGGGAGCCCAGCCGCCGGCGGGCTCACCACCCAGCCGGCCGCTGGCGTGGATACCTCGTACGGCGGCCCACGGCCCGGGCCGCCCCGGCGGCGCGCCCGGCCGCGCTGGCGGAGCCTGCTCTCCCGCCAGGCGATCGCCATCTGCCTGCTGCCGAGCCTGCTGCTCATCGGGCTGTTCAGCTACTACCCGGCCGTGCGCAGCCTGGTCGGCGGGTTCTACATCTGGGACGGCTTCTCGGCCCCCCGCTATGACGGCTTCGGCCAGTTCACGCAGTACTTCCACTCGTCCACCTTCGGCGCCGAGGCCCGCAACCTGGTGCTGCTGGTCATCGGCAGCATCGCCATCACGCTGGTCTCGCAGTTCGTGGCGGCCGAGGTGGTGGCCCACCTGCCCGGCCGGGCCGGCACCATCGGCAAGTACCTGCTGACGCTGCCGGTGGTGCTGCCGCCCATCCTGCTCATCGACGTGTGGGCCTACCTGCTCAACCCGTCCAACGGACTGATCAACCGCATCCTCGGCGAACTGCACCTGCCCCAGCCGGGCTGGCTGACCGACTCGCACCTGGCCCTGATCTCGATCCTGCTGATCGGATTCCCGTGGATCTCCAATCTCGGCTTCCTGATCTTCCTCGGCGGTGTCCAGCACCTGCCGCGCGAGATCCTCGAGGCCAGCCGGGTCGACGGGGTCGGCCGGCTGCGCCGTGTCTTCGCCATCGACATTCCCCTGCTGATGCCGCAGTTCCGGATCGTCACGATCCTGGCCGGCGTCTACAGCGTGCAGAATTTCATTCCCATTCTGCTGCTGACCAACGGCGGACCCGGTAACGCCACCTACGTGCCGGGCCTGGATATGTACCAGTCGGCGTTCCAGAATAGCCAGTACGGCTACGGAATGGCCATCGGCACCGTGCTCTTCATCGCGATGCTCATCTTCACGATCATCATCATGCGCACCTTGCGGCCGCGCACCTAAATCCATTTGGCCTAACGAGCAGAAAGTAGGCGAAGGAGCCTATGAAGATCAATCGCAAACTCTATGCGCTGCCCGTGATGACCGTCGCGGCCTTGCTGGCCGCCGCGTGCAGTGGCGGCAGCGGTAATTCCGGGAACAGCGTCAGCATCCGGGCCATCCTGCCGCCCAATACCGGGCCCATCAGCTCACCGCAGAATGCCAGCCTGCAGAAATTCACGCAGGAATACGAGTCGAAACACCCGAACGTCAGCGTGGAGTGGCAGCCCAACCCGACCTCGGCGATCGTCACCGCCAACGCGACGCTGGTCTCCCAGGCGTCCGGCGGTGATGCCCCGGACATCGTCTGGCAGCAGTACAACCCGCTGCTGTCGGGTTCCATCCCCAAGGGCATCCTGCAGGACCTGAAGCCCTACCTGGAGAAGCCGAACCCGTACGTGGCGGGCAACACCAGGTGGCTGGACCTGTTCACCAAGGCCACGATCCCCTACATGACCTCCCCCAACGGGGAGATGCAGATCCTGCTCGGGTCGAACGTCGAGACCGCCTTCTTCTACAGCAAGGCGGCCTTCAGCAAGGCCGGCATCAGCGGGCCGCCCGCGGACTGGGCCGGGCTGATGAGCGACATGGCCAAGCTGAAGCAGTCCGGCGTCACCCCGTTCATGTTCGCCGACGGCGGCCCCTGTAATCCGTCCTGGTACGAGCGGCTGGCCAGCACCTCGCTGCTGACCCCGGAACTGAGCAAGTTCGTGGTCAGCAAGTCGCAGGTCACCAGCGGCCTCGACGTGGCGGTCGGGGTCACCAAGAACATCATCAGCATGAACAACCCGCGCTACGCCGAGGTCTGGAAGCTGCTCGGCGCCATGCGGCCCTACATGCTCAAGGGCGGCAGCAGCTACGACGCCTGCTCCACCCCGAGCACGGTCAGCCCGCCGCTGTCCCCGCAGTCGCTGCTGGTCCAGGGCAAGGTGGCCATGCTCTGGGGTGGCAGCTGGTTCATCCCGCAGCTCAACACGGCCGGCTTCAGCGGCAAGTACGGCCTGTTCGCCGAGCCGCCGATCACCAAGGCGACCACCCCCTACGCCACCGGCGTCAGCACCAAGGGCGTCATCGGCGGCCCCAACGGTGACGGCCAGTGGTCGATCACCTCGCAGAAGGCCGACCACACCATGACCCCGGCCAAGACCAAGACGGTCATGAACTTCATGGCCTGGCTCTTCACCCCGCAGCACATCGGGGCTGAGGTCAAGGACTGGGGCCAGGGCGGAGCCGACATCCCGACCGTGAAGGGCGCATCGGTGCCGGACGTGCCCGGCCTGGCCTCCCTGGTACCGGCCAAGGCCCCGGCCATCGTGGTCGACATCGCCCTGGACGACGTGCTCTCCACCAACACCACCAACACCGGCCTGCGCTTCCTGTCCTCCTACCTGTCCGGCGGCACCAGCTTCTCCTCGTTCGCCTCGCAGTGGGATCAGAACCTGAACACAGGGGCCCAGGCCTACGCCAAGCAGAACAACGTCGACCTGTCGAAGTACAAGTGAGCCCCTCCGCATGAGCACATCCGCACTAGCGGCACTGGCCGCACCGCGCCGCCGACGGCACACGCTGAGGTGGGTCACCATCGCCAGCGGCGCGGTGCTGGTCGTGCTGACCTACTTCCCGATCGTGTTCGTGCTGTCGAACTCGCTGAAGAGTGGGGCCAACATCTCCAGCAATGGTGTGTTCGCCCTGTTCACCCAGTTCGACGTGCACAACTACGTGCAGGCCTGGTCCGGCATCGACACCTCGCTGCTGAACACGGTGATCGTGGCCATCGCCGCGATCGTGATCGGCGTCGTGGCCGCGGTCCTCGGTGCCTACGCCTTCGCCCAGGTCCAGTTCAAGGGCAAGTCCGTTGTGTTCCTGGCCTACCTCGGCCTGCTGATGATCCCGTGGACCCTGACCATCATCCCGCTGTTCCTGCTGATGAAGACGTTCGGCTTCTACAACGGCTGGTGGGCGCTGATCCTGCCGTACGCGGCCAGCGCCCAGCCCCTGCTGGTGCTGCTGTTCCGCGGCTTCTTCGAGCAGATCCCGGACGAGCTGCTGCAGAGCGCCCGGCTGGACGGGGCCCGCGAGTGGCAGGTGCTGCTGCGGGTGGTGGCCCCGCTGACCCGGCCGATCATCCTCACTGGCGCGATCTTGATGACCATCAACATCTGGGGCGACTACCTGTGGCCCGAGATCGTGCTGCAGGACTACCACAAGTACACGATCTCGGCCGGGCTGCAGGGGTTCGTCAGTGCCCAGGGCATCAGCGGCACCGGCACCGGCGCCGTCTTCGCCGCCTACCTGATCACCATGCTGCCCCTGTTCGCGCTGGTCGGCGTCTCCATGCGCTACTTCGTGGCCGGGATCACCGACGGCGCGCTCAAACTGTGACCCAGCAACCGGGCCCGTGCCGGGCCGACGGAAAGGATGCCAGGAGTTGAGCCAGACGGAGGCCTTCACGGTCAGCGGAACCAGTGCCCGGTGGATACGCCCCGGCGAGCAGGGGGCCCAGCTCGGCCCGCGCGCCGCGTACCTGACCCGGACCACGATCGACCTGCCCGAGGTGCCACCGCGCGCGGTGATCCGGGCCACCGCCCTGGGAATGTACGAACTGCACGTCAACGGGC
>DASXMW010000199.1:0-23513 GCA_036495425.1 Streptosporangiaceae bacterium | reverse complement strand
TTCGGCCAGCAGGCTGGCCAGGTACGCGGGCTGCTCACCCCGGACCGCCTGGTCGATCACCTCGGCCGTGGTGGCGCCGATGCCGGACAGGGAGCGCAGCGTGCCCTGTTCGACCCGCTGCTGCACCTCGCCGTCGGGGAGGCCGGCGATGACCTCGGCGGCGCGGCGGAAGGCCCGGACCCGATAGGTGGGGGCACCGGTCCGCTCCAGCTCGAAGGCGATCTGCCGCAACGCTGCCACCGGATCCACCGTCCTACCGTACGGCTTGCCCGGAAATGGTCCCACCGGACCCCGCGACCTGCGCAACACTAGGTCGCATGGCCAAAGCAGAGGGAACTTTCAGTCTCGACCGGTTCGACGCCGAGGACCCCTACAGCGACGAAGACGGGGTCAAGATCGCCCGGGTGCACATCAGCAAGACGTTCACCGGCGACCTGGCCGGAACCAGCGAGACCGACCTCATCACCGTGACCGCCGAGAACCCGGCCGCCTACGTGGCGATCGAGCGCTTCAACGGCACGGTGCACGGGCGCAAGGGGTCGTTCATCCTCTCCCACGAGGCCGGTGGCAAGGACGGCGTTCCCTGGATGACCTGGAGAATCGTCGAATCCTCCGGAACCGGCGAGCTGGCCGGGATGCGGGGCACGGGGGAGATCATCATCGGGCCGTACGGCGGCCACTCGTACGTCCTGGACTACGAGCTCTGAGGCTGGCCGGCTAGCTGTACTGGCTGGCCGGTCGGCCCAGGCGGCAACCCTTGGGGGCAAATGCGCATTTCCCCCCATAAGTTTCGGGGTGAATGCGCATTTACCCCGAAACCGGGGACGAAGCCAGCGGGGCCCGGGCCCGCCGGGCGGGCGGACCGACGGGAACGGCGGGGCTACCGGGGACGGCGGGCCCGTCGGGGCAATTGGGGTGCCGGGGACCCGTGACACCAGGTCCGTCGGCTCAGCGGGCGGCCAGAGCGAAGGCCAGGAGGGACGCGGCCGTATAGTCGTCGGACGGTTCGACCGACGGCCAGCTGACCACGTTGTCCTCGTAGGCGGCGGCTGACGTGTTGAACGGGGCGTAGGAGCCCGCGGAGCAGGCGCGCATGCCGTCCACGGTGCCCAGGCCTTCGAAGTTGGCGGGATCGCTCGGCCCGTCGACGGTGGCGCCGAGCTGAATGTCGCCGGTGCCGGTCAGCGAGCCGGACAGGTTGGCGATCTCGCTCTGCGGGCAGTGCGGGAACGTGGTCCCGGCGCCGATCACGAACGAGGAGCCCCAGCCGTTGGCGCCGAGGGCGAAGTTCAGCTGCTGCTGGGCGAAGGCGGCGAACCGGGCCGTTCCGCCCAGTCGCTGGTAGAGCGCGTTGGTGACGTAGAGGCCGAACGCGTGGGGCGTGGCGTCGCCGGCACCCAGCTGGACACCCAGGCCGAACGGGTCACCGGCCGCGTTGTGCTCGGCCACGGTGAGCTGGGCGGCCATGTCGTCCAGCAGCGCCCGGGACAGGCCGCCGCCGGAAGCGCCGGAACCGCCCGGAGCGCCCGAAGCGCCCGGAGCGCCGTGCAGGGCGGCCAGCAGCTCAGCCTCACCGACCGCGCCCGGGTCGTACAGGTTCAGGGTGTCGCCGCCGGCCGGGTGGCCCTGGGCGATGTACGCCCGGGCCCAGGACGCGGCCGTGGCCAGCGCTGACCGCACCGCCGGCGCGGGAGCATGCACGGCCTCGGTGGCCAGCGCGATCTCGGCGGCGCCCCAGAGCATGTCGCTCTTCCACTGGTCGCCGGGGTAGTAGTCGTGCGGGAACGTGGTGACCAGCGAGCCCACGCCCGACGTGCGAGCCATCGCGTACACGCCGCGCGCCTCGCTCAGCAGCGCCCGCGCCCGAGCCGGGTCGGTCCGCGCGGCCAGCTGAGCGCCGAGCGCGAAGTCGGCCGCGAACCGGCCCGCGAAGTCGGGGTCGATCCGCCCGCCGGGTGCGGCCGCCTCGAACACCGGGCGGTACTCCACGTAGTAGGCGGGCGAACCCGGCTTGGCCCCGAGCCGGTCCTCCTGCTGGGGCAGGAACCAGTAGTCGTAGTCGCCCTGGATGCTGTCGCTGGCGTTACCGTTGCCGATCCCGACCTGGATGTAGAGCACCTTGCGGGTGGGATTCCACAGCTTGGTCAGCCAGTTCAGGCCGAATGCGGCCTCGGGGGCCAGCGTCCGGTACCGGCCGGCGAAGTCCCGCGCGGCCAGCAGCATCAGCCCGTCGGTGTAGCTGCCGGTGTAGGCGAACTTCTCGTAGCCGCCGCCCGCGTCGAACCAGCCGCCGGACACGTCCACCGGCCCGCCGACCTTGCGGAAGCCACCCACGAGGTTGTCGTTGCCGTCGTAGGCGGGGTCGGCGTACACGGTGGCGCTGGTGTCGGTGAGGTTGGCGGGCTGCCGGTCCAGCACCGAGGGCACCACGCCGGCGCCGTCGCGTTCGGAGGTGAAGTAGCGCACCGCGTTGCCGACCAGCCGGGAGTACAGCGCGGCCGGGGCCGCGATCCGGAACGCGGGCGAGGTGGCCCGGACCCCGGGGGCGGCAATCGAGATCCGGTAGGTTCCGGGCTGGTTCAATTTATCGAAGGTCAGGGCGTAGGTAGCCGGGTAGTTCGCGTTCCAGCGGCCGGTGTTCCGGGTCGATACGCCGTGGAAGACCACCTGCCCACGCGCGTTGGACACAGTGAACGAGACCCGGCCGGCCGCGGCGGGCAGCATGGCCACCGCCTCCTTGCTGGTGTGCTCGCCGTACCCGACCTGGTTGACCCGGACCTGCGCCGCCAAAGCAGAAGCCGAGGCCAGGGCCGAAGCCGCGGAGACGCCCCCTGCCGGAGCCAGCGCCAGCCCCGCCGTCAGCGTCGCGGCCACCGCCACCGCACCCGCGGTCTTCCGAGTCCAGGAGATGTTCATCCGCGCACCCTCCTCAGCCTTGAAGCCGTGCCGCCTGGGCGTAGGCGGCCCGCACCTTCTGCTCGGCCGACGGGGCCAGCCCCACCTCGTCCAGGCCGAGCAGGACCGCGCCCGCGATCGGCGGGACGTCGACGATGGTGACTTCGGCCTTCGGGGCCTCGGCGGCGATGCCGTCCACCACCGAAGCCGTGAGCAGCGGGTCCCGCGCGGTCAGCAGGCCGCCGCCCAGCACCACCGGGGTCCTGAGCCCGGTCAGCCCGAGCCGCCGCATCGCCACCAGCGCCATCGTGCAGATCTCCGTGGCCTGCTGCCGGACCAGGTCCCGGGCCACCTGGTCACCGTCGGATGCCGCGGCCAGCAGCACCGGGGCCAGCCCGCGGGTGTCCTGCACGGTCAGCTTGCCCTGGTGGATGGCGACGGCGACGTCGGCGACGTCCGGCAACCCGAAGTGGGCCGGTACCGTCTCGCGCAGCACGGTCTCCGGGCCGCGGCCGTCCTCAGCCCGGATGGCCCACCACAACGCGGCCCGGCCCAGGCCGTAGCCGCCGCCCCAGTCGCCGGTGATGCTGCCCAGGGCCAGGTAGCGGGTGACCCGGCCGTCCGCGGCCACGCCGACGCAGTTGATGCCGGCCCCGCAGGTGACCGCCACTCCCCAGGGGCGCCCGGAGCCGTCGAGCGAGTCCGCGTCCAGGCCGGCCCGGAGCACCGCGAACGTGTCGTTGACCACGGTCGTGCTCTGGCTCCAGCCCCCGGCCCGGATGGCCGTGGCCAGCTGTTCTTCTTCCTCGGGCAGGTCAGCGTTGGCCACGCAGGCGGAGATGTGCCGGGCCGCGGGCCGCCCCGGCTGGCCGGCCTGTTGCTCGATCTCCCCGATCAGATCGCTGATCACCCGCAGCGACCCGTCCAGGTCGGCGGTGGGCATCCCCGGTCCCCGCGCGGTGGCCAGCAGCGAACCGTCCACCCCGACCAGGGCCACGTCGGTCTTGCTGTTGCCGCCGTCCAGGGCCAGCACCGCGGGCAGACTCACGCCTGGGCCCAGGGCAGAAAGGAGGCGTTCTCCGCGATCAGCCGGTCGGCCAGCTGACCGGCCAGGTCCCACTGCCCGACCAGCGGGTGGGCCAGCAGCGTGCGGGCCACCCGGTCCCGGCCGCCACGGAGGGCGGTGTCCACGGCCAGTTCCTCGTACGCGGACACGTGCGCGATCAGGCCCCGCAGCAGCGGGTCGACCGGCGCGACCGGCTCGGGCCGGGCACCCTTGGCCCCGATCACCGCCGGGACCTCGATCACCGCCTCGTCCGGCAGGAACGGCAGCGTGCCGTGGTTGCGCACGTTGACCACCTGGGTGTCCCCCCGATCCGAGGTCAGCGAGGCCAGCAGCGCCACCGCGGCCTCGGAGTAGAAGGCACCGCCCCGCTCGCCCAGCAGCGCGGGCTTGGTGTCCAGGGCCGGGTCGGCGTACAGGTCGAGCAGTTCGCGCTCCAGCCGGGCCACGTCCTGGGCCCGGGTCGGCCGGGTCCGCTCCTCGGCCACCACCCTGTCGTGGGCCCAGAAGTAGCGCAGGTAGTAGGACGGCACCACCCCGAGTTCCCGGGTCACCTCGGCCGGCAGCCCGGTGTGCCCGGCGATCTCGTCCAGATGCCCCTCGATAAGCGAAGGCAGACGGTCCTGGCCGTCCACCAGCACGGCCCGCTCCCAGGTCAGGTGGTTCAGCCCCACGTGGTCCAACGCCACCTGCCCGGGGTCCACACCCAGCAGCGCGGCGAACCGGCGCTGGAAGCCGATGGCCACGTTGCACAGGCCGACCGTGCGGTGACCGGCGTCGAGCAGGGCCCGGGTCACGATCCCGACCGGGTTGGTGAAGTCCACGATCCAGGCCGACGGCTCGGCCCGCTGCCGGGCCCGCTCGGCGATCTCCAGCACCACCGGCACCGTGCGCAGCGCTTTGGCCAGGCCACCCGCGCCGGTGGTCTCCTGGCCGACCCGGCCGTAGTCCAGCGGCCAGGTCTCGTCCCGGTGCCGGGCCGCCTGCCCGCCCACCCGCAGCTGGAGCAGGACCGCGCCCGCCCCGTCCAGGCCCTCGTCCAGGTTGCCGGTCCAGGTCACCTGGCCGGGGTGCCCGAGCGCGCTCATGATCCGGGAGGACACCGGCCCGACCACGGCCAGCCGGTCGGCGTCCGGGTCGACCAGAGCCAGCTCGGTGACATCCAGTGCACCCGAACCCGAACCCGAACCCGAAACCGAACCCGCCAGCCGGGCCAGCCCGTCGACCAGCTCGGGGGTGTAGGTGGACCCGCCCCCGACGACCGCGACCTTCATCCGAACGCCCTCACTTCTTCGTCGGCCCGGGCCACATGGCACGCGGCCTGGTGCCGGGGCAGCAGTTCCCGCAGCGGCGGGGTCTCGGTCTGGCACCTGTCGATGGCCAGCGGGCAGCGCCACCGGAACCGGCAGCCGGGCTGCGGGTCGATGACCTTCGGCGGCTCGCCCACCTCGGCCTTGGCCGACACGTCCAGCGGCGCGCGCGGATCGGGCACCGCGGTCAGCAGCAGCTGGGTGTACGGGTGCTTGGGCCGGGCCAGCACCTCCTCGATCGGGCCGGTCTCGGCGATCTGGCCCGCGTACATGACCATCAGCCGGTCGGCCACGTAGCGTGCGCTGGCCAGGTCGTGCGTGATGTAGAGGAAGGACACGCCCTCGGTGTCCCGCAGCTGGGCCATCAGGTTGAGCAACCCGACCCGGATCGACACGTCCAGCATGGACACGGGCTCGTCGGCCAGGATCAGCTTGGGCCGGGTGGCCAGCGCCTGGGCGAAGCCGACCCGCTGCCGCTGCCCGCCGCTCAGCTCGTGCGGGAACCGCTGCAGCATCTCGTGCCCGGGAGTCAGCCCGACCGCTTCGAAGACCCGTTCCGCCTCTTCCTGCCGCTGCCGGGCCGACAGGTCCGGGCGGTGCAGCTTAAGGCTGCGCAGGATGCCGTGCGAGGTGCGGAACACCGGGTTGATCGAGCTGAACGGGTCCTGGAACACCATCGGCACCTGACCGGTGTAGTCCAGGGTCGCCGACCGGGAGCGGCGGCCCGCCACCGGCTGGCCGCGGAAGAAGATCTGGCCGCTGGTCGGCCGGTACAGCGTGGCCAGCAGCCGGGCGATGGTCGACTTGCCGCTGCCGCTCTCCCCGGCCAGGGCCACGATCTCCTGCTCGCCGATGGCCAGCGACACGTCGTCCACCGCGTGCAGGGTCCGCCGGGACAGCGCCCCGCCCACCTTGAAGTGCTTGCTCAGTCCCTCGGTCCGCAGCAACGGCTCGCCGCCCGCGGGGCCCGCGGCCCCCTCCGGCTCGGTCACCGTGGCCTCACTCATCAGAGCTCCCGTCGAACAGCAGGCACCGGACGTCCACCCCGTCCACCGGGTACAGCTCGGGCGGGTCGACCCGGCAGCGGTCCATGACCCGGGGGCAGCGCGGCGCGAACCGGCAGCCTTCCGGGGGCCGGGCCAGGTCCGGCGGCCGGCCCGGGATCCCGGTCAGCGGCACCTTGGGCCCGCGGATGGACGGGAACGCGTCCAGCAGGCCCACGCTGTACGGGTGCTTCGGGCTGTCGAACACCTTGCGGGTCGCGCCCGCCTCGGCCACCTGGCCCGCGTACATCACCATCAGCCGGTCGGAGAAGTGGCTGACCAGCGACATGTCGTGGGTGACGAAGATGATGGCGAAGCCCAGCCGCTGCTGCAGCTGCTTGATCTGCACCATCAGCGAGCGCTGGGCCACCACGTCCAGGGCCGAGGTCGGCTCGTCCATGATCACCAGCTCCGGGGTGAACAGCATGGCCATCGCGATCATGGACCGCTGCCGCATGCCCCCGGACAGCTGGTGCGGGAAGCTCTTCAGGTGCACCGGGTCGATGCCGACCATGCGCAGCACCTCGGCCGACCGGTCCGCGATCTCGCCGCGGCTGGCGACCCCGTGCGCGCGCATGGCGTCCTTGAACTGGGAACCGATCGACTTCACCGGGTTGAGCGCGTTCATCGCGCTCTGCATGACCACCGACAGGTCCTTCCACCGGACCGCGGCCAGCTCGCGGTCGGTCAGCCCGACCAGGCTCGTCCCGCGGAAGGTCACGCTTCCCCCGGTCACCTCGGCCGGCGGCTGGAGCAGCTGGGCGATGGCGAACAGCAGGGTGGACTTGCCGCAGCCGGACTCGCCGACCACGCCCAGGAACTCGCCCGGGCCCAGCGTGAAGCTCACGTCGTCCACGGCCCGGACCGGGTCCCGGTCGGTCAGGTAGTCGACCGACAGGTCGGTCACTTCGAGGATGTCGTCAGTGGGCACGGCGCACCTGCTTCCGCCGTGCCGCCCGGTTTCGGCGCCGCATCGGTCGCAAGGCGGGGTTCCCGATCTCGTCGAAGGCGTAGTTGAGCAGGGCGAGCGCCGTGCCGAGGAGGGCGATCAGCGCACCCGGGATCACCGCCCACAGATACTGGCCGGTCTGCAGGGCCTCGTTGTTCTGGGCCCAGTAGAGCATCGTGCCCCAGCTGGTCGAGTTCGGGTCGCCCAGCCCGATGAACTGCAGGCTGGACGCGAACAGCACCGCGTACAGCGCGTTGGTCAGGAAGCTGGCCACGATCAGCGAGGTCATGGTGGGGATGATTTCGACCAGGATGATGTAGATCGAGCGCTCGCCGCGGACCCGGGCCGCCTCCAGGAAGTCGCGGTGGCGCAGGGACAGCGCCTGCGCCCGCAGCTGCCGGGCCGTGTACGACCAGCCGGTCAGCGTGAGCACCGCGATCAGCACCAGCGTCCCGGAGTTGTGCACGTAGGCCGCGATCACGATCAGCAGCGTGAACAGCGGGATGACCAGCAGCAGGTCGGTGAGCAGGTTGAGCACACCGTCCGAGATCCCGCCCAGGTAGGCCGCGGCCACCCCGATCAGCACGGCCAGCGCGGTGGCGGCCAGCCCGGCGCCGAACGCGACGATCAGCACCTGCCGGGTGCCCCACACCGCCTGAGCGAACAGGTCCTGGCCGTAGGCCGTGGTGCCGAACAGGTGGGCCAGGGACGGGCCCAGGCTGCGCCGGTACACCTCGGCGGTGGGGCTGTCGTGGGCGATGACCCACGGGAAGATCGCGATCAGGACGAACACGATCAGGATCACCGCGCCCGCGGCGGCCTTGCGGTTGGCCCGGATGGCCCGGCCCAGCCGGCCGAGCGCGGCCGCCCGGGTCTGCCCCCGGCCCGCGGGCAGTGCGGCGGCCAGGGCGGTGTCCGGTGCCCCGGCGTCCTCCGGCCCGACCGGGGTTCGCATCATCGCCATCGGGTCACCTCGCCGACCTGGTGCGCGGGTCGAGCAGCGCGGTGGCGATGTCCGACAGCAGGATGGCCACCAGCACCGCCACCGTGATCAGCAGGAACAGGGCCTGCATGAGCGGGTAGTCCTCGTTCTCCACCGCCTGCAGCAGCATGTAGCCGACGCCCGGGTAGTCGAAGACGTACTCGATGAGGATGGCGCCGCCGATCACGAAGCCGAGCGACATCGCGAAGCCGGTCAGGTTGGGCAGGATGGCGTTGCGGGCCGCGTAGTCGTACATGATCCGCCGGCCCGGCAGCCCCTTGGCCCGGGCCATCCGCACGTAGTCCTCGGCCAGCACCGAGACCATGGTGTTGCGCATGGTCAGGATCCAGGTCCCGATCGTGGTGATGAGCAGGGCCAGGGCCGGGAGCACGGCGTGCTCCAGCACGTTGCCGATGAACGCGGCGTTGAAGCCGGTGGTGACGCTCGGGTCGTACCCGAACGTGTACGGCAGCCACCTGAGATGGATGCCGAAGATCAGAATGAACATCATCCCGACCCAGAAGTAGGGAATGGCCGAGGTGATCACGAACACCGGCGGCAGGATGCTGTCCAGCCGGCTGCCGCGCCGCCAGGCGGTGACGATGCCCAGCCCGGTGCCCAGCGCGAAGGCCAGGATCGTGGTCACCCCGACCAGCCCGAGCGTCCAGGGGATGGCCGCCAGCACGACCTGGCTGACCGGCTGCGGGTAGAAGAACAGCGACGTGCCGAAGTTCCCGGTCGCCACCTGGCCCAGGTAGTGGACGTACTGCGCGAGCAGGCTCTGGTGGCTGTCGACCCCGAAGATCACCTCGAGGCTCTTCAGCGCCTGCCCGCTCAGCCGTCCGTGGAACTTGGACATCATGGCCAGGGCCGGGTTCCCGGGCATCATCCGCGGCAGGAAGAAGTTGAGCGTCACCGCGGCCCACAGGGTGAGCACGAAGAACCCGAGCCGGCGCAGGGCAAATCTCATTGGGCAATCCTCATGCTCACCCGGCCCGTTTCGCTACTTCGGCGCCACGTGCAGCAGCACCTGGCCCATGTCGGGGTAGGCGTAGGCGGCGGGCAGCGCGTAGGGGTTGCTCGGCGTGACCCAGCCCGTGAACTTCGAGGTGTTGTACTGATACCAGGCCACTTCCTCGGTGACCGGGATGAACGGCACGTTCTTCAGCACGACCTGCTGCAGCTGGTTCACGATCTGCCGCTCGGTGGCGAGCGAGGTGGTGGTGCCGTAGGAGTTGATCAGCTTGTCGGTGGCCGGGTTGCTGTAACGCTCCCAGTTGGACGAGGCCTGCTTGCCGATCGGCGCCGAGTTGGCCGAGTACAGCCACTGCCGCAGTTCGTAGTACGGCGTCGGGCCACCGGTCTGCGCGTTGTAGGCCAGCTGGTAGTTCCCGTTGTACAGCCGGTCGAGGAAGTCGTTCTGCGACAGGTTGTCCGCGGTGAGCTGGATACCGACCGCCTTCAGGTCGGACTGGATGACCTGCATGGAGGCCACCCAATCGGAGTACCCGCCGATGTTGATGACGGTGAAGGCCAGCTTCTGCCCGGACTTGCTCACGTCCACCCCGCCCGGCTTCACCGTGAAGCCCGCGGCCTGGAGGATCTGCTTGGCCTTGGCCGGGTTGTAGCCGTAGTTGTACTGGCTGGCCGAGGTCTTGTCGATCCAGCTGGAGAACGTCGGGGTCACGATGTCGGTCTGGTTCCCGGCCGGCTCGTAGCCGTACTCGCCGATCTGCGACACCCGGTTGCGGTCGATGGCGTAGGCCATGGCCTGCCGGACGGCGGTGTTGTTCAGTCCGGGCACGGTCAGGTTCGGGATCAGGCTGACGTTGGCGATGGGCGGGAACCAGTAGTGGTTGTCCGGGCTCTTAGACGTGTAGAACTTCTTGATGTTCGGGATGAACTGGCTGCCCCACTGGGCCTGGCCGGTGGCCAGGTAGGTGTTGGCCGGGTCGTTCGAGGTGAACGCCGGGTAGATCACCTTGGCCAGCTTGGGCTCGTTCGGCTGCCAGTAGTGCGGGTTGGCCACGTAGGTGATGCTCTGCTGGCTGCACGGCTTGACCATGAACGCCCCGGTGGCCACCGGGTTGGCGTCCTTGTAGGTCACCGGGTTGGCGATCTTCGACAAGATGTGCTGCGGCACGATCGGGGTCTGGTCGGCGATGTAGTAGAAGTACGGCACCGCGGTGTTCTTGAACGTCATGACCACCTGATTGCCCTGCTGGGTCGCGCTGGACAGCACCGACCAGACCGAGTTCAGGTCCAGGGTCTTGTACTTCTTCATCAGGTTGAAGGTGAACGCCACGTCGGCGGCGGTCATCGGGGTGCCGTCGCTGAACTTCACGCCCTTGCGGATGGTGAAGGTCAGCACGGTGTTGTTCTTGCTCCACGTCCACGACGTGGCCAGCCAGGGCGTGGCCTTGGCGTTCTGCAGGGTGTTGACGAACGCCAGCGGCTCATACACCTGGCCCATCGTGATGCCCTGCGCGAGGTTCGACGGGTTGAACGGGTTGAAGCTACAGGTCCACAGCGCGCCCTGCTCGTTGGAAAGGGTCAGCGTGCCACTCGGCCCTGACGACTTTCCGGAGGAGGATGGCGAGCTGGTCCCGCACGCGGCGGCCAGCAGGCCCGCGGCGATGAGGACCCCGAGCATCTTCAGGCGTCTCATGGCACAGCCCTTCGCAAGGGGAGTTACGGCGGCCCAGCCGGGGAGATTGGCCGGCCGCCGCGGCGGTCACCGTTGATGAAGGGCGGTCCCGCCGACACGAGGTGGCGGTCCCGCCTGGTTGTGTCTGTCGGCGGTGCCGCCGGAGGGCCCGGCCACCCCGCCCTTTCGGTCATCGGCGCCGGCTCCGGAACCCCGGCCCTGGCCGCCCGAAACTCCCGCGTCACGTCGCGGAGGACGGGCTTCCGGCCGAAGTCTCCGGCTCCTTTGCCGAAGTTAGTTAGGACAGTATCCTAACTATCAACGCCCGTAAAGAGTGCCTTCGGCCAGATTGTGACCAGGGTTTTCGCCCTGGCTGACGGGTGCGGGATGATGACCGCGGAGGTAACGGTGACGGGACGGCCGGCAAACGGATCCGGGGCGATGGCGGCAGCACGCCCCCCGCTGATTAGGGCGCTGAACGAGCAGTTGCTCCTGGGCCACATCCGCCGGCTGGGCCAGTGCTCCCGGGCCGACCTGGCCCGGCTGTCCGGGCTGTCCAAGCCCACCGTGTCCCTGGCCCTGGCCACCGTGGAACGGGCCGGCCTGATCCGGGTCGCCGGTCAGCAGACCGGGCGTCCCGGCCGGTCGGCCCAGCTGTACGAGGTCCATCCGGACGCCGGGTTCGTGCTCGGCCTGGACGTGGGTGCGCAGTACCTGCGGGGTGCGGTCGCCGACCTGGCCGGCACGGTGCGGGCCCGCGGCGCGGCCCGGCTGCACGCGGCCAGCGTCCGGGGCCGCATCGGCGAGCTCATCCAGCTGGCCGGCGCCCTGTGCGCCGAGGCCGGGGTGGACCGCGCGGCCATCACCCAGACCGTGCTCGGCAGCCCCGGCGTCTACGACCGCGGCCACGACGCCATGGCCCTGACCGGCCGGCCGCCGGACTGGGAACGCCCCGAGGTCATGACCTGGCTCCGGGAAGAGTTCGGCGTCACCTTGATCATCGAAAACGATGTAAATGCCGCCGCCCTGGCCGAGCAGGCCGACGGCCACGGCCGCGAGGTCGGCAGCTTCGCGTTCGTCTCGGTCGGCACCGGCATCGGCATGGGCCTGGTCGTCGGGGGGCAGCTGATCCGCGGCGCGCACGGGGTGGCCGGGGAGATCGCCTACGTGCCCATGACCGGCGGCCAGGGCGCCGAGCCCGAGAGCCCGGCCTCGTCCGCGGGCTGGCGGGCGGCCCTGGAGGACGCCTCGTCCGCGGCCGCGGTGGTCCGGTCGGCCCGCCGGGCCGGGCTGCGCGGGCAGGTCTCGGCCCGGTCGGTGTTCCAGGCCGCGGCCCGGGGGGACGACCGGGCCGCGGTCGTGGTCGCCGACGAGGCCCAGCTGGTGGCGCGCACACTGTGCACGGTGATCAGCATCATCGACCCCGAGCTGATCGTGCTCGGCGGCGGCATCGGCCAGGCCCCGGGCTTCGCCGACGCGGTCATCGCCGAGCTCCAGCCCATGGCCCCGGTCCTGCCCGACGTGCGGGTCAGCGCGCTGGGCACCGAAGCCGTGGTGGACGGCTGCCTGGCCGCCGCGGCCGAACTGGCCTGGGGCCGCCTCACCGTCGGCCTGCCCGCCGCCGCCCCGGCCCCGGCCCCGGCCCAGGCGGCGGGCCAGGCCGCCACCGGCTAGGGAGCCAGCAGGCCGATGGCCTCCTGAGCCCGGGCCAGGTAGGGCGCGCCCAGCTCCTGGGCCCGGGCCGCCCCCTCCCGCGCCATCGCGGTCAGCGCGGCGGGGTCCGCGCTCAGGCGGGCGTAGCGCTCCTGCAGTGGCGTCAGCACCGTGATGATCGCCTCGGCCACCGCCTCCTTGAGGTCGCGGTAGCTGCCCAGCCCGGCGGCGGCCTGCCCGGGGCTGGTCCCGGTGCAGGCGGCCAGGATCGTCAGCAGGTTGGCCACGCCTGGCTTCCCATTCATATCGAAGGTCACCTCCCGCCCGCTGTCGGTGACGGCCCGGGCCACCTTCTTCCGGACCACCTCCGGCGGGTCCAGCAGCCGGACGGTGCCGGGCGCGCTCAGGGCCGCCGACTTGCTCATCTTCTTGCTGGGGTCCTGCAGGTCCATGACCCGCGCGCCGACCGGCGGCGTGACCGCCCGGGGCACCACGAACGTGTCCCCGTAGCGCTGGTTGAACCGGACGGCCAGGTCCCGGGCCAGCTCCAGGTGCTGGCGCTGGTCCTCGCCGACCGGCACGTCGGCCACCCCGTAGAGCAGGATGTCGGCGGCCATCAGCACTGGGTAGGTGAGCAGCGCCGACCGCACCGACTCCTGCTGGGCGGACTTCTCCTTGTACTGGATCATCCGCCGCAGCTCACCGTCGTAGGCCACGGCCTCCAGCAGCCACGTCAGCTGGGTGTGGCCGGGCACGTGGCTCTGCACGAAGATCGTGCACCGCTCCGGGTCCAGCCCGGCCGCGACCAGCAGCGCCAGCTGCTCCCGGGTGATCTCCCGGACCGCGGCCGGGTCGTGCTCGGTGGTCAGCGCGTGCAGGTCGGCCACCCCGTACAGCGAGTCGGGCCCGCGTTGGTCGGCCACCCAGTGCTGGATCGCTCCCAGCAGATTGCCCAAGGTCAGATGGCCGCTCGGTACCACCAGCGACAGACTCCGTGCCATCCTCGGCTCCTCATTGCCCCGTGGCCCCGGCCGGGTCGGCGCAAAAAACAAGGCCGCCTCAACCGAGGCAGCCAGCAGGAAAACGTGACTCAGCAGCCGCCCTAGGCGGCCCACCACATGAACGATCGTGTCCTGGTCACACCCGAAGAATACGCGGCCCGGCCGGGCCGCGGCCACACAGTTTCCGCGGTCAGCTCGCCTCGCTCGACGGCTGGATCGCCTGGGCCCTGATGTTTGCTTTCCATCTTCTGTGAGTTCCATTGACGGATTTTGTCGATTGACGTAGGAATGGAGCAGGGACTGCCGGGGCCGAGGAGGACCAATGAGGAGACTCATCCGCGCGATCGTGGCCGGGCTGGCGGCGGTACCACTGGCGGTGGTCGCGGCCACGTCGGCCGCCTCCCCGGCCCACGCCGAAGACAACGGGGTCGGCCAGACCCCGGCCCTGGGCTGGAGCAGCTGGAGCTTTATCCGCCACAATCCGACCGCGGCCAATATTGAGGCCCAGGCCCGGGCCATGAAGAGCAGCGGCCTGGCCGGCGTGGGCTACGTGTACGTCAACATCGACGACTTCTGGTACGTGTGCCCGGGCAGCCAGGGCCCCGACGTCGACCAGTACGGCCGCTGGGTCATCGACACCAGCAAGTTCCCCAGCCAGGGCAGTGAGAACGGCATCGAGGCCGTGGCCGACTACGTGCACAAGCTGGGCCTGAAGTTCGGCCTGTACATGACCCCGGGCATCTCCAAGCAGGCGGTGGCCGAGAACACCCCGATCGAGGGGACCTCCTACACCGCCGACCAGATCGCCGAGCCGTCGGTCAGCGAGAACAACTACAACTGCGGCGGCATGGTCGGCATCGACTACAGCAAGCCCGGCGCCCAGCAGTTCATCGACTCCTGGGCCGACCAGTTCGCCTCCTGGGGCGTGGACTACCTCAAGCTCGACGGGGTCGGCTCGTTCGACATCCCCGACGTCCAGGCCTGGTCGGCGGGGCTCCGCCAGACCGGCCGGCCCATCCACCTGGAGCTGTCCAACAGCCTGAACATCAACGACGCCGCGACCTGGAAGCAGTACTCCAACGGCTGGCGGACCGGCGGCGACATCGAGGACTACGGCGGCGAGCCCAGCGGCAGCAGTTACCCGCTCACCGACTGGGCCAACATCAGCTCCCGCTTCGACCAGGTGGCGGCCTGGCAGCCGTACGGGGGCCCGGGCGCGTTCAACGACTACGACTCGATCGAGGTCGGCAACGGCAGCAACGACGGCCTGACCTACGACGAGCGGCAGACCCAGCTGAGCCTGTGGGCCCTGGCCGCGGCCCCGTTCATCCTGGGCACCGACCTGACCAACCTGGACCGGACCGACCTCGGGCTGCTCAAGAACCGCAGCGTGATCGCGGTCGACCAGGACAGCATCGACGCCTCCCGCCTCGTGAACGGCAGCACCGAGCAGATCTTCGCCAAGACCGAACGGGCCGGGCGGGGTGGAGCAAACACCGACGGGGACGTGGTCGCGGGCCTGTTCAACACGGCCAGCACCCCGCAGGTGATCAGCACCACCGCGGCCACCCTCAAGGCCACCGCGGCCGCCGATTACAAGGTCAGCAACCTGTGGACCGGCAAGACCACCGAGACCACCGGCACGATCAGCGCCGCGGTCCCCGCCCATGGCGTGGCCCTGGTCCGGGTCAGCCCGACCAGGAACCCGGCCGCCGCGCCGCCCGCGGCCACGCTCAGCCTGACCGGGCTGACCAGCCTGACCAGCGGGCAGCCGGTCACCGCCACCGAGTCGTTCACCGACAACGGCCCGCTGCCCGCCCCGCTGGTGCGCCTCGGCCTGCAGGTGCCGTCCGGCTGGTCGGTGACGGCCACCTCGCCGACCTTGTTCCCCCTGGTCGGCAGCGGTAAGACCGTGCACGCCACGTTCAAGGTGGTGGCCCCGCAGCCGTCGGGGCTGTTCGATACCAGCACGGTGACCGGCACGGCCAGATTCGCCTGGCCCGGGCAGCCGCAGAGCCTTTCGGTCCCGGAACAGGTCACGACCAGCCCGCCGGTCCAGGCCCCGTACCAGACCTACTCGTCGGCCACGGACGCGCCGGCCGCGTTCGGCCAGTCCGGCCAGCAGTTCGGCATCTCCGGGGCGGGCGCGGGCCTGTTCTCCGGCGACGACGACTACAGCACGATCTACCAGAAGGGGGCCGTGGGCAGCACGGCCACGGTCAGCACCGAGGTGTCCGCGCAGCAGAACCTGACCGGCTACGCCAAGGCCGGCCTGCTGGTCCGCAACGACATCACCGCCTCCGGCCAGGGCCCCGAGGGTGTCATCCTGTTCGAGTCCCCGTCCGGCGGCGTCCAGCTGGAGTGGAACGACAACGGCGGCACCTACATCGACAACGTGACCCCGGCCAACGGCACGATCCCGGCCGGCCTGCCGGTCTGGCTGCGGCTGGTCCGGAACGGGTCCAGCTACACCGGCTACTACTCCCTGAACGGCAGCGACTGGCTGGCCGTTGGTACCGCGACCGTGCCCGGCCAGGCCGCCAGCCAGGATGCGGGGATGTTCGTGACCTCGGCCGCGACCGGGAACCCGGGGCAAGTGACCTTCGATAATTTCGGCGTGACCGCGACCGTGGACACTCCCGCCCTGGCCGCCTCCTATGAGGCCGAGGCAGCCGCCAACACGCTGGCCGGCGGGGCCGTGGTGTCGGCCTGCTCGACCTGCTCGGGCGGGTCCAAGGTCGGCTTCGTCGGCGAGGGCGGCACGCTCACCGTCAACAACGTCGACGTGCCCAGCGCGGGTACCTACCGCGTCACCCTGATCTACGCCACCGACGGCGTGCGGCCCGGCATCGTGGCCGCCGACGGCGGGGCCGGGCAGACGCTGTCGTTCCCGTCCACCGGCAGCTTCAACACACCCGGCGCGCTGACCGTCTCGCTGGCCCTCAACGCCGGCGCCAACACCATCGAGCTCAGCGACCCCAGCGCCTACACCCCCGACTTCGACCGCATCATCGTCGCCGCCGCCCCCAGCTGACCCGGCCCGCGGCTTCTTTTGCTGTTAACCCGTTGAAAGCTTCCCTGGCTGGGCATTCCAAGGAGAGCATGGCGGTACATACCGGCAACGACGCCACCGCCAGGCCGAATGGAGGGCCGACATGCCAGACCCGAGCGTCCTCGGAATCGTGCTCGCCGGGGGCGCGGGAACGCGCCTGTCCCCGCTCACCGCCGACCGGGCCAAGCCCGCCGTCCCGTTCGGTGGCCTCTACCGGCTGATCGACTTCGCGCTGTCCAACCTGGCCAACGGCGGCGTCAGGAAGCTCGCCGTGCTGACCCAGTACAAGAGCCACAGCCTGGACCGGCACATCTCCACCACCTGGCGGATGAGTTCCCTGCTGGGCAACTACGTCACCCCGGTGCCCGCCCAGCAGCGGCTGGGCCCGCAGTGGTACACCGGCTCGGCCGACGCCATCTACCAGTCGCTGAACCTGATCAACGACGAGCAGCCCGACCACGTCATCGTGTTCGGCGCCGACCACGTCTACCGCATGGACCCGTCGCAGATGATCGCCCAGCACATCGAGCACGGGGCCGGCGTCACCGTGGCCTGCATCCCGGTGCCGCGCGAGGAGGCCACCGAGTTCGGCGTGGTCGCCGTGGGCCAGGACGGCCGCACGGTGACCGAGTTCCTGGAGAAGCCCCCCGAGCCGCCGGGCATCCCCAGCCAGCCGGACCAGGCCTACGCCTCCATGGGCAACTACGTGTTCGACACCAACGTGCTGGTCGACGCGCTGCGCAAGGACGCGGCCGACGATTCCAGCCGCCACGACATGGGCGGCAACATCGTGCCCATGCTGGTCAAGGACGGGGCCACCCAGGCCTACGACTTCCTCACCAACAAGGTCCCCGGCGCGATCGAGGGGGACCTCCTGTACTGGCGGGACGTGGGGACGCTCGACTCCTACTTCGAGGCCCACATGGACCTGTGCGCGGTCCAGCCGCTGTTCACGCTGTACAACAACCGCTGGCCGATCCTGACCCACGTGCCCTCGCTGCCGCCGGCCAAGTTCGTGCACGAGTCCGGCGACCGGATCGGCCGGGCCGTGAACAGCCTGGTCAGCAACGGCGTCATCGTCTCCGGCGGGCTGGTCCGCGAGTCGGTGCTGTCGCCCGGCGTGCGCATCAACAGCTGGGCCTCGGTGGAACGGGCGGTGCTGTTGGACAACACCCGCATCGGCCGCCACGCCGTGGTCCGGGACGCGATCCTGGACAAGAACGTGGAGGTGCCCGAGGGCGTGATGGTGGGCGTGGACAAGGAGCACGACCGGGCCCGCGGCTTCGTGGTCTCGGCCGGCGGCGTGACCGTGGTCGGCAAGGGCCAGGCGGTGACCCCGTGACCACACCAGAAACCCCGGCCTCGCCAGCCTCAGCAATCACTCCAGCCTCGCCAGCTTCAGCAGCCACTCCGGCCCCGGCAGCCTCACCAGCCCCGGCGGGCCGCCTGAAGGTCGCCCTGCTGACCCGGGAGTACCCGCCCGAGGTGTACGGCGGCGCGGGCGTGCACGTCACCTACCTGGCCCGCGAGCTGGCCGGCCTGGTCGACCTGACCGTGCACTGCCAGGGCAAGGACCGGCCCGACGCGGTGGCCCACCGGCCCTGGGACCTGCTGTCCGGCACCAACCAGGCCCTGCAGACGGTGTCCACCGACCTGGGCATGACCGCCGGGGCCGAGGGCGCCGACCTGGTCCACTCGCACACCTGGTACGCCAACCTGGGCGGCCACCTGGCCTCGCTCCTGTACGGCATCCCGCACGTGGTCACCATGCACTCGCTGGAGCCGCTGCGGCCGTGGAAGGCCGAGCAGCTCGGCGGCGGTTACGCCATCTCTTCCTGGTGCGAGCGGGTGTCGGCCACGGCCGCGGCCACCGTGGTCGCGGTGTCCGACGGCATGCGGGCCGACATCCTGTCCGCCTACCCCGAGATCGACCCGGCCCGGGTCCGGGTCATCCGCAACGGCATCGACACCGCCGAGTACGCCCCGGACCCCGCGACCGATGTGGTCCAGCGGCACGGCATCGACCCCGACCGCCCGTACGTGATCTTCGTGGGCCGGATCACCCGGCAGAAGGGCGTGCCGGTGCTGCTGCGGGCCGCGGCCGAGCTGGACCCGTCGGCCCAGCTGGTGCTGTGCGCCGGGCAGGCCGATACCCCGGAGCTGCTGGACGAGGTGACCGGCCTGGTCGACGGGCTGCGGGCCACCCGCTCGGGGGTGGTGTGGATCCCGGAGATGCTGCCCAAGCAGGACGTGATCCAGCTGCTGACCCACGCGGCGGTGTTCGCCTGCCCGTCGCTGTACGAGCCGCTGGGCATCGTCAACCTGGAGGCCATGGGCTGCGGCACGGCCGTGGTCGGGTCGCGGGTCGGCGGCATCCCCGAGGTGGTCGACGACGGCACGACCGGGCTGCTGGTCCCGGCCGACGACCCGGCCGCGCTGGCCCAGGCCCTGAACACGGTGGTGGGCGACGCGGCCCTGGCCCGGTCCATGGGCCAGGCGGGCCGGGACCGGGCCGTGGCCGAGTTCGGCTGGCGCACGGTGGCCGAGCAGACCGCCGCCCTCTACTCCGAGCTGGTCTCCGGCACCGGCTCCGGGTAACGGACCACCTGGGGCCCGGTCGGCTCGTTCAGCCCGGCCACCTCGCTGAGCTCGGTGTCGGCCAGCGCTTCGGTGTCCCCGGACACCTCCAGCGGCTCCGGCGCCTCGGGCAGCACCCGGTCGAAGTAGGACTTGGCCGCGGCCCGGGTCCCGACGTCCCGGCCGGCCAGCTCGGACATGTACCAGCGGTGCTCCAGGATCTCGTGGAAGATCTCGGTCGGGGCCAGCCGCCCGCGCAGGTCCTCCGGGATGGCCTCCACCACCGGCTCGTACACCTCTTCCCGCCACCGGTTGGCCGCCACGAAGTCGGGCACCGGCCGTCCCTCCTTCTGCTCCAGCCAGGCCCGGAAGGAGGCGATGTCGTTGAGCAGCCGGCGGGCCTGGTTCTCGCCGGCGTCGATCCCGGTCCGCAGGAACAGCTGGCGGCTGTGCTCGCCGGTCTCGGCGACCCGGGTCCGGACCCGCAGCCGGTTCCCGTCCGGGGTGCTGATCAGCTCGACCTCCTCGGCGTCGAAGCCGAGCTGGTTGAGCCGCCGCAGCCGCTTGGCGATCCGGTACCGCTGCTCGTCCGGGCGCAGGATCTCCTCCCGGGTCAGCTCGTCCCACAGCGCGGTGTACCGGCGCTGCAGCTGCTCGGAGATGTCGAACGGGTCGACGTCCTGGGGCAGCAGCTCCCCGGCTTCCAGGTCGAGCAGCTCGCCGTAGACCCGTTCCTGGGCCAGCTCCAGGTCGTACTCGCGCTGGCCCCGGGACAGTTCCGGGTGCTGCTCGCTGGTCTCGGCGTCGACCAGGTACGCCTCCAGCGTGCCGGCGTCGTAGCGGAACAGCGTGTTGGACAGCGAGCAGTCGCCCCAGAAGAACCCGGACAGGTGCAGCCGCACCAGCAGCTCGACCAGGGCGTCCAGCAGCCGGTCGGTGGGCTGGCCGCCGCGGGGCCGGGAGAACACCGCCCGGTAGGTGGTGGCGTAGGTGAGGAACTTGGTGACCAGGACCGAGTCCAGGCCGGGCCCGCGATCGACCGCGACCCCGACCACCTCGACGGCCGGGATGTTCAGCTCGTCCAGCGAGCGCAGCAGCGTGTACTCGCGGCGGGCGAACCGCTCGCCCAGTTCCTTGAGCGCGTAGAGTACGCCGTCGTCCTCTACGAACCGGACGATGTGGCGGTGGATGCCACGCTGCCGGATCTCCACCAGCCGCTCGTCCTGCCAGGTCTCCAGGGGCTCGTCCCACGGCAGAGTGAGCAGGCCAGCGGCCTCCTGGGCGGGCGGGGTGAACACGAAGCGCACAAGTTACCCTAACCGATCAGGAGGCGACGCCCATGCCCGCTGAGGTGCTGAGCGGCCGGGCCGTCAACCGCGCCCTGCTGGCCCGGCAGTACCTGCTGGACCGGCGGCCGGTCCCGGAGACGGACCGCGCCGGCGCGGTGCTGGCCATGGTCCGGCACCTGGGCGGCCTGCAGGCCCAGGCCCCGTTCCCGCCCTACTACGGCCTGCTGGCCCGGCTGGACGGCTTCCGGCCCGAGGACCTGGCCGCCCTGCTGGAGAACCGGGACGTGGTCCGGATCGCGCTCATGCGCGGCACCATCCACCTGGTCACCGGCGAGGACGCGCTGGCCTGGCGACCGCTGCTCCAGCCGGTGCTGGACCAGGGCCTGGCCGGCAACTGGGCCAAGCGGCTGGCCGGGGTGGACCTGGCCGCGGTGAGGGAGGCCGGCCGGGCCCTGACCACCACCGGGCCGCTGACCTTCGCCGAGCTCGGGGCCGCGCTCACCGCGACCTGGCCCGGCCACCCGGCCGACGCGCTGGCCCAGGCGGTGCGGGCCCAGGTTCCGCTGGTCCAAGTGCCGCCGCGGGCGGTGTGGGGCAAGAGCGGCCTGGCCCGTCACACCCCGGCCGACGTGTGGCTGGGCCGGCCGGTGACCGAGCCCGCCTCCCGGCCCCGGGCCCTGGCCGCCCTGGTCGAGCGCTATCTGGCCGCGTTCGGGCCGGCCACCGTCCAGGACGTGCAGGCCTGGTCGGGCCTGACCCGGCTGCGCGAGGTCGTGGAGCCGATGCGGGACCGGCTCCGGGTCTTCGCCGACGAGGCCGGGCGCGAGCTGTTCGACCTGCCCGACGGCCCGCGCCCCGGCCCGGACGTGCCCGCCCCGGCCCGGCTGGCCGCCGAGTACGACAACCTGATCCTGTCCCACGACGACCGGACCCGGGTCATGGCCGAAGCCGACCGCCAGCGGTTGTTCCGGCAGCTGAACAGCTTCCCGGGCAGCGTGCTGCTGGACGGGTTCGTGGCCGGGGCCTGGCGGGTGAAGCGGGCCAAGGGAACGGCCACCGTGACTATCGAGCTGTTCCGCTCGCGGGTCCCGGCCCGGGACCGGGACGCCCTCGAGGCCGAGGCCCGCCGGGTGCTGGCGGTGACCGCGCCCACGGCCACCCCCGACATCCGCCTGGTTACGACCGGCCGGTGAGCTCCCCGGCCACCGGGTTGACGGCCACGATCGCCTCGGTCGTGTAGGTCACGAAGGTCAGCGCCTCCTGGAAGTACAGCTGGACCGTTTCCGCGTCGTGGGCCAGGTAGCCGATGGACAGGTCCTGGCCCAGGCTGAGCGTGTAGTCGCCGCCCCGGGTGGACAGCAGGAACGCCCCGTCGATGGCGGGCGCCCACAGGATCTCCCCGTCGAAGACCCGCTCGATCTGGCGCCGGATCGGGTAGCCGTGCTCGGTGGTCACGCTGATCGCGTCGTAGGCCGGGGTGCTCAGGGCCAGCGCGTAGGGCCCGTTGACCCCGGCCAGCCGCAGCTGGGTCAGCGCGTCCACGATCACGTCCGGGTACTCGGTCGGGTCGCTGGGCAGGCTGAGCGCGGTGTTGGAGCTGGCGTCCCGCAGCCCGGTGATGCCGGCCGCCTGGTAGCCCTCGAAGATCGCGCGGTCCTCGGCGAACCCGATCTGCTTGGCCGCGTCCTTGAGCGGCTGCCAGTCGGCGTCCTGCGCGCCGCGCTCCACCGAGTCGATCTCGTACCGGCTGAGCGTGAACGGCACCCGCAGCCGGACCAGCGGCTGCGACTGGCGCAGGTGCGCGATCACGCCGTCGGCCGGGGCGGCCACGTCGCCCAGGCGGCCGGTGTTGACCGCGGCCAGCTCCGGGCCGCCGGGGCCATCGACGTCCACGATGCGCCGCCCGGCCACGTAGGTGCCGAAGGTCCGCCGGGCTTCCTCTTCAAGGTCGGCCCAGGCCGCATCCGAGACGGGGGCGAGCTCGCGGTAGAGGTTGTTCATGGCGACGTGCTCCTTCTGAGGCTGCCGATTCCGAGGGAACCGCTGGACTCTGACGTAGTGACGGCCTCGCCCGGCCCAGTCGCCCCACCAGCCCCCGACGCCCCAGCTGCCACAGACGCCCCGGGGGCGTCGGGTGGATCGTCGAGGAAGTCGGCCGACGGGGCGAAGAACAGGGTCCCGGTCTCGGCGGTGGAGAAGTCCAGGATCCGGTCGGTGTTGCCGGGCGGGTCGCCGATGAACATGTTCTCGAGCATCTGCTCGGTCACGCTGGGCGTGGCCGCGTACCCGATGTAATAGGTGCCGAACTCCTGGCGGCCGATCGAGCCGAACGGCATGTTGGCCCGCAGGATCTGGCGTTCGTTTCCGTCGGCGTCTTCGATCGTGTTCAGCGCCACGTGCGAGTTGGGCGCCTTCTCGTCATCGGGGATCTCGATGTCGCTCAGCTTGTGCCGGCCGATGACCCGTTCCTGCTCCTCGGTGCTGAGACTGTTCCAGCTGTCCAGGTCATGGGTGTACTTCTGCACGACGACGTAGCTGCCGCCGGTGAAGTCCGGGTCCTGGCCGGCCACCAGCGCGGCCTCCTCGCCGGCCCGGCCGCCGGGGCTCTCGGTCCCGTCCACGAACCCCATCAGGTCGCGTTCGTCGAAGTAGCGGAAGCCGTGCACCTCGTCGACCACGGTGGCCACCGCGCCCAGCCGGTTCATCACCTGGCTGGCGAACTCGAAGCACAGGTCCATCTGGTTGGCCCGCAGGTGGATCAGCAGGTCGCCCGGGGTGGCCGGGGCGACGTGGCGGGCGCCCCGCAGCTCGCGGAACGGGTGCAGCTCGGCCGGCCGCGGCCCGCCGAACAACCGGTCCCAGGCGTCCGAGCCGATGCCGACCACGGCCGACAGCTCGCCCTCGGGCAACCGGAACCCGACCGCCCGCTGGATACCGGACACGTCGGCCAGGAAGTCCCGCACCGTGTCCTCGCTGCCCGGCTCGATGGTCAGCACGAGGAAGATCGCGGCGGTCCGCAGCGGGGTGACGATCGGCTGCGGTTCCGGCGACG
>DASXMW010000198.1:0-8359 GCA_036495425.1 Streptosporangiaceae bacterium | reverse complement strand
TTTGGGCATCCCGGGTACCTACGTTGGCTCCGCACCTGCCGCCGCGTGGGCGGCTGCGCGGGAGGCCACCTGGGCCGCCTCGGCCCGGGACGTGACCCCGATCTTGGCCAGCACCGACGAGACGTGGTGGTCGACGGTCCGTTCGGAGATGAACAGCCGCTCGGAGATCTTCCGGTTGGGCAGGCCCTCGGCCAGCAGGGTCAGCACCTCGCGTTCGCGGGCGGTCAGCCCGGCCGGGTCGGACCGGGTGGCCGGGCGCGGGCCGCGCGGGATGGCCTTGAACCCGAGGCCGCGCATGCGGCGCCGGACCGCGGCCGCGGTGGCCCGGGCGCCCAGCTGGTCGAGCTGGGCCAGTGCGGCCCGCAGGTCGGCCGGGCCGGACGCGGCCGCCAGGGCCAGCGCGGCGTCGTAGGGACGGCCCAGCCGCTGCCAGCGATCGGCCGCGCCGCGCCAGTCACCGGCCGCCTCGAGCCGATAGGGCTCCGGCAGCCCGGACGGCCCCGGGTCGCCGGCCATCTCAGTCCGGAGCCGCCACCGGGCCAGCGCGCCGATCGTCCACGGGTCCAGCCGGCCCCGGGCCCGGTCCCAGACCAGGCCGATCTCGTCCCGGGCCCGGTCCGGCTGTCCCTCCAGCCAGGCCAGCTCGGCCCGGGCCGTCCGCACCGGCACCAGGTACTGCAGCTCGTTGGTGCCCACGGCCAGCTCCAGCACCTCGTCCAGCAGCTTCCAGGCCCCGTCGTCACCCCGGCGCCCGCTGATGGTGCCCAGGACCAGCAGCGGGTTCAGGCGGTTCACCGGCGAGATGCCGGGCTGGCCGAGCAGGGCCGTGCACAGGGCGGCGGCCTCGTCCCACTGCCCGGTCAGCAGCAGCGCCCGGGCCCGGCCGCCGCGCAGGCAGGTGCCGAACACCCCCAGCTCGTGGTCCTGGCAGTAGGCGATCCCGGCCTGGTAGTGCCGCTCGGCGGCGGTGAACTCGTTCCGCCGGGTGGTCGCCTCCTGCAGGCTGGTGTAGGCCCGGCCGGTGTGCTCGGGCAGGCCGGCCTCCAGCGCCACCCGCAGGGCCTGGTGCAGGTACTCCAGGCCCTCGCCGCTGGTCTCGGACAGGCCGCAGCCCAGCCCGTTCAGCGCGTAGCTGGTGACGTCGGGCAGGTTCAGGGTCTCGCCCAGCCGCCGGGCCCGGTCGGCGGCGGCCAGGCCCTCGTCGGTGCGGCCCACGGACAGGTAGGTGGCGCCCAGCAGGGTCAGGGCCTGGGCCAGTTCCCGGCTCGGCGGCAGGGTCTCCAGGATCCGGACCGCGGCCACGCCGGCCCGCAGCGACTCGGGGCCCCGGCACAGCCGCCACAGCGCGGTGGACAGCAGGTACAGGCCGGCGCCGACCCGGAGCTGGTTCGGCTCGGCCTGGCGCAGTTCGAGCGCGACCCGCAGCGCCCGCTCGGTCTCGGGCCACCGGTCCAGCAGCGCGTACTCCTGGGCCAGGCCCTCGTGCAGCTCGGCCCGGAGCGGCCCGTCGGCGTCCCCGGCGAACCGGCGCGCGCGTTCGTACTGGGCCGCGGCTTCACGGTGGGCACCCAGGCCGCTCGCGGACCGGGCCGCGACCGGGGCGTACCGCAGCACCGCCTCGGTGTCGCCCGCGCCCTCGCTGTGGTGGGCCAGCAGGGCCGGGTCGGCGTCCGGCCCGCTGGCCAGCACGGTCAGCCACCGCGCGTGCAGGGCGATCTTCCGGGGCGGCGGGATCATGCCGGCCACCGCCATCCGCAGCAGCTCGTGCCGGAAGCGCAGACCGGCCCCGTCGGCGACCAGGATGCCGGTGGCCAGACCTTCGTCGATGGCGGGAGCGATATCGAGCACGGGGGCCAGCTGATCCGGGGTGACCCGCACCCCGGCCACGGCAATGGCCTCGATGGCCCGGCGGGTGGCCGGAGCGGCCGGGGCCAGCCGGGCGGCGGCCGCGTCCCGGACCGTGGGCGGCGTTTCCGGCCAGCCCGCCGAGAGCACCTCGCAGACGTAGAACGGGTTGCCGCCGGTGATCCGGTACAGCTCGCCGGCGTCCACCGCGGGCCCGGCCGGGGCCAGGCTGACCAGGGAACGGACCGCAGCGGCGGACAGCGGCGGCAGCGGCAGGCGCCGGATCCCGCGCTGGGTGGCCAGGTTGCCCAGCGCGAACCGCAGCGGGTGGTCGTCGCCCAGCGCGTCGTCCCGGAACGTGGCCAGCACCAGCACCCGCCGCCGGGCCAGCCGCCGTCCCAGGAAGCTGAGCAGGTCGATGGTGGCCTCGTCGGCCCAGTGCAGGTCCTCCAGCACGACCACGGTGAGCTGGTCCGGGTGATCCAGCTCGGCCAGCGCGGCCGCGAACAGCCGGTCCCGTTCCGCGCCCTGGTCGCACAGCTCGGCCAGGTCCCCGCCGGTCTGGGCGGCCAGGTCGAACAGGGGGCCCAGCGGCCGCGGGGTCAGCAGGCCGTCGCAGCTACCCCACAGCCAGCGGTCCCGGCTGGCCCGCTGGTGGAAGGCGTCGACCAGCGCGGTCTTGCCGATGCCGGACTCACCGGAGATCAGGACCAGGCACCCGTCACCCTGCCGGGCGCCGTGCGCGTACCCGGTCAGCTCGCTCAGGAACGGCTCCCGTTCCAGCAGGTCCATCGCATCCACCCCCCGGTATGCCTGGATTGTGACCCCGTGTCGGTGCGGTTTCAAGCCGATAGGTATACGCCCGGGAATCCTTCCCGGCCTGGTGTGGCTGATCTGACTGTGAAAAAGATCGGATTCCTGTCGTTCGGGCACTGGCGGGCGGCCCCGGGATCGCAGACCCGTACCGCGGCCGATGCGCTGTTGCAGACCATCGAGCTGGCCCAGGCCGCCGAGGAGCTCGGGGTCAACGGCGCCTTCGTCCGCGTGCACCACTTCGAACGGCAGCTGGCCTCACCGTTCCCGCTGCTGTCGGCGATGGCCGCGCGGACCAGCCGGATCGAGGTCGGCACCGCGGTCATCGACATGCGCTACGAGAACCCGCTCTACATGGCCGAGGAGGCGGCCGCGGCCGACCTGATCAGCGGCGGCCGGCTGCAGCTGGGCCTGAGCCGGGGCTCGCCGGAGATCGCGCTGCGGGGCGCGGAGTCGTTCGGCTACCAGGCCGCCGACGGGGAGACCGACGCCGACCTGGCCCGGCGCAAGACCGAGCTGTTCCTGGCCGCGATCGGCGGCGGGGTGGTGGCCCGGACCGATCCGGCCCGGACCGGGGTCAGCGGCGGCCTGGCCATCCAGCCGCAGTCGGCCGGCCTGGCCGAGCGGATCTGGTGGGGGTCCGGGACCCGGGCCACCGCCCAGTGGGCGGCCCGGGCCGGGATGAACCTGCAGAGCTCGACCCTGCTGACCGAGGACACCGGCGTGCCGTTCGGCCAGCTGCAGGCCGAGCAGATCCGGCTGTACCGGGAGGCCTGGCGCGAGCAGGGCTGGGATCGGGAGCCGCGGGTCTCGGTGTCCCGCAGCGTGCTGCCGATCACCGAGGACATCGACCGGCTGTACTTCGGCGACCAGGAACAGGGCGACCAGATCGGGCTGCTGGAGGGCGTGCGGTCCCGGTTCGGCCGGACCTACGCCGGCGAGCCGGACCGGATCGCGGCCGAGCTGGCCGCCGACGAGGCGGTCCAGGCCGCCGACACCGTGCTGTTCACGGTCCCGAACCAGCTCGGGGTCGACTACAACCGGCGCATCCTGGCCACCATCACCCGCGACATCGCGCCCGCCATCGGCTGGTCGGCCGGCACCCTGGTCAGCACGTAACCTCGCGCGGGTTACGGCGAGCCGATCTGACCGGCCCAGCGATCCGGGCCGAAGGCTCGGTGAGTGGACGGTACTACGGCGAGGACCGCAGCGCGGGTTCCGGGGGTCCAGGGCAATGCCGCTTAGCTTAAGTTGATCATGGCCGCGCTGAGCATGCGGGCACGGGCAGCGCTGGCTCAGCCCGGGGCCCGCCTCACGCGGGCCCCCGCGCCCCGCCGGCCCCGGCCGTCACGGTCCGGGCCTTCACTGGAGCGGAGTCAGTGATTATCACTGACTCCGCTCCAGTGAAACCCAGCCCCGGGGCGGTACCCGGGCCCCGCCACGCCGGCCCCGCCAGCAACCGGCCAGTCACTGCCCGCCAAGATCCAATTAGCCTAAAGCGGCATTGCCCTGGACCCCCCGGAACCCGGGCTGCGGTACCTCGCCGCACCACCGGCCACTCACCGAGCCTCCGGCCCGGTTCGCTGGGCCGGTCAGATCGGCTCGCCGTAACCTCGGCGGGCGGCGCTGGGTAGGAAAAACCCCGCGTGGCTCCGTGTCGGAGCCTCGCGGGGTTCTCGGTGTGAAACTCAGGCGCCCTTGCGGAGGCGGTTGAGGGCCTCCTGGAGGATGGCGGCGCCGTCGGAGTCGCTGCGGCGCTCCTTCACGTAGGCGAGGTGCGTCTTGTAGGGCTCAACACGCGGCGGCGCGGGCGGGTTCTTCTCGTCCGTTCCGGCCGGGTAACCGCAGCGCGGGCACTCCCAGCTGTCCGGGACGGCCGCGTCCGACGCGAAGCTGGGCCGCGTCTCGTGGCGGTTGGCGCACCAGAAGGAGACCCACACGCGCGGGGCGGACTCGCCCCGCTCGGCCTCGCCCATCGGGCCAGCGCCCACCCTGCTGCCACGAATGGCATTGCCACTGCTCACAGATCACCCCTTGAAGAGCGCACGTACGTTACGTTCCGGTGCGTGAGGCTGCCGGGAAGAAGAACTAGTGCGCTTCCAACAGGCCGAGGCCGATGATGCACACAAACCATAGGATGCCGAAAAAAATCGTGATCCGGTCCAGGTTTCGCTCAACCACCGACGAAGAACCCAGCGTCGATGACACTCCGCCACCGAACATGTCGGACAGGCCACCGCCCTTGCCCTTGTGCAGCAGCACCAGCAGAATCATCACCAGGCTCGTAATGATCAGGATGATCGAAACCCCGATGACCATTGCCGTTCGTTCCTTCTTCCCTGTACAGCTATTGGTTCAGCTCGCCACGCCGGCCGTCTGGTAACGGACGATCCTCGCGAACTCGGCGGCGTCAAGGCTGGCGCCTCCAACGAGGGCGCCGTTGACGTCAGGCTGGTCCATGATCGGCGTGACGTTGTCGGATTTAACCGACCCGCCATACAGGATACGCAGACTGGCGGCTGTTTCGTGGTCGCGAAGCGCGGAAACACACCGACGAATTGCCGCGCAGGCTTCCTGGGCGTCGTCTGGGGAGGCTACCTCACCGGTGCCGATGGCCCAAATCGGCTCGTAGGCGATCACCATGCTGGCCACCTGCTCGGCGCTCAGGCCATCCAGGCCGCGGGTCACCTGGTCCACGCAGTGGTCGACCTGCTGGCCCTGCTGGCGGACTTCCAGCGTCTCGCCGACGCACAGGATCGGCGTGATCTCGTTACGGAAGGCCGCCTTGACCTTGCTGTTGACCAGCTCGTCGTCCTCGTGGTGGACCTGCCGCCGCTCGGAGTGCCCGGCCAGCACGTAGTCGCAGCCGAGCTTGGCCAGCATCGGCCCGGACACGTCGCCGGTGTAGGCCCCCTTGTCGAACGGGGACAGATCCTGCGCCCCGTAGGCGATGCGGAGCCGGTCCCCCTCGACCAGGGTCTGCACGCTGCGCAGATCGGTGAACGGCGGCAGCACCGCCACCTCGGCCTGGGTGAAGTCCTTGTCGGTCAGGGTGAAGGCCAGCTTCTGGACCAGCGCGATGGCCTCGAGGTGATTCTCGTTCATCTTCCAGTTACCCGCCATCAGCGGCAGGCCCTGGATCTTGGGCTGGTTCTTGCTCATGACGGGTCGTCCGCCTCCAGTGCGGTCAGGCCGGGCAGCGTCCGGCCTTCCAGGTACTCCAGGCTGGCCCCGCCGCCGGTGGAGATGTGCCCGAACGCCTCGTCGGCCAGGCCGAACGACCGGACCGCGGCGGCCGAGTCGCCCCCGCCGACGACGGTGAAGCCGTCAACCCGGGTGATCGCGTCGGCCACGGCCTTGGTGCCGACCGCGAAGGCCGGGAACTCGAACACGCCCAGCGGGCCGTTCCAGAACACGGTCCGGGCGTCGGCCAGCTTGCTGGCGAACAGCTCGCGGGTGACCGGGCCGATGTCCACGCCCTCGCGGTCGGCCGGGAACTCCTTGACCTGGACCACGTCGTGGTCGGCGTCCGGCGCGAAGTGGGTGGCCGCCACCAGGTCGACCGGGAGCACCAGCTCGACGCCGCGCTGACCGGCGGCGGCGATGATCTCGGTGACCTCACCGATCTTGTCCGCTTCCAGCAGCGACTTGCCCACCTCGTAGCCCTGGGCGGCCAGGAAGGTGTAGGACATGCCGCCGCCGATCACGATCCGGTCGGCCCGGTCGAGCAGGTTGGCGATCACGCCCAGCTTGTCCGACGGCTTGGCCCCGCCCAGCACCACCACGTAGGGCTGGTCCGGGGAGCCGGTCAGCCGGCCGAGCACCTCGACCTCGGCCCGCACCAGGTCGCCGGCCGCGTGCGGCAGCAACTGGGGCAGGTCGTAGACGCTGGCGTGCTTACGATGCACGGCCCCGAAGCCGTCACCCACGTACAGGTCGCCGAAGCGGGCCAGCCGGCGGGCGAACTCGAGCCGGGCGCTGTCGTCCTTGCTGGTCTCGGCGGGCTCGAACCGGACGTTCTCCAGCACGGCCACGTCGCCGTCGGCCAGGCCGTCGACCACGGCGGCGGCGCTGTCCCCGGCCACGTCGCCGGCGAAGGCCACCGGCTTGCCGAGCAGCTCACTGAGCCGGGCCGCCACCGGCCGCAGCGACGGGCCACCCTCGGCCCGCTCGGCGTAGTCGCCGCCCTTGGGCCGGCCCAGGTGAGCCAGGATGATCACCCGGGCGCCCCGGCTGGACAGCTTTTCGACCACCGGCAGGCTGGCCCGGATACGGCCGTCGTCGGTGATGCGCGGGTTCTCTGGATCCTTCAGATCCAGCGGGACGTTCAGGTCGGCCCGCAGCAGCACGCGGCGGCCGGCGACGTCCAGGTCGTCGATGGTCTTCATTGTCCTCAGTTGCCTACGTAGCCTTTGCTGTCCCGTACCGGCGTCGCGGCCGGTCAGGAGAGCCGGGAGGCGACCAGCGCGGTCAGGTCGGCCAGGCGGCTGGAGTAGCCCCACTCGTTGTCGTACCAGCCGAAGACCTTGACCTGGTTGCCGTAGGCCATGGTGATCGAGGCGTCGAACGTGCAGGAGGCCGGCGAGCCGACGATGTCGCTGGAGACGATCGGGTCCTCGGTGTAGTACAGGATGCCCTTGAGCGGGCCCTCGGCGGCCGCCTTGTACGCGGCGTTGACCTCGTCCTTGGTCACGTCGCGCTCCAGTTCGACGACCAGGTCGGTGATGGAGCCGTCCGGCACCGGCACCCGCAGCGAGTAACCGTCCAGCTTGCCCTTGAGCTCGGGCAGCACCAGCGCCGTGGCCTTGGCCGCGCCGGTCGAGGTGGGCACGATGTTCAGCGCGGCGGCCCGGGCCCGGCGGGGGTCCTTGTGCGGGCCGTCCTGCAGGTTCTGGTCCGCCGTGTAGGCATGGATTGTGGTCATCAGGCCCTTGACGATGCCGAAGTTCTCCAGCAGCACCTTGGCCATGGGCGCCACGCAGTTCGTGGTGCAGGAGGCGTTGGAGATGATGTTGTGGTTCGCGGCGTCGTAGGCGTCGTCGTTCACGCCCATGACCACGGTCAGGTCCTCGTCCTTGGCCGGAGCCGAGATGATGACCTTCTTGGCCCCGCCCTCGATGTGCTGGTGGGCGTCGGCGCCCTTGGTGAACCGGCCGGTCGACTCGATGACGATGTCGACGCCCAGGTCCTTCCAGGGGAGCTTGGCCGGCTCGCGCTCGGCCAGCACCTTGATCGTCTGGCCGCCCACGCGGATGGTGTCGCCGGAGACCGACACGTCCAGCGGCAGCTTGCCGAGCACGCTGTCGTACTTCAGCAGGTGCGCCAGGGTGGCCGGGTCGGTCAGGTCGTTGGCGGCCACGATCTCGATGTCGCCCGACGGAATGCTGGCCGCCTTGCCGATGGTCTCGGCGTTCACAGCGCGCCAGAAATTACGGCCGATGCGGCCGAAGCCGTTGATGCCCACGCGGATGGTCACAGCACCGTCTCCTCATTGATAGCTGTGTGGCCGCCCTGCCGTGCTCCCCACGGCCTCCGGCCACCAAGTGACCCAGAAAGATTTTCGCCCCAAGAGCCTATCGGACACCGCCTGCTGGGGATCCCCCGCAGGCGGTGTCCGATCCGGCACCTCCGCGCCTTATGTGGCGGGGCGCGCCAGGCAGCCTGAGCCGCCTACAGGTCTAGACCATAGGGGATCTATGCT
>DASXMW010000197.1:0-4044 GCA_036495425.1 Streptosporangiaceae bacterium | reverse complement strand
GTCCAGGTTCACCGCCGGTCCCCACGGGGTCACGTGCGCGGTGGTGAAGTACGGCCCGAAGTCACCGAGCCGGTTGCCCACGCCGACGTGGTTGTACACCACGTCCAGCAGGACAGCCAGGCCGCGCGCGTGGCAGGCGTCCACGAACCGCTTCAGCCCGTCCGGGCCGCCGTACGGCTCGTGCACCGCCCACAGGTTGATCCCGTCGTAGCCCCAGCCGTGCTGGCCGGGGAACGCCGCGACCGGCATCAGCTCGACGGTGTGCACGCCGAGCCGGCGCAGGTGATCCAGCCGGCCGACGGCCGCGTCGAACGTCCCCTCGGGGGTGAACGTGCCGACGTGCAGCTCGTAGATCACCGATCCGTGCAGCGGCCCGCCGCGCCAGCTCCGGTCGGTCCAGGTGAACGCCATGTGGTCGTAGGTGCGGCTCGGCCCGTTGATGCCGAACGGCTGCCGCGGCGACCGGGGGTCGGGCAGCAGCTCGCCGTCGTCGAGCCGGAACCCGTAGTCGATGCCGGCCGTCACGTCGGGGACGTCCGCGCTCCACCACCCGGAACTGGTACCCGCGTCGCCGGTGTTCATCGGGTAGCGCTGGCCCGCGACTTCCACCTCGGCCCGGGCGGCGGCCGGGGCCCAGACGCTGAACGTGGTCACTGGGCGCTCTCGTCGGCCAGCTGCTCCTGTTCGGCCAGGTAGATCTCCTCCGGGATCAGGAGCGCCACCGGGAGCCGCCGGGTCAGCTCGGCCAGCGGCGGCCGCAGGCCGGCGTGCCGCGTCCCGGTCAGCACGTCCCGCCAGTGCAGCCCGGGCAGGGGCAGGACGGTATCGGCCCAGCCGCCACGCCGGCGCAGCCCGGCGGGCAGCCGGGTGACGACGGTGACCGCGTGGTCGCCGCGCAGGAACGCGACGGCGTGCTCCGCGGCCGGGCCCTCGCAGGCCAGCGGGGTGTAGTCGCCGGCGAACCACGCGGGGTGGTCGCGGCGCAGCTCCAGCGCGCGGCTGGTGAGCAGCATTTTCTCCGCATCGAGGCCCACCACCTCATGGCCGGCCCGCAGCGCGGCCAGCAGCCGCCGGCGCCGCTGGAAGTCGACCGGCCGCCGGTTGTCCGGATCCACCAGCGACAGGCCGGTGAGCTCGCAGCCCTGGTAGAGGTCGGGCACCCCCGGCATGGTGAGCTGGACGAGCTTGGCGCCGAGCGAGTTCACCCGGGCGTCCGGCGCGATGCGGGCCACGAACTCCGCGATCCCGGCCACCAGCTCCGGGTCGGCCAGCACGGCGTCGGCCAGGCCGAGCACCGCCGCCTCGTAGCCCGGGTCGCGCACGGTCCAGGAGGTCCGCGTCTTGGCCTCATGCATTGCCTTCCCCAGGTACTCGCGCAGCCGCTCGCCGCCCAGCAGCCAGGCGCCGACCAGGGTCTGCCACATCAGGTACTCCAGGTCGGGATCCGGGGCCCGCTCGGTGGCCTGGGCCGCGGCTCCGTCGGTGAGCCAGCTGACCAGGCCGTGCCACTCGGCAACCTTGTGCGCCCAGTCTTCCGGCCACTCGGCGAGCACGGCCAGCCGGGCCCGCACGTCTTCCTGCCGCTTGGTGTCGTGGGTGGACAGCGTGGTCATGGTGGCCGGCCACCGGGCCGCGAGGCGCCCGGCGGCGGCGTGGAACTCGGCCGGGCTGACGCCGAAGATGTCCGGGTCGCCGCCCACCTCGTTCAGGCTGGCCAGCCGCGGCCAGCGGTAGAAGGCGGTGTCCTCCACCCCCTTGGCCAGCACGGGCCCGGTGGTCTGGCCGAACCGGACGACCAGCTCGTCGCGGGCGGCCTGCCGCGCCTCGTCGCCCGCCACGCCGCCCAGGCCCAGCACCCCCGCGCACACCGCGTCCAGCGCCAGGTGCAGCCGGGGCTCCAGGACCTCGCGGGCCGCGGACGCGGCGGCGGATACAACGGCCACCGAGACCTCGGGCGGCGGCTCGCCCGGCCGCACGTAGGCCCGGTATACGCCGAACGCGGCCAGCAACTCGACCAGCACGTCGTGCAGGTCAGCCTCGCCGAGCCCGGCCAGGGCCGAGAAGTCGGCCCGGGCGAACACCCGGGTCAGCCGGTACAGCTCGGCGCTGAACGTGGCGTCGGCGATGCCGCGCTTGGCGTCCCGGGCCACCTCGGCGAAGTCCGGCTTCCCGCCGGTCAGCCGGACGTAGTCCTCGGTCAGCCGGGGCGCGCCGTCCGGGTCCACGAATAGCCCGTCGACCACGGCCAGCGCGTCGTAGCCGGTGGTGCCCGCGCAGTCCCAGGCCGGCAGCTCCTCGCCGCGGGCCAGGATCTTCTCCACCACCACCCACATGCCGCCGGCCGCGCCGGCCAGCCGCCGCAGGTAGCCGCCCGGGTCGGCCAGCCCGTCCGGGTGGTCCACCCGAAGGCCGTCGATCAGGCCCTCGGCGGCCAGCCGCAGCGGCACCCGGTGGGTGGCCTCGAACACGTCGGGGTCCTCGACCCGGACGGCGATGAGCGTGTCGATGTCGAAGAACCGGCGCCAGTTGAGCTGGGTGGCCGCGTCGTGCCAGTCGGCCAGCAGGTAGTGCTGCTCGGCGAGCAGCATGCCCAGCGGCAGGTCGGCGACGCCGTCCCGCAGCGGCAGCACATGGTCGAAGTAGCGCAGCACCGGACCGCGGTGCTCCACGTTCTCCGGGGTCTTGGGCGCGGTGTCGATGATGAGGTCGTCCAGGCACTTCTCCAGCGGCCCGGCCAAGATCGGCATGAGGAGCTTGCCGTCCTGCGCCACCCAGTCGATGTCGAACCAGTGCGCGTACGGCGAGGCCTGGCCCTGGTACAGCACCGACCACAGCTGCTTGTTGCGTGACTCGGGCGTGGGCCGGGCCATGTGGTTGGGCACGATGTCGACCACCACCCCGAGGTGATGGCGGTGGAACCGGTCCGCCATGGCCCGGAAGGCGTCCTCGCCACCCAGGTCGGCCGAGACCCGCGAGTGGTCCACCACGTCGTAGCCGTGCGGGGAACCCGGGTTGGCCTGCAGGATCGGTGACAGGTAGACGTGCGTCACGCCCAGGTCGGCCAGGTAGTCGGCCAGCTCGCCCGCCTCGGCGAAACCAAACCCGGACCGGAGCTGCAGCCGGTACGTGGACAGCGGAGCCCAGGGCTGGCCCGGGTCCCAGCCGGCCAGCTCAGCCACGGCACAGCACCTGCAGGGAGTAGTTGATCACCGTGATCACGTCTCCTGGCTTGACGGCAGTGTCATGTTCAAAATCCGCCGTGGGCATCGTCGTGTCCAGCGCTTTGGCCCAGCGCTGGCCGTAGCGGCGCGGCGGGATGGTGAAGACCAGGTCCTGTTCGCTGGCGTTGAACAGCAGCAGGAAGGAGTCGTCGGCGACCCGATCGCCGCGCCGGTCCGGCTCGCTGATGGCGCGGCCGTTGAGGAACACGGTGAGGGACTTGGCGAAGCCGGCGTCCCAGTCGTGGTCGGTCATCTCGTCCCCGGCCAGCGTGAACCAGGCGATGTCGCCCAGCCGCTGCCGTCCGCCGCGGATGGCCTGGCCGCGGAAGAACCGCCGCCGCCGGAACACGGCGTGCTCGGCGCGCAGCCTGGTCAGCCTGCGCACGTAGTCGAGCAATTCCTGGTCCGATTCGGCGCGGACCGCCCAGTCGACCCAGGAGATCTCGTTGTCCTGGCAGTACGCGTTGTTGTTGCCCTGCTGGGTGCGCCCCATCTCGTCGCCCGCGAGCAGCATGGGAACACCCTGGGACAGCAGCAGCGTGGTCAGGAAGTTGCGCTTCTGCCGGGCGCGCAGGGCCAGGATGGCCGGGTCGTCGGTGGGGCCTTCGACGCCGCAGTTCCAGGACCGGTTGTCGTCGCTGCCGTCCCGGTTGTCCTCGCCGTTGGCCTCGTTGTGCTTGTTGTCGTAGGAGACCAGGTCCTGCAGGGTGAAGCCGTCATGCGCGGTGACGAAGTTGACCGAGGCCACCGGGCGCCTGCTGTCCTGCTTGTACAGGTCGCTGGATCCGGTGAGCCGGGAGGCGAACTCGGGCAGCGTGGCGGG
>DASXMW010000196.1:0-12630 GCA_036495425.1 Streptosporangiaceae bacterium | reverse complement strand
GACCCGCTGGCCGGCCAGGGCCCAGCCGACCAGCTTGGGCAGGTTGTAGTCGCCGACCGAGACCGCGTCCGGGTCGCCGAACGCGCGCTGCATGGTCTCGGCCGCGGTCCACACCCCGATGCCGGGCAGCAGTTGCAGGCGGCGGCTGGCCTCGGCGGCGTCGAGGGCGACGATCTCCTCCAGGCGCCCGGCCACGCCGCAGGCCCGGCCGATGGTACGGGCCCGGACCATCTCCACCCCGGCCCGGTGCCACTCCCAGGACGGGATGCGGGCCCAGACCCGCGGCGGCGGGAACACCCGCATGCCGCGCGGGGCCGGCCCCGGGGCCGGGTAGCCGAACTTGGTCAGCAGGATGCGCCAGGCCCGGTGGGCCTCGATGCTGACCACCTTCTGCTCCAGGACCGCGGGGACCAGGGCTTCCATCACCCGCTGGCTGCGGCCGATGCGGAGGCCTCTGTGCCGGGCGGCCAGCTCGCGGACCAGCGGATGCGGGGCCGGGTCGAAGCCGTCCCGCTGGTCGCCGGCCCCGAGCATCTCGGGCAGCGAGTCCAGCAGCCAGGACGCGCCCGGGCCCCAGGCCGCGGCCGCGATGTCCTGGCCCTGCTCGGGCAGGACGCGCAGGGTTCCCGGTCCTTCGGGGGTCAGGGAGGTCCGCCAGACCGCGCCGGCCTGGTCGACGCGGTAGGTGGGGTCGCCGCCGCCGCGGCCGTGCACGGACAGGGACAGGCGCACACTGATCGGGTGCGGGGCACGCCAGTGGCACGTCAGAGCCTCGTGTGACTGGCGAAGCTCTGGGGGCTGCTGGTTCCCGTGGGAGATGAGGAGGGGGACCGGGGTGGCGGGAGGGTGCGCCGGGGCAGTCATGTCAGGCGTCGGAGGAGAACCGGATGGACGTCGGCTCCAGCCGCACATCGGGCCAGACTCGCAGCCCGCGGGCCAGTTCATTGCCCGTGCCGATCACGGCCCGGTCGCCGATGACCGCGCCCTCGACCACGGCGCCGGCGTCGATGCGGGACCCGGCCCCGAGGATGCTGTCCCGGACCACCGCGCCCGGGCCGACCCGCACGCCGTCGAACACCACGCTGGCCGTCACGGTGGCCCCGGTGCCGATCTCCGACCCGGCGCCCACGATCGTGCCGCCGTCCACGCTGGCCCCGTCGGCCACCGACGCTCCCGGCAGCAGCAGCGCGGGGCCGCACGGGCCGGGGAGCGCCGGGGAGGCCAGGGTGCCCAGCACCAGGTCGCAGGAGCCCTGTACGAACGCCTCGGGCGTGCCCACGTCCAGCCAGTAGGACGTGTCGGGGTAGCCCATCACGGTCTGGCCCGCGTCGATCAGGCCCGGGAACGTCTCCCGCTCCACCGACACCGGGCGGCCGGCCGGGATCTCGTCGATGAACCGCCGGGTGAACACGTAGCAGCCGGCGTTGATCCGGTTGGTCACCGGGTTCGGGGTCTTCTCCAGGAACGCGGTCACCCGCCCGGCGCCGTCGGTCGGCACGCAGCCGAACCGGGACGGGTCCGGGACCTCGACCAGGTGCAGCGTCACCGCGGCCTCGGCCTTGCGATGCACGTCCAGCTGGGCGCCCAGGTCGTGGCCGGACAGGATGTCGCCGTTGAGCACCACCACCGGGTCGTCGGCGCCCGCGTGCAGCCGGCTGGCCGCGTTGCGGATGCCGCCGCCGGTGCCCAGCGGGACCTCCTCGTGCACGTAGTCGATGGACAGCCCGAACTGGGCGCCGTCCCCGAAGTACGCGCGGAACATCCCGGCCTGGTAGCAGGTGGCCAGGACCACGTGGGTGATCCCGGCCGCGGCGGCCCGGGCGAACTGGTGGCACAGGAACGGCACGCCCGCCGTGGGCAGCAGCGGCTTGGGCGCGGACAGGGTCAGCGGCCGGAGCCGGGTGCCCTGGCCGCCGACCAGCAGGATCGCTTCGAGTGGTTCACGCGGCATGGATGGGTCGCCTCACGGTCGTCGGTCGGTCGAGCGGGCCCGCGGCCCGGTGTCACACGGCGCTCTGCTGGTCGGCGGCGGTCTCGGCCGCGCGCCGGTAACAAGCCAAGTGTGCCTCGGCCGAGGCGGCCCAGGTGAACTCCTGGGCCCTGGCGTGTCCGGCCAGGGCCAGCGCCTCGCGGCCCGCCGGGTCGTCCAGCATGCCGCGCAGCGCGGCTTCGATGCTGTCGGCGTCCGGCGCGGTGTAGGCGACCGCGTCCCCGCCGACCTCGGGCAGGGAGGTGCAGTGGGTGGTGAGCACCGGGGCCCCGCAGGCCATCGCCTCCAGCACCGGCAGGCCGAAGCCCTCGCCGCGGCTCGGGTAGGCGTACACCAGCGCGCCGCCCAGGAACCCGGGCAGCATCGAGAACGGCAGGTAGCCGGGCCGGACCAGGCGCAGATGCGGCGGGACCGCGGCCACCGCCGCGTCCACCTCGTCGCTCCAGCCGCCGCCGCCCGCCAGCACCAGCGCGGGCGGCTCGTCCAGGTCGGCCACGGCCCCGGCCCAGCCCTTGATCAGCGCGGCCACGTTCTTGCGCGGGTCCAGCGCGCCCAGGAAGGCGATGTACGGCTTGCCGTGCAGCCCGAGCCGGTCGGAGACCCGCTCGACCTGCTGCGGGTCCGGACGGTGGAACAACGAATGGTCGACGCCGTGGTAGGCGACGTCGATCCGGGTCGAGTCGGCGCCCAGCACGCGGACCAGCTCGTCGCGGGTGGCCTTCGACGGGACGATGAGCCGGGCCGCGCGGCGGACCGCGGTGCGGATGGCCGACTTGTAGAACACCGAGGCGACCGGGCTGTGCAGCTCGGGCTCGGTGAAGAAGGTGAGGTCGTGGATGGTGACCACGGTCGGCCGCCCCGGCCGCAGCGGCATCGAGTAGTGCGGCGCGTGGATCACGTCCGCGCTGACCTGCTGGGCCAGCACCGGCAGGCCGGACTGCTCCCAGGCCAGCCGGGCGGCCCGGTGGGTGATCGTGGGCGGCGCGGTCACCACCTCGGCGTCCGGGATCAGCCGCCGGTAGCGCTCCTCGTCGGACCGCTGGCAGGCGATGGCCAGGTCGGTCTTGGCCGCACCGAGCGCGGTCAGCAGCCCATCGACGTAACGGCCGAGCGCGCCGCGGTCAGCCGGAACCTCTGTCGCGTCAACCAGCACACGAGGCGCCACGGCCGCATCCGCTCCTCTCCACCCCTCTACGGGCACTCCGCGCCGTATTCACAGTTCGGGAGGTCAGCAACGCTGTGGATGTCCCGTCAGCACCGAAGCCTACGCCCTTCTCGCGGCGCTGGGCAGCGCCAACGCTCACGGGGCGACCGCCTGTTCCGCGGCCGGCGCTACCGCGTTCACCGTGCCGCCGTCCAGCCGTCGGCGGGCGCGGATCAGCACGATCGCGCCCTGGTCCTGGCGGGTGGCCCGGTCGGCCGCGGCCACCAGCGGGGCCAGCGGGGCGGCGGCGTTGAAGCCGACCTTGCCCCCGTAGGCCGACAGCGTCAGGTACAACCGCTCTGACCAGCTCGAACGGAACTGGTAGGCGTAGTTGGCCATGTCTAGGCCTCGGTCGGCCAGCAGCTCGGTGAGCTCGCCGTGGGTGTAGGTGCGCTGCACGTGGTACCGCTGGCAGTGGGCCTGGAACAGATCCGGCCAGCGGCCGGCCCGGCTGAGCGTGTCGGCCGACATGACCAGCTCGCCGCCGGGGGCCAGGACCCGGGCCATCTCGCTGAGGGCCCGCGGGCCGTCGTCGAAGTGCTAGATCGCACAGATGGACATCACCCGGTCGAACGATCCATCAGGGAAGGGCAGCCGCAGGGCGTCGCCGAGGACCAGGGCCGGGGCACTGGCCAGCTGGGCGCCGCGGCGCAGTTTCGGCCCGGCGATGTCGATGGCCACCGCGTCCGCGCCGCGGCGGCGGGCCTGACCGGCCCAGTAACCGTCCCCGCCCGCGACGTCCAGGACCCGCAGGCCGCGCAGGTCCGGCCCGAGCCAGCGCAGCAGCGTGCCCGCTTCGCGCCAGCGGCACACGTGTACCTGGTGACCGGCGAACGCGACCGCGTCCGTAACGTTCATGAGGGCCAGACTATGGCCTGGACCACCTTGGGGCGGCCACCCCGGCCGGCTGGTCCCGCCCGGCCCCGGCCGGCTAGCCCAGGCCGGATCGGGTCAGGGCGGTCAGCGCGGCCTCGGTGTTGCGGCCGGCCGCCACCCGGCCGCCGTAGCTGAGCAGCACGGTCCCCAGCACCGGGGCCCGCCCGGCCCGGGCCACGTACACCGGCTCGGCGTACAGGAAGCCGTGGCCCGCGGGCAGGGTCACCAGCGCCCCGGGGATCACCGTGGTCCCCCGGTGGCGCAGCCGGGCCACCGCGGCGGTGGCCACCGGGCCGGACCGGAACACGGCCTGGACCTGGTGGGGCCCGGCCATGGTGGCCGACGGGGGCATCTCCAGCAGCCGGAGCGTGCCGTAGCCGGGCCGGGAGGGGTCGCTGGCCACGGTCAGGTAGGCGGCCAGCGTGGTCCCGTCGGCCCGGGTGTAGATGGCGGTGCGGGAGGACTCCGGGACCCGCTCCCCCGGCCGGGTCAGGCTCAGGGACACCGGCTTGCCGCCGACCGCGGTCCAGGCCCGCAGCCCGTGGTAGAAGGCGGCCGCGGTGCGCACGTGGTAGCCGGCCAGCACCTGGCGCTGCAGGTCGAACAGGTCGACCGGGTAGCGCAGGTGGGCCCGGAGCACCGGGGGCATGTCCCGGCGCGGCTGGATCAGCCTGGGCTCGGCCTTCATCCAGGTGCGCAGGATCGGGTCGGTGGTGTCCCACTGGTAAAGGGTGACGCGGCCGGAACGGGCCTGGACCACGGCCTTGACCGCGTCGCGGATGTAGTCGACCTCGCCGTGGCCCGGGCCCGCCGGGGCTGGGCTGCCCGCCGCCGCGGCCGAGGGGTCGAAGTGAGCGGAGGAGGGGTAGCGGTCGGTGGTGGTGTAGCCGTCCACCACCCAGTTGAGCTCGCCGCCCACCACCACCGGGTAGACGTTGCCGTCCAGGGTCAGGAACGGGGCCAGCTTGGCCACCCGGGCCAGCGGGCTGCCCAGGTACTTGTGCTGGCCGGGCCAGAAGTGCGCGCTGTGCCGCAACCGGGCCGGCAACTGGACGACCGCGCTGTGCGGGATGCCGCTGCGCAGCGAGGTCAGCACGGGGCCCAGCGAGGCCGGATGAGTGCCCGCCGGCCCGGCGCCGGCCGGCCCCGGGCCGGCCGGGTAGGTGCTGACCTGGACCCGGGTCAGGCCGAAGGCCAGCCGGGTGCCGGACAGCTGACGGTCCAGGTAGGTGGTTTCCCGGGCCAGTTCGTGGGGCTTGACCGAGAACTGTTCGACCGTGGCCGGGTACACCCCGCCGAGCAGGATGGCCGACAGCACCAGCAGGCCCAGCCCGACCGCGGGCAGCAGCGGGTCGTGGCGGGCCGTGGCGGCGAAGAACAGCCCCGCGCACAGCACCGCGATCGCCGCCAGCACGGTCTTGGCCGGCAGCACCGCGTGCACGGCGGTGTAGGAGGCGCCGCCGCTGATCACGTCGCGGGCGGAGAACTCGATCCCGTACCGGTCCAGCCAGTAGGCGGCCGCCTTGAGCAGGACGAAGAACCCGAGCAGGCTGAACAGCTGGGCCCGGGCGGCCGGGGTGATCTGGCTGTCGCCGGGCCGGAACCGCAGCCCCCCGTACAGCGTGTGCACGGTGGCCGCGGCGGCCAGGGCCAGCAGCACGGCCACGAACAGGAAGCCCAGTACCAGCCGCAGGAACGGGTAGACGAACACGAAGAACGAGATGTCCAGGTGGAACTGCGGGTCCCGCCGGCCGAACGACGTGCGGTTGGCGAACTGCACCCAGGTCGCCCAGGACTGGGCCCCGGCCAGCCCGGCCGCGATCCCGGTCACCGCCAGCGCCACGGCCAGCACCCGGCTCCAGTTCTGGTCCGCGGCCAGCCGGGCCCGGGCCAGCCCCGACGGGACCAGCATGTCCGGCAGCAGGACCGACTCGGGCGGCCGCATCGACCGGGCCAGCCCGGCACTGAACCCGGTGACCAGGGCCATGAAGCCGCCGACCACGCCGAACATCGCCCACCGGACCCCGTAGCTGACCCGGAACACCTCAGCGAAACCGAGCTTGCGGAACCACAGGTAGTCGGTCGTGGTCCAGACGACCGCGGCCGCGACCAGCAGCAACGCCGCGAACACACCGCACAGGACCCGAATCCACCGGGCCAGCGGCAGCGGGCCGCCCAGCGGCGAACTGGCCGGCGGATGCGGTCGGGGGGCCACGCCGGACCAACTTACTGGCGGCCGGAAAAGTTCCTGATCAGCCCGGCCGGGATACGCGGCCAGGGGGTCGGCCGGTCAGCAGGACGGGACGGGCTGGCCGGCCTTCAGGTTCTGCAGGGCGGAGATCGCCCCCGACAGCGTGCTGACCTTGACCACCCGCAGCCCGGCCGGCACCACGCCCTTGGTGTCGGCGCAGTTGCCCGCGGGGGCCAGGAACACGGTGGCGCCCGCGTTCCGGGCCCCGACCATCTTCTGCTGGATGCCGCCGATGGGCGAGACCGTGCCGTTGGCCGAGATCTCCCCGGTGCCGGCGATGAACTTGCCGCCGGTAAGGTTCTCCGGGCTGATCTTGTCGATGATGCCGAGCGCGAACATCATGCCCGCGCTGGGCCCGCCGATCTGGCCGATCCGGATCGTGACCGTGAACGGGAACTTGTACTGGTCCTGGACCACGACCCCGAGCACGGGGCGCCCGTCCATCTCCTTGGCCGTCAGCTGCACCTGGCTGGTCTTCCCGCTCCGCTGGATGGTGACGGTCATGGGCTGGGTCGCGTGTGCCTTGATCCGCGCGGTCAGCTGGGTGGTGCTGGTGACCGGCTGGCCGTCGATCGCGGTGATCAGGTCCCCGGCCTTGAGCTTGCCGTAGGCGGGCAGGCCCGGCCTGACGCTGACCACGCCCGGCATGGTCTGGTACTTGATGTGCAGCTGGCTCAGGGCGGCCGCGGTGGCAGACTGCTGCGAGCCGGTCATCTGGACCTGGTCCTGCTGGGCCACCTGCCGCTGGGACTGCCCGGGCGCGAAGATCTCGCTCTCCGGCACGACCGCCTCGTGGGGGTCCAGCCAGGCCCGCAGCGCGGTAAACACGTTGAACCCGTGGCCGGGGCCGCCCTCGTAGGTGATCGAGACCATGTTGAGGTGGCCGCTGGTCGGGTGCACGGTCCGCCCGCTGACGGTGATCAGCGGCTTCCCGGACTGGTCCTTGCCCAGCGTGTTCAGCGTGGGGCCGGGGCCCAGGATGACGTAGGGCACCGAGATGCGTTCCGCCACCAGGATGGCCACGATCACCGCGACGGCCGAGATGTAGAGCGTCAGCGTGCGGCGGGGCATGACCGGAAGACTACGCGCAACCGACCCATTCGCTGGAACCGTCCCCGAGCCGCTGGTGCTTCCAGATCGGCACGGTGGCCTTCAGCTCGTCGATCAGCATCCGGCAGGCGTCGAAGGCGTCGCCCCGGTGGGCGCACGACACCGCCACCACCACGGCCAGGTCACCGATGGCCAGATCGCCGACCCGGTGCACGGCGGCCACCCCGAGCGCGTGGAACTTGCCCGCGACCTCCTCGGCCACCCGGCGCAGCTCGGCCTCGGCCGAGGGGTGCGCCTCGTAGCTCAGGCTGGTGACGGGATCGCCGTGGTCGTGATCACGGACGGCCCCGGCGAACAGCGCGATCCCGCCCGCCTGGTCGTGCATGACGGCCTGGTGGACCTCGTCCACCGACAGCGGGGTGTCGCGGATGGCGATCAGCCGGACTGCGCTCACCCGGGCGATTCTACCGGTAGGTCAGACCCCGCCTTTGCGGCGGCGGCGAGCCGCCCGGTAGATGGCGGCCGCGCCGACCACCGCGCCGGCCCCGGCCGCGGCGCCCGCGGCGGTGATCGTGGCCTCCTTGCGGGTGATGCGCCGCCCGGCCACCGCGTGCCGGCCGTCGCGGCCCGCCAGCAGGGTCTCCAGCACCTCGGTGTTGCCGTAGTCCGGCTGCCAGCCCGCCTGGCGCAGGGTGGCGCAGTCCACCACCCAGGGGTAGACCACGTAGCGCAGGTCGGCGGCCGGGGCCGGGGTGACCCCGACGCGGTGCAGCCGCTGGGCGGTGCCGAAGGTCAGGCTGGCGGGCAGCTCGATCCCGCGCAGGCCGCTGAGCTCGTAGACCTGCTCCTGGTCCAGCCAGCCGTCACAGCCGACCGCGAAATCGCCGGTCACGTCGCCCGCCACCGCCAGTTCCAGCGCGGAGACCAGGTCGTCCACATGGCAGAACTGCCAGCGCGGCTCGCAGCCCTTCACGGTCAGCAGCCGGGGCGCCTCGAAGTGCCGGGTCACGATGGTGTCGATCTCGTCGCCGACCAGGGCCGCGGGCCGGACCACGGTCAGGTCCAGGCCCGGGTGCGCGCGGGTCGAGCGGCCGACCAGCTCCTCGATCTCGAGCAGGTCACCGGCCACACTGCTGTCGATGTCGGCCGCCAGCGCGGTCCCCTCGGTCAGCGGCACCGGGTTGTCCGGCTTGGCCCCGTACACCATCGTGCTGGTGACCAGGATGACCCGGCCCACCCGGCCGGCCGCGGCCGCGGTCAGCACGGTCTGGGCGCCGCGCACGTTGAACGCCCGCCGGGCCCGGTGCTCGGAATCCGGGGCCAGGTCCAGGTCGGTGTGCACCACCACGTCGACCCCGGCCAGGCGCCCGGCCAGGGCCGGATCGCGCACGTCAGCCACCCGCCAGGTCACGCCGCGCACGTCGCCCCGGTGGTCGTCGATGGCGACTACCTTGCGGACCCGGCCGGACTCGGCCAGCCGGGTGATCAGGGCCCGGCCCACGCCGCGGGCGGCGCCGGTCACCGCGACCACCGGCTGCTTGCTCTCGGCGCGCTGGCCGCGGCCGTCGTCCCGACGGGCCGGGCCGGGCGCCGGGCCGTCCGCGGTTCCGGACCCGGCCTCGGGGCCGGGGCCGGGCGGGTCAGCGGGGGTGCCGGGCTCGTCCCGGGCCGGGCGCGCGGTGCTATGGGCGCTTTGGGCGGCCGTGCCGCTAGTGCGCCGTGGGCGAACCTGGCCTGGTGCGTTTCTCAAATTAGGCTGCTTCCGAGATAACGTGGACCGTCATGACTCTTCCATCCTGCCTGAGAGGACGGACAAATGGCTGATCGTCCGTTCGGCTTCGGGCCGGCCGACCCTGAGCGGCGGCCGGGGGACCCCGGAGGATCCGGTGGCCAGCAGCCGCCCGGTGGGGGCGGCGGCGGTAGCCAGCCACCCGGGCCCGGCGGGCCCGGCGGCCCTGGTGGCCCGTTCGGGGCCGCGAACCCGTTCGGCGATCCCCAGCAGTTCGCGGACGCCCTGCGCCAGTTCGCTGATCTCATGTCCTGGCAGGGCGGCCCGGTCAACTGGGACCTGGCCAAGAACGTGGCGCGGCACGCGGTCGCGGCCGCCGGTGACCCCAGCGTGCTGGACTCCCAGCGGCACGAGGTCACCGAAGCCCTGCGCCTGGCCGACCTGTGGCTCGAAGAGGCCACCACCTTCCCGTCCGGGATCAAGACCACCGCGGCCTGGAGCCGCTCGGAATGGGTCGAGGCCACGTTCCCGGTGTGGTCGAAACTGTGCGAGCCCATCGCCGCCACCGTGGTGGACGGCATGAGCAACATGATGCAGGTCGACCCGGAACAGCTGGAGGGCGCACCCGAGGAGCTCAAGCAGGCGTTCGGGGCGTTCGGCGGCGGGCTCGGCGGCTTCGGCGGCCTGGGCGCGATGATGAAGCAGGTCGGCGGGGCGATGATCGGCGGCCAGGTCGGCGCGGCCGTGGCCGAGCTGGCCGGCGAGGTCACCGGGTCGTTCGACATCGGGCTGCCGCTCGGGCCCAAGGGCACCGCGGCCCTGCTGCCGCCCGGGGTGGCCGCGTTCGGCGAGGGTCTCGGTATGGACGCGAGTGAGGTCCGGCTGTACCTGGCCCTGCGCGAGGCCGCCCACCACCGGCTGTTCGCGCACGTGCCCTGGCTGACCGCGCACCTGTTCGGCGCGGTCGAGGCCTACGCCAAGGGCATGACCGTCGACCTGTCCCGGCTGGAAGAGGCCATGCCGCAGATCGACATGAGCAACCCCGAGGCGCTGCGCGACGCGCTGGCCGGCGGTGAGCTGTTCCGGCCCGAGAACACCGAGGCCCAGAAGCTGGCCCTGGCCCGGCTGGAGACCGCGCTGGCCCTGGTCGAGGGCTGGGTCTCCACCGTGGTCGACGCGGCCGCCACCGACCGGCTGCCGCACGCCAGCGCGCTGGCCGAGGCGATCCGGCGGCGCCGGGCCACCGGCGGCCCGGCCGAGCGGACCATGGCCACCCTGGTCGGCCTGGAACTGCGCCCCCGCCGGCTGCGCGAGGCGGCCACCATCTGGCAGAGCCTGACCGAGGCCCGCGGGGTCGAGGGCCGGGACGCGGTCTGGGGCCACCCGGACCTGATGCCGACCGCCGAGGACCTGGACGACCCCGAGGGTTTCGTGCGCGGCCACCCGGAGCTGGACTTCTCCGAACTGGACGTGGACTCGCTGACCCAGGACTCCGCGGATTCAGACTCGGGCTCGGGCTCGGACTCGGGTGAGGCTGGTGGTCCCGGTGATTCGGGTGATGCGGGTGAGGCGGGTGAGGCCGGCCCCGAAGCCGGGGGTCCCGGCGATCCCGAGGGGCCCAAGGAGTCCTGACCCCGGCCCCGGCCAGAAATCTTTTCTCCACAAGGGGTGGAGGGCGTTCGGCCAGTTGAGAGCGGGCGCCGACAATTGCGTTCGGCGAAATCCACAGGCTTGCGAGACGGATTTCCCCAGCAACACGCCGGCGATTCCCCACGTCTTCCACAGGGTTATCCACAGGCTGTGTTGACGCCCCTCCCCCGCGGTTTCTAGTGTCGCCAGCAAGTTCCCGGATGCGCGGGTACTGGTCACTTTGGCAGGGGCACTCGTCGTCAGGGGAAGGGGGACGGGGGCCCCGCGATAGCGATCGAGCGGTCCGGTTCAGACTGCCCGCGCATCCGGGTTCGCTGTTCGGGCCTAACGCTCCTGCTTGGCCAGCTGGGCGGCCCGCAGGTCGGCGTGCATCTCCCAGGGCGGGTTCGGCAGCACGTGGCCGGTTTCCAGCAGCGACTTGAGGTTGGCGAACACCGCGGGCCAGCCCGCCGAGATGGCGTCCAGAGCGGCCTGGTCGGCCAGGTTCTCGTGCACGACCGTGAGCCGCACGATCTCGTGGTACCGCTCGATATCGAAGGTCACCTGTGAGGGTCCGCCGGCCGGTGGCTCTCCCGGCGCGTCGAAGGTTAGGACCAGCCGCTCCGGTGGCACGGACTCGATGATCGTGCCGGCCACGTCGGCGACGCCCGACCCGTCCACCCGGACGTGCTCCCAGGCCGAGCCGGGCTGCCAGTCGGACACGTTGCTGTGACCCCAGTACCGGGCGGTCAGGTCGGCGTCGGTCAGCGCCTGCCAGACCCGCTCGGGTGAGCTCTCGATGTAGGTGACGTACACGTAGCCCGGCCGCTCTCCGGCCATGATCTCCTCCTGGTGCTCGGCCTGATCCTTGATGGCGCTCAGCGCGGCCAGCCGCGGGCGCTCGAACTTTCCGATCCAGCGCCGCTCGATCTCCCACAGCGGCACCGGGTTCAGGTAGTGCAGCTTCTCCCGCCCCCGGCGGACCGTGGTGATGAGGCTTGCGGCCTCCAGCACGCCGAGGTGCTGGGTCGCCGACTGCCGGGCCATGTCCAGCGGCCCGCACAGTTCGCCCAGCGTCTGCCCGTTCCGCTCGCGCAACCGGTCCAGCAGCACCCGTCGCGTCGGGTCGCCCAGCGCCCGGAACACCGCGTCCTCATCACCCGTCTCAACCACGCCTCCAATATGCAGGTAACTACCTGCATAAGTCAAGGGGTGGAGGCAGCCGCGGGTGTTGCGCGTGTGATCTATGAGACTTTGAAACGGGGCGGGCGTCGGGGCCCAGGGTGGGCCCGGGACGGGCTGGCTGTGGCGCGGGGTGACCAGCCATTGGGGGCCACGGTGCTAAGGCTTGTTGTAGAAGTGATTAGTGTGGCGTGCCCGGCCTGCGGGCCCGCTTCCCGGCGTCAGCAGGACCCTCGCGCAGCTCACCAGCCCCGCACGCCCCAGCGACCCCGCCGTCCTGGGCCCCCCGCGCCGCCCACGCCCCACCGGTCTCATCGCTTCTAGGCATTCCATGATCGATGGAGCCTTGCTCCGGCGAGAGGGAGAGTAAAGCTCCATCGATCAAGACCAGGCCCGGCCGCGACCAGCGCTGAACGTCAGAACGTGGTCAATTCATGCTGTGATGGCAGCAGTTTCCGCACACAAAGCCCGGGTGACGGGGCGCCGGGGCCCAGGGGGGTGGGACCGGGACGGGCTGGCTGTGGCGCGGGGGCGTGGGTGGTCGAGGCTGGGGCGGGTGGCTCCGCTGACGGTGTGAGGCAGGCCGCGTGAGTTTCTTTCGACCCAAAAGATGCTTTGAATCACTGGCGTGCCTGGGTTCGGGCGGATTGTCGGTGGGGCGGGTGACCATGCCGGCATGAGACCAGTGCTGAGGGCAGGGCTGCGGGCCGTGTGGCGGG
>DASXMW010000195.1:0-54951 GCA_036495425.1 Streptosporangiaceae bacterium | reverse complement strand
TCGCCGGCTCCCGATGGCTCGCCCACTCCACTCGGCTCGCCTTCTTCCGGCCCAGCCGGCTCGTGCTCGTCGGCCGACTTGTCCTCCTCGGCTGGCGGCCCGGCGCCCGCCCCCGCGCCCGGTGGGCGAGCGGACGAGGTCGAGCCCCGGCGGCTCACCGGACACATCAACCTCACCGTTCCGCTCCGTACCTTGGCCGGTTTCGATGACGGACCGGGCCAGTTGAATGGATTTTGGCCGATCACCGGATCGACCGCCCGTCAGCTGGCCAATGGCGCCATGGGCCAACCTGGCATCCGCTGGTGCGTCACCGTCACCAATGATCAAGGCCAGGCTGTCGGCCATGGCTGCGCCACCCGCATTCAACCCGTGAGCGATCCGCCCTGCGGAACCAGTGACCCCATCAGATCGCGCGCCGCACCGATCACGCCGACCGGACCCGTCCCGCGGACCGGGCCCGTCCCGCGGACCACACCCGCCGAATCGGGCTGGCGCTTCACCATGAAACTGACCGCCATGGCCGGATCGGCCTGCGACCACACCAGGGAAAGCCCGCACTATCGGCCTCCGCCGTCGCTGTGGCACCTCATCCAGACCCGCAACGGCTACTGCACCGCGCCCGGTTGCCGCATGGCCGCCATCGTCTGCGACGACGACCACACCGACCCGTTCGGTCAGGGTGGCCGGACCTGCGAATGCAACCTCGGACCGCTCTGCCGGCACCATCACCAGGTCAAACAGGCCCGCGGATGGCGGCTGACCCAGCCTGAGCCGGGCGTGTTCGTCTGGAACACGCCATCGGGCCGTTCCTACATCACCGGGCCCACCCAGTACATCGTCTGACCAGCCGCCCGCCACCACCCCCGCCCGAGCGCCGAGGACCCGAGGATCCGAGTCCCCGAGCGGGAGTTGCCTTACGGCGTAGAGCCGGTGGCCTTCGCCTGGAAGGGAGCCAGGGTGATCTGGTCGATGTTGGGGGCGGTCTGGGAGCGGAGAGGGTCGCCGATGTCGCTGCCGGAGTAGATGGTGCCGATGGTGGTGCCGTCCCAGTTGTACTGGGGGTTGGCGATGAACTTGATCGTGTTGCTGCCGGCGTGCAGCTTGACCGGGACGGTGAGGCTCCAGAACTGGTTCCAGTCGAAGGTGTTGGCGAAGTTGACGTGGAAGGTGCGGCCGCCGTTGACGCTGATGTCGGCGGGGGCGGTGAAGAGGTCGGGGTTGTAGTGGTTGGCGATGATGCCCTGGTTGTTGGCGTAGCGGACGGTCATGCCGTAGGAACCGGCTGCCGGGGCCTGCACGGTGAACGTGAGCGAGTTCGCGGCGCCGCCGCCGACGCCGGTGACCACGCTGCCGTTGGCCTGGCTGTAGCCGGTGGCGACCTTGGCCGTGCCGGCCAGGGCGGCGTTCTCGGCCTGGTAGGTGCGCGCGCTACTGGCCGCACCGGCGGCCACGGCCGCCGCTGGAGTCGCGGTCAGCTTGTCCAGGGTCACTGCTCCCCCGCGCCCGGACACGACCACCTTGTTGATGCCGGCGCTGAGGTAGACCCGGTCGGTCTGCGTCGACCATGAACGCCCGCCGCCCGAGGGCAGGTCTCCGGACAGCGGCAGGCCGTTGACGCTGACTCCGGCCGCGCCTTGGCCCCGGGAGCGGAAGGCCAGGTCGGAGTATCCGTCGGCGGCCGAATACACCCAGAACGTGGCGCCCTGACCGTGGCCGATGTCGGCCACGCCCGCGCCGGACTGGCCCTGGCGGGTGTAGTCGGCGTGGGCGCCATGGTCCAGCTGGGCCTGCTCGGCCTCGTAGATCACCGCGCCGGAGGCGGACTGCGGGGTGAGGTCGATCTTGTCGATGATGGCGTCGCCCGTGGTGGCCGCCCCGTTCGCACCCACTGTGGACAGGCTGATCGTGTGGGTGCCCGCGGTCAGGTGCAGCTGGGCTGTGCCGTAGTTCCAGATCACCCAGTTGTAGGCGTCGGGCAGCCAGATCTCGGTCGGCGGGCCGTTATCGACCCGGGCGAAGATATTGGTCGGGCCGGACACGTCGGACGCCTGGGCGTCGCTGCCGTCGAACACCCGCATCAGGTAGTCGCCGGTATGTGGCACGTTGACGTTGAACGTGATCACCGTGGACGACCCGGTCCGCAGGCCGCCCACGTCCTGGTCGGCGTAGGTGGCGAAACCGCCCAGGTTGGATGGGGTGCCTTCGGTGTTGATGTTCCAGCCGGTGCCGGTCATGGTGGCGTTGGCGGCGGCGTAGCTGAGTGGGCTGGTGCCGTCGGCCGGGGTGGCCGAGCCGGTGCCGCCGGGGCTGAGGATGATCTCGTAGGCGTCCATCGAGGTGGGCTGCTGCGGATCGGAGACGATGGTGGCGTCGCGGCCGTTGCCGGAAGAGTCGGTGGCGGTGGCGCCGCCGGTCTCGTCGAACTTGTAGTCCGCGACGTCGCCCGCCGCGGGCTGGCCGGACGCCAGGGTGGCGACCTGATCGGCGGACAGCGCCGAAGAGTAGATGCCGACATCGTCGAGCTCGCCGTTCAGGTAGGGGTCGGTCGGGAACTGGGAACGGCCCAGGTAGTTCTGGGTCGTGGTGCCCAGGTCAGCCGGGTGCACGGTCATGTTGGTGTTGGTCCCGGCCACCTTGCCGTCCACGTACAGGGTGCCGGTGTTGCCGGACACGGTGACGGCCACGTGGGACCAGGTGTTGAGCGGCAGCGAGCCGGTGCCGTTGATCTGCTGCTCGCCGCCCGCGCCGGAGTTGGTGATGGCAAAGCGGATCGGGCCGCCACCCGCGTTGAGGGTCAGGAACATGTAGTCGCTGGTGCCGTTGCCGAAGTCGAACACCCGCGACCAGGCGCTGTTGGCCGACGGGTTCACCCAGGCCGAGATGGTGAAGTCGTGCAGGCCGCTGACGATCCCCGACGGCAGCTTTGTGTACTCGTTGTTGCCGCAGAGCGAGACGGCGTTGCCGAGCTTGCCCGCCACCCGCGGACCGGTGGCGTCGCAGCTGGTGCCGCTGGCCGGGCCGGTGATGTTCACCGGCAGGCTCACCGAGCCATCAGCCGAGACTGGAACGTCGGTGTCGGCGATGCGGGTGGGCGCGGCCGCGGCGCCGGTCATGCCGCTCCAGCCGTCCTGCAGCACGGTGGCGTGCACCGTACGGCCGAACACCGCGGGGTTGACGTGCTTGACCGTGACGTCGGCCTGGCCCGGGGGGCCGCCGCCGAGGATGATCCGGGCCTGGCGCTGAGTGCGGTCCAGCGAGGCCACCGCCTGCAGGGTGTTGTCCGTGCTGCCCTGCGGCGGCGTGACCTGCATGGCCTGACCGGCCAGCGACGAGTACCAGTGGTACAGCCACCACTGGGCGTTCGGGATGTTCTGCTGCGAGGTCGAGTCGCTCAGGGTGCCGTTCTCGTTCCAGTAGGGCAGGTCGCCGCTGACCTTGGCGGCGTTGATGGCCGACAGCCACTCGACCATCCGGCCGGGGCTGGTCAGCTGGTAGCGCGCGGCGTACTCGTCGAGGCTGACCGGCAGGTTCAGCCCGAGCGGGGCCTCGGCGGCGCGGAACGCGGCCACGTCGGGCCCGATGGTCGACGAGTTGTTCAGCTCGTGCCAGGTGATGATGTCGGGCAGGCAGTGGTTCTGCTGACAGTAGGTCAGGAACGAGGTCAGGGCCTGGCCCTGGTACTGGAAGAAGTTCGGCCCGGCGATCCGGGCCTGTGGCCACAGGCCCTTGATCAGCTGATAAGTCTGCAGCCATTCGGCTTCGAACGCGGCCAGGGTGGTCGCGTTGTCCTGTAGCCCGGCGAACCAGTTGCCGTCGGGCTCGTTGTAGGGCACGAGCACGATCCCGTTCCGGTACGGCGAGGTGAGGTCCTGCTTGACCTCGGTCCGCAGGTACCCCTGATACTGGGCGTAGCTCGTGCGCTCATAGGGGAAGTTGCGGTAGACGTCGGTCATGTAGATGTAGAGGTCGCCGCCGCCGCTGTCCGCGAACGGCTTCGCGATCTCCAGCGCGTCCGATCCAGGGTGCTGCTGTCCGTCCTGCGCCTTGGTGTCCGTGGTCTGCAGGCCCATGCCCTGGATCAGGTTGTCCGACGGCACACCCTGGTCATACAGCCCGTACAGGCTCCCGTCCGCGCCATGCTGGAACGCCCCTGTGCTGTCGCCGAGGTCAACGGAGAGGTTCTCGGTTGAAGTCGCCGAGGCGTTCGATTTGGTTGAAATGCCGGTCGTAGGCGTGGTCACGGTGCCCTGGGTGGCGGCGCTGGGGCGGGTGGGTGAGGCCGGGGTAGCTTGGGCGGCTTGGGCCAGGGCGAGGAGGGCCAGCGCGAGCACGGTCAGGATGGACACGAATCGCTTCACGGTGGCTCCCCTGGAGGTCAGGCTCGCGAGTGGGAATAGCTTTTCCCGGGTACCGTAAACCCGACAGAAAGCGGCGTCAACACCCACGATCGATCTCTGCGAGGTTCCGGCGTTGATCTTCGCGGCGGCTGGGGGGATTGCCGGAGCGTCGGGGGACTGCCGGGGCGTCGGCGGACTGCGGCGCGGCCTGCTTAAGGAATTGGGCGTGACCCGTGCGTCAATTGAGGCGAGGGTCCCTGCGGCGGCCTGGGATTGCGCGTCCCCGCGGGCGGGCTGGAGTCGGGCGTCCCAGCGGACGAGCTGGAATGGGCGTCCCCGCGGGCGGGCTGACCTGGCGCGGCGCGGCGGGGCGGGCTGGGCGCTTCTTGCTGTTATCAGGCGCCGGGGTGGGCGGGCGCGGGGGCGTGGGTCGCGCGGGTCAGGAGAAGTGGGTGTGAGGGCGCGGGAGGGGGCGGCCGTCGATTTCCAGGTCCAGCTTCTCGTTGTAGAAGGCGATCAGGTTGACGATGGGGAGGAGCTGGCGGGTGGGGAAGTTGTAGGACCACGCCAAATCCTGGTGTTCGGCGGGGATGGGGCCGGAATCGAGGCGGACCGACCAGTACTGGGTGGTGACGCCCTTGTAGGGGCAGGCGGTCTGGGTGTCGGCGGGGACCAGGTAAGCGAACGACACGTCCGTGCGGTCGATGTAGTAGCGGGTGGGCAGGCCGGTCTCGAAGACCAGGACCGGGCTGCTGGTCTCGGCCAGGGTCACACCCTCGAGGGACACCCGGACGTGGCGGTGGGAGCGGAGCGCGTCGACGCGGGCGTAGGGATTGCGGGGGTGGACGAAGATCTCCTCGTCTTCTTCGTACCAGGCGTCGAGGGCGTTCCATTCGAAGCGGGCGGTGCCGGCGACGCCGGGGATGGCGTCGCCGCCGTAGAGGCGGACCGCGCCGGGGCGGGTCTGGCCGCCCGCCTGGAGTCCGTGGCGGTGGGCGGGGCCGCGGCGGGTGCTCTGGGCCATGCCTTCGTCGGTCAGGAAGCGGGTGTCGATGTCGGCGACCGGGATGTAGTACTGCGGGTAGTACGGGATCTCCCACACGTAGCGGGCGGCGGTGGTGTCGAAGATCAGCTCGTTACCCAGGTAGCCGCGGACCCGGCGCGGGGCCGGCTCGACGTGGTTGACCTCCACCGCCATCTGGGGGAAGTCGCGGTCGGTCATCCGGCGTCCGCCCCGCGGCCGATGCGGTGCCCGGACAGGTGGACGGGCGTGATGCGCATGAACAGCTCGCGCGGGCCGGAGACCCAGGATTCGACGCAGATCTGGGCCACGGTCGTACGCTCTTCGTCGGATTCCATCGGGTGCACGTCGCCCTGCATGAGCACGCTCCAGCCGCTGCGCGTCCGCGGTTCGAACTGGTCGGCCTGGAAGGCCACTTGGTAGTCGGCATGCGCGATGCCGGTGCGCAGGTCCTCGCCGGTCGGACCGTGCTCGGCGACCCGGAAGTAGATCGCTTCGTCCCGCACCTGGAAGTTGATCGGCAGGATCATCGGCCCGAACCGGCCCGAGTAGCTCACCCGGCCGATGCCGACCCCGCGGAGCAGGTCCCAGCATTCTGCTTCCCCGAGTGGTTCCAGCGGTGAGGGAGCAGGCGGCCCGTCGATGGAACTGTCGCTGACGGAGTCAGTCATCACCGATCACCGTTCCTCATGGGGACGTATTGACGTGTCGCTGCCCAATTGACGCTATACCAACGCCGGCCACGGGCATGATCACAGCACCGCGCAACAGCCTGGTGACCCCCAGGTGAACGCTATTTGTCGGAACGGTACAAAGCCGGACCCCGAATTTTCGTCGTGTCCGTGATGGGTGTGGCGAACTTCTACAGTGCAGGCTAGGACGGTGCTGGTCATTACTGCTCCTGGCCAGGGGGCTCAGACCCCCGGCTTCCTCTCGCCCTGGCTCGACGTCCCTGGTGTGGCCGAACGGCTCGCCGGGTGGTCCGAGCTGGCCGGGGTCGATCTGGTCCGGTACGGCACGACCGGCACCGAAGAAGAAATCAGGGACACCGCGGTCGCCCAGCCGCTGCTAGTCGCGGCCGCCCTGGCCGCCGCGACAGCGCTGCTCGACGAGCTGCCGGCCTCCGGGCCGGGCCTGGCCACGGCCGGGCACAGCGTCGGTGAGCTGGCCGCGGGCGCGATCGCGGGTGTGCTGAGCCCAGCGGACGCGCTGCGCCTGATCGCGGTGCGCGGCCAGGCCATGGCCGCGGCCTCGGCGGTCACGCCGACCGGGATGACCGCCGTGCTGGGCGGCGATGAGAAGGAAGTACTGGCCTCGGTCGAGGCCCACGGGCTGACCCCGGCCAACATCAACACGGCCGGCCAGGTCGTGGCGGCGGGCACGCTCGAGCAGCTGGCCGCGTTCGCGGCCGACCCGCCGCCCAAGGCCCGGCTTCGGCCGCTGTCGGTGGCGGGCGCGTTCCACACCGAGCACATGGCGCCCGCGGTGGACGCGCTGCGCACTGCGGCCGCGACCGTGACGGTCAGCGACCCGCGGATCATCCTGCTGTCCGACCGGGACGGCGCCGTGGTCACGTCGGGCACCGACTGGCTGGACCGTATCGTCGGCCAGGTGGCGCGCCCGGTCCGCTGGGACGAGTGCCAGCGCACTCTGGCCGACCGCGGCGTGCAGGCGCTGATCGAGCTACCGCCGGCCGGGACGCTGACCGGCATCGCCCGCCGGGCCCTGCCGGGAGTGACCCTGCAGGCCGTGAAGAGCCCTGACGACCTGGACGCCGCCCGCAAACTGATCGCCGAATTCGGCAGCGACGCCGGTTCCGCACCTGCTGACCCTGTGGAGGGATCATGACCATCTCGCTGCCCGCCGGGGCTGTTCCCGGCCACGTTTCCGAGGAATACGACTGGGACGCCGAGCTCAGCGCGGCCGTCGCGGGTGAGCTGCCCGACTGGCGGCTGGTGGTGGCTCCGCAGCGGGGTATCTTCCACGCTGCCGCGGCCGAGGACGCGGTGGACGGCACCGTGGTCGGGCACATCGAGGCCCGGCGCGACCGGCAGGCCATCGTGGCCCCGTGGCGCGGCGCGATCATCGAGTGGCTGGTGCAGGACGGCGACCCGGTGGCCCTGGGCCAGCCGGTGGCGCGCCTGCTGCCCGACGGCGCAGAATAACCGCTGGTCACGCACATGCGCCTACCCCAACCGGTCGCAGGAGCCAAGATTCTGGCCTTCGGCGGCTATCAGCCGGACAACGTGGTGACCAACGACGACCTCGCGGCCGTCATGGACACCAGCGACGAGTGGATCCGCAGCCGTGTCGGCATCATCAGCCGCCGGATCGCCGGGCCCGACGAGACCGTGGCCGACATGGCCGTGGCCGCGGCGGGCAAGGCCATCGCCAACAGCGGGGTCGGCCTGTCCGAGATCGACCTGGTCATCGTGGCCACCTGCAGCACCGAGGCCCCGATCCCGAACATGTCGGCGGGCGTGGCCAGCCGGCTGGGCATCCACGCGCCAGGCGCCTACGACATCAACGCGGCCTGCGCGGGCTTCTGCTACGGGCTGGCCAACGCGGCTGACGCGATCCGGGCCGGCAGCGCCCGCAACGTGCTGCTCATCGGGTCGGAGAAGATGTCGGCCTGGATCGATCCGCTGGACCGGTCGACCCGGATCATCTTCGCCGATGGCGCCGGGGCGGCCGTGGTCGGCCCGGTGGCCGATCCGCAGGACGAGCCGGCCATCGGCCCGGTGGCCTGGGGCAGCGCCGGAGCCATCGCCGATCGCATCGTGATCAAGGACCGCACGTCGTTCCTGTTCCAGGAGGGCCAGTCGGTGTTCCGCTGGGCGACCACCGAGCTGTACCCGACCGCGCTGGAGGCGTGCGAGCGCGCCGGGATCAAGCCGGGCGATCTGCAGGCGTTCGTGCCGCACCAGGCCAACCTGCGCATCGTCGAGGCACTGGCCCGCAAGATCGGGGTGCCGCGGGAGCGGGTGGCCGACGACATCCAGTACGCCGGCAACACCTCATCGGCGTCGATCCCGCTGGCTCTGGCCCGGATGGTGGAGCGCGATGAGCTGCCGTCCGGCAGCCCGGTACTGCTGATGGGCTTCGGCGCGGGCATGTGCTACGCGGCGCAGGTGATCACGGTACCCTGACCGAACTTCGGCCCGGCGGGTGCGAACCCGTGGCCGCAGAACCAACCAAATCGATCGGAGATAGCAGGCAGATGGCAGTGAGCGAGCAGGAAATCCTTCAGGGTCTCGGGGAAATTGTCGACGAGATCGCGGGCGTGCCCGCCGACGAGGTGACCCCGGAGAAGAGCTTCGTGGACGACCTCGACATCGACTCGCTTTCCATGGTCGAGATCGCCGTGGCCGCGCAGGACAAGTTCGGCGTGGAGATCCCGGACGACCAGCTCAAGGACCTGAAGACCGTCCAGGACGTCATCAATTACGTGCACAAGAACGCCAGCTGACCATCTGGTCAGCGGAGCGGGTTCACCCGCCCGGGCCTGACCACCGGGCCCGGCGGGACGAGTACTGAGGAGCCGATCACAGTGGGCACAGACGGCAGGAGCGTCGTCGTCACGGGACTGGGCGCAACCACACCTCTCGGCGGCGACGTCGCATCAACCTGGTCAGGAATGCTGGCCGGTAAAAGCGGAGTCAGGGCGCTGACCGAGGACTGGGTGAAGGATCTGCCCGCGCGCATCGCGGGGGTCGCGGCCGTCGACCCGGCGGAGATCGTGGGCCGGGTCCAGGCGCGCCGGATGGACCGCTGCGAGCAGTTCGCGGTCATCGCCGCCCGCGAGGCCTGGGCCGACGCGGGTTCACCCGAGGTGGACCCGGAGCGGCTCGGCGTCTCGGTGACCAGCGGGATCGGCGGGATCGGTTCCACCCTGGCCGCCTACGACGTGCTCAAGGAGAAGGGCTGGCAGCGGATCGTGCCCTTCACCGTGCCCATGCTGATGCCGAACGGCTCGGCCGGCCTGATCAGCATCGAGCTGGGGGCCATGGCCGGGGCGCACTCGACGGTCAGCGCGTGCGCGTCCGGGGCCGAGGCCATCGGCTACGCCATCGACATGATCCGGGCGGGCCGGGCCGACGTGGTCGTCGCGGGTGGTACCGAGGCCGCGATCATGGCCCTGAACCTGGGCGCGTTCGCGGTGATGCGGGCGCTGTCGCTGCGCAACGACGAACCGGAGCGGGCGTCCCGGCCGTTCGACAAGGGCCGGGACGGGTTCGTGCTCGGCGAGGGCGCCGGCATGCTGGTGCTGGAGTCGGCCGAGCACGCGCGGGCCCGGGGCGCGAACGTCTACGCCATCGCGGCCGGGGCCGGCTACTCCTCGGACGGCCACCACATCGCCCACCCGCATCCGGAGGGCACCGGGGTGAAGCTGGCCATGCAGCGGGCGCTGGCCAACGCCCAGGTCGACCCGGAGCAGGTCACCCACGTCAACGCGCACGCCACCTCCACCCCCGAAGGCGACGTGCTGGAGGCCCAGGCCATCAAGGCCGCACTCGGCTCGGCCGCGGACCAGGTGGTGGTCTCGTCCACCAAGTCCATGACCGGGCACCTGCTGGGCGGAGCGGGCGCGATCGAATCGGTGGCCGCCATCATGGCCCTGCGGGACCGGGTGGCCCCGCCCACGATCAACCTCGAAGTTCCGGACGATGGTATCGAAGTGACGGTGGCCCCAGAGCCGCGGCCGCTGTCCCAGGCCGGCCGGGAGCCGATGGCGGTGCTCAACAACGCCTTCGGGTTCGGCGGTCACAATGTCTCACTCGTCTTCACCGCGGCCTAGCCGCCGGTAAGGAGCATTCAGGTGACCGTTCTCGATAACTCACGCCCGGCCGTGCCCGCGCCGGCCCAGGCCGCGGACGATAGCGTCAGCCTGCCGCGCGACCCGACCGTCCGGCTGGAAGCGCTGTTCGACCCGGGCTCGCTCGACCTGATCACCGAGGACGACGGCAGCGGCGCCATCGCCGGCACCGGCCTGATCCACGGGACCGGCGCGGTGGCCTTCGCCTCCGACCCGCGCACCCAGGGCGGGGCCATGGGCGAGGCGGGCTGCGCCGCGATCGTGGCCGCCTACGACGAGGCGGTGACCCGCGGGGTGCCGGTCATCGGCCTGTGGGCCTCGGGCGGCGCCCGGCTGGCCGAAGGCGTGGCCAGCCTGCATGCGGTCGGCGCGGTGTTCGCGGCCATGACCCGGGCATCCGGCGCCGTGCCGCAGATCTCGGTAGTGCTCGGGCCGGCCGCGGGCGGCGCGGCCTACGGACCGGCCCTGACCGACATCACCATCTTGTCCGGGCACGGCCGGATCTTCGTGACCGGCCCGGACGTGGTGCGCAGCGTGACCGGCGAGGACGTGGACATGGCCCGGCTCGGCGGGCCCGAGCCGCACTCGCGCCGGTCCGGTGTGACCGCGATCGTGACCGAGACCGACGCCGAGGCCATCGGGCAGGCCCGCAAGCTGGCTGAGCTGCTCACCGATCACGGCAAGGTCTCCGCGGACGTGCCGGACGAGGACTTCGCCGGGCTGATGCCGGACTCCCCGCGCCGCGCCTACGACATGCACCCGATCGTCGACCAGCTACTGGACGAACCCGGGGTCGAGCTGTTCCCGAAGTGGGCCCCGAATCTGGTGACCACGCTGGGGCGGCTCGGCGGCGGCACGGTCGGCGTGGTGGCCAACAACCCGCTGCGACTGGGTGGCTGCCTGGACTCGGTCTCGGCGGAGAAGGCGGCGCGGTTCGTCCGCATGTGCGACGCGTTCGGGATCCCGCTGGTGGTTCTGGTCGACACCCCTGGCTACCTGCCCGGCGTGGGCCAGGAGTGGGACGGCGTGGTCCGCCGCGGGGCCAAGCTGCTGCACGCCTTCGCCGAATGCGTGGTGCCCCGGGTCACCGTGGTCATCCGCAAGTCCTACGGCGGGGCCTACATCGCCATGAACTCCCGCTCGCTGGGCGCGACCAAGGTCTACGCCTGGCCGGACGCGCAGGTGGCGGTGATGGGCTCGGTGGCCGCGATCCGGATCCTGAAGCGGCGCCAGCTGGCCACGACCGAGCCGGAGAAGCTGTCCGAGACCGAGGCCGAGCTGGCCGCCGAGCACGAGCGGACCGTGGGCGGCCTGCAGCGGGCGGTGGACATCGGCGTGGTGGATGAGGTCATCGACCCCAACCACACCCGGCAGATGATCGCCCGGGCCATCGCCGAGGCCCCGCAGGCCCGCGGCGGCCACCGCAACATCCCGCTCTGATTTTTTCGAAGGTTGGGGAGCGGCCCTGCCGGGAGGGTCCTGCGTGCCCGGCCGGGAGTGTCCTGAGCGGTCCGGCTGAGCGGTCTAGGCTGATCGCGTGAGGCTGCGGGGCATCAGCAAGCGGTACCGGGTACGGGGTCCATGGGTGCTACTCGACATCGACGCGGACCTCGCCCCCGGGCAGCTGATCCGGGTCACCGGGCCCAACGGCTGCGGCAAGTCGACGCTGCTGCGGCTGATCAGCGGGGCCTCGGTGCCGAGCCGGGGCCGGATCACCGACCGGCCCCGGGCGGGCTACGTGCCGGAGCGGTTCCCGCCCGCGCTGCCTTTCACCGCGCACGGCTACCTGACTCACCTGGGGCGGCTGCACGGGCTGCGAGGCAGGCCGCTGGACGCCGCCGTCAGCGGGTCGATCGACCGGCTGGGGCTCGGGCCGTACGCGAGCCTGCCCCTGCGGGAACTGTCCAAGGGCACCAGCCAGAAGGTGGCGGTGGCCCAGGCGCTGCTGGGCCGGCCCGGGCTGCTGGTCATGGACGAGGCCTGGACCGGGCTGGACGCCGTGGCCCGGTCGACCTTGGACACCATGGTGACGGAGCGGCTGGCCGAGGGGGCCACGGTGATCTTCGTCGACCACGACCCGGCCCGGCTGGCCGGCCGGGTGAGCGTGCAGTGGTCTCTGAGCGACGGTCGGCTAGATGAGCTTCCTGGGGCGAACGGGGCTGCGGGGGTTACTGAGTGCGTAGGTGCTGCGGGGGGTACTGGGTACATAGGGGCTGCAGGGGTTGCTGGGGCTGCAGGAGGTGCTGGGTACGCAGGGGCTGCGGGGATTGGCGGGGATTCTGAATTTGCCGGAGTGCCGGCGGGGATGCAAACGATTGTTATTGAGTTCGCTGGGTATCGGGGTGGGCTGGCGGCGGTGCGGGCGCGGGGTGGGGTGGTGGCGGCGGAACCCGGGTGGGTGCGGGTGCGGGCCAGTGAGTCGGACAACTTGCTGCGATGGCTTCTGGCGGCGGAGGGGGACGTGCACGTCGAGCGGGTGGCGGCTGAATGATCGCGATGGTGCGGTATGAGGGGGCGTTGCTGGGGCGGTCGGTGCGGTGGGTGCCGCCGGTGGTGTTGTTCGCGGCGACGGTGGTGGCGGGGTCGTTCGGGGGGATGCCGCTGACCGATGGGCTGGGGTGGAGCAGCGCGATGCTGGTGCCGGCCGTGGGCTGGCTGACCCGGGCGGCGCTGACGATGGAGCCGGGGGCGGCGCGGGCGTGTGCGGGGACGGCGGGCGGGCCGCGGCGGGCGCAGGTGGCCACGTTGCTGGTGGCGCTGGCGGGCGGGGTGGTGCTGGCGGTGCTGGGGGCCGGGTTCGAGCTGGCCACGACGGCGCGTCCGCGGCACGGCATGGGAGCGCTGGCGATGGAAGGGCTGGTGGCGGGGGTGACCTGTTTGCTGATCGGGTCGGCCATCGGGGCGCTGTGCAATCCGCCGCTGATTCAGCACCGGGGCTACGCCATGATGTCGACGGCGGCGGTGGCCATCGCGGCCATCGCCGCGTCCGGGTCGCCGGCCAACGCGGCCATCCGGGCCACGTCGGCCGGGCACGGGGGCGGCTATCACCTGCCGCTGGTGCCGCTGGTGGTCGCGGTGGTGGTGGCCGCGGTCACCTGGACGGCGTCGGTGCTGACCGCGCCGCGCCGTAGTGGTTAGCCTGGCCGGGCGATCAGCCTGGGTCGGTCGAGGTGCCCGGGGTCGGGTTGCCGTCGTCGGGGGCGGAGGGGCCGATCGCGTCGTCGTCGGCCGCGGCCAGGCTGGTGCCGCTGGCGCCGGCGCCGGGCGTGCTGCTGCCGCTGCCGCTGCCGCCGGTGCCGGACGGGCGGGTCTCACGGAGGAGTTCTTCCAGGCGGGCGCCCTGCAGGCGCCGGAAGGTCCGGTGGGTGCGGGTGCGGTCCAGCACCGCCACCTCGAGCTGGCCCGCGGCCATCTCCTCCCCGTTACCGGGCGCGGCCAGCGCGGCCAGGGCGGCCGACATCGCGTCGGTCAGCGACATCTCGGCCGAGTAGCGCTCCTTGAGCGCGGTGGCCACCTGGTCGGCCTGGCCGCCGATGGCGGCGAAGCCGTGCTCGTCGGCCACCGAGCCGTCGAAGGTGATGCGGTAGATCTGGTCGGCGTCCATGTTCTCGCCGACCTCGGCCACGATGATCTCGACCTCGAACGGCTTGGAACTCTCGGTGAAGATCGTGCCCAGCTGCTGGGCGTACCAGTTGGCGATGCCGCGGGCGGTCACGTCGCGCCGGTCGAACTGGTAGCCGGTCACGTCGGCGTAGGTCACGCCGGCCTTGCGCAGGTTCTCGTACTCGTTGTAGCGGCCCACGGCGGCGAACGCGATCCGGTCGTAGATCTCGCTGATCTTGTGCAGCGCGCGGGACGGGTTCGGGGCCACGAACAGGATGCCGCCCGCGTACTGGATGACCACTCCGCTGCGGCCACGTGCGATTCCCTTGCGCGCGTAGTCGGCCTTGTCTTTCATCACCTGTTCAGGCGACACATAGAACGGCATGGACACCGCGGGCGCTTCCTTTACTGACGAGTTGGGCGGGGACGTCGGAGCGGGACGGAACGCTGGCTATTCGAGCGGGGCCTTGGGGCCGTCGGGCGACTGCATGCGCTCGTCGACCACGGACCGGGCCACCTCGGCGGCCTCGGCGTCGGACAGCCGGCTGAAGCCGTCGGCATCGACCACGGCCACGACCGGGAAGATCTGCCGGGTCAGGTCGGGGCCGCCGGTGGCCGAGTCATCGTCGGCCGCGTCGTACAGCGCCTGCACGCAGGCCCGCACGACCTCCCGGGACGACTGGCCGTCGCGGTACAGCTTCTTCAGCGAGCCGCGGGCGAAGAGCGACCCGGAGCCGATCGAGTGGAACCGGAACTCCTCGTACGGGCCGCCGGCCACGTCGTAGCTGTAGATCCGGCCCTGGCCGGTGTCCTCGTCGTAGCCGGCGAACAGCGGCACCGCGACCAGGCCCTGCATGGCGGCGGCGATGTTGCCACGGATCATGGTGGCCAGCCGGTTGGCCCTGCCCTCCAGGGACAGGGCGCGGCCTTCCATCTTCTCGTAGTGCTCCAGTTCCACCTGGAACAGGCGGACGAACTCCAGGCCCACGCTGGCCGTGCCGGCGATGGCGATGGCGGAGTACTCGTCGCTGCGGAAGACCTTCTCCACGTCCCGCTTGGAGATCATGTTGCCCGCTGTGGCCCGGCGGTCGCCCGCCATGACCACGCCGCCGTCGAAGGTCGCCGCGACGATCGTGGTCGCGTGGGGCAGATCGGTCAGCCCGCCACCGCCGCCGCCTCCGGACGGGGGCGCCCACGGGGCACCCTCGGCGCCGGTGGCCGGGGACCTCCGGGCCATCGCCCCCGGCAGCAGGTCCGGCGCGTAGCCGGCCAGGAAGTCGGTGAACGACGAGATCCTGGGGGCCATGAACGCTCCAGGACGCCTGAACTCATCGAAGTCGGAGCCCACGCGGATCCTTCCGTATATGAAAGTTCGTTGAACTGACCCTACTGGTTTGACCCTACTGGTCCACCGGCACCAACCACGAAGGCTGACGCGCTGGGCGCGTCAGCCTTCGGCGAACCTCCCGCAGGAGCCGGATCGGGACCGGTTACTGGCCGCCCTTCTGGACGTACGAGCGCACGAACTCCTCGGCGTTCTCCTCGAGCACCTCGTCGATCTCGTCCAGGATCGCGTCAACGTCGTCGGTGAGCTTCTCGTGCCGCTCGTTGACCTCTGCGGTCGACTGAGCCTCGGTGTCCTCGGCTTCTTCGGTCCGGCGGCTGGTCTGGCGCTGGCCGCCCGTGTCCTTCGTTGCCATCCTGGTTTACCTCCGTCGATCGGGGGTGTTCCCTGCCCCAAAGCTATCTTCGCCCGCGAGCGCCCTGTTCAACCGTGCCAACGCGCTACTCCTGCGGACCCGACTGGTCACCGGTGAGGGCGGACACCAGGTCCGTGGCGGTGCGGGCCCGCTCCAGCAGGCCACCCACGTGCTTCTTGGTGCCGCGCAGTGGCTCCAGGGTCGGCACCCGCTGCAGGGACTCGCGGCCCGGGATGTCGAAGATGACCGAGTCCCAGGACGCGGCGGCCACCGACTCGGCGTACTGGCGCAGGCAACGGCCGCGAAAGTAGGCCCGGGTGTCCTCGGGTGGCTCCTCGATGGCCCGGCGAATCTGGTTCTCGGTGGCCAGCTTGACCATCCGGTCCTTGGCCGCCAGCCGGTTGTACAGGCCGCGGGACTGCCGGACGTCGGAGTACTGCAGGTCGATGAGCTGGAGCCGGGGCGCGTCCCAGGCCAGCCCGTCGCGAGCCCGGAAGCCCTCCAGCAGCTCGAGCTTGGCCACCCAGTCCAGCTCACGGGACAGCTGCATGGGGTCCTCGGCCAGCCGGTTGAGCACCGACTCCCAGCGGGTCAGCACGTCGGCGGTCATGGGGTCGACGTCGGAGCCGAACTTGTCCTCGACGTACTTGCGGGCCAGCCCCAGGTACTCCATCTGCAGCTGGATCGCGGTCATCTTGCGGCCGTCCCGCAGCGTGACCAGGCGCTTGAGCGACGGGTCGTGCGAGATGGCGCGCAGGTCGGCCACTGACGACTCCAGCGACAGGTCACCGTCCACGGCGGTGCTGAGGAACTTGTCCTCGATCATGGACAGCACCAGGGCGGTGGTGCCGAGCTTGAGGTAGGTGGCGACCTCGGCCATGTTGGCGTCGCCGATGATGACGTGCAGCCGCCGGTACTTCTCCGGGTCGGCGTGCGGCTCGTCCCGGGTGTTGATGATCGGCCGCTTGAGCGTGGTCTCCAGGCCGACCTCGACCTCGAAGAAGTCGGCCCGCTGGCTGAGCTGGAACCCGGTGCCGCGGCCGTCGGCGCCGATGCCGACCCGCCCGGCCCCGCAGATGACCTGGCGGGTCACGAAGAACGGGGTCAGGTGGCGGACGATGTCGGCGAACGGGGTGGCCCGCCGCATCAGGTAGTTCTCGTGGGTGCCGTAGGAGGCGCCCTTGTTGTCGGTGTTGTTCTTGTAGAGCTGGATCGGCGCGGCCCCGGGGATGGTGGCGGCCCGCTCGGCCGCCTCGGCCATGATCCGCTCCCCGGCCTTGTCCCAGATCACCGCGGACAGCGGGTTGGTGCACTCCGGGGTGGAGTACTCGGGGTGGGCGTGGTCGACGTAGAGCCGGGCCCCGTTGGTCAAGATGACGTTGGCCAGGCCCAGGTCCTCGTCGGTGAGCTGGGTCGAGTCGGCGTTCTCCCGGGCCAGGTCGAACCCGCGCGCGTCGCGGAGGGGATTCTCCTCCTCGAAGTCCCACCGGGCCCGCCGGGCCCGGGCCGCCGTCGCCGCCTGGTAGGCGTTGACGATCTGGGATGACGTGACCATCGCGTTGGCCCCTGGCTGGCCGGGCACCGAGATCCCGTACTCGGTCTCGGTGCCCATCACCCGCAGCACGCTCATGCTCGCCAGCCTATGCCCGCCGGGCCGGAGCTAGGTCCCGGATACGCAGGCGGCAGATCACAGGTACTGGCCCGTGTTGGCCACGGTGTCGATCGACCGGCCGGCCTCGGAACCCTGCTTGCCGGAGACCAGCGTGCGGATGTAGACGATGCGCTCGCCCTTCTTACCGGAGATACGGGCCCAGTCGTCCGGGTTGGTGGTGTTGGGCAGGTCCTCGTTCTCGCTGAACTCGTCCACGCAGGCCGACAGCAGGTGGGCCACCCGCAGGCCCTTCTGGCCGGTGTCGAGGAACTGCTTGATCGCCATCTTCTTGGCCCGGTCGACGATGTTCTGGATCATGGCGCCGGAGTTGAAGTCCTTGAAGTAGAGGACCTCCTTGTCGCCGTTGGCGTAGGTCACCTCGAGGAAGCGGTTCTCCTCGGACTCGGTGTACATCCGCTCGACGACCCGCTGGATCATCGCGTCCACCGTGGCCTCCGGCGAGCTGCCGTGCTCGGCGAGATCGTCGGCGTGCAGCGGCAGGCCGGACAGGATGTACTTGGAGAAGATGTCCTTGGCCGCCTCGGCGTCCGGGCGCTCGATCTTGATCTTGACGTCCAGCCGGCCGGGCCGCAGGATGGCCGGGTCGATCATGTCCTCACGGTTGGACGCGCCGATCACGATCACGTTCTCCAGGCCCTCGACGCCGTCGATCTCCGACAGCAGCTGAGGGACGATCGTGTTCTCCACGTCGCTGGAAACCCCGGACCCGCGGGTGCGGAAGATCGAGTCCATCTCGTCGAAGAACACGATCACCGGCATGCCCTCGCTGGCCTTCTCCCGGGCCCGCTGGAACACGAGCCGGATGTGCCGCTCGGTCTCGCCGACGTACTTGTTCAGCAGCTCGGGGCCCTTGATGTTGAGGAAGAAGCTGCGCCCGGCCGAGTCCTTGCCGCCGTCGGCCGCGGTCTTCTGCGCGACCTGCTTGGCCAGGGAGTTGGCCACGGCCTTGGCGATCAGCGTCTTACCGCAGCCGGGCGGGCCGTAGAGCAGCACGCCCTTGGGCGGCCGCAGCTGATGCTCGCGGAACAGGTCCGCGTGCAGGTAGGGCAGCTCGATGGCGTCCCGGATCTGCTCGATCTGGCCGGACAGGCCGCCGATGTCGGAGTAGACGATGTCCGGGACCTCTTCGAGGATGAGCTCCTCGACCTCGGCCTTGGGGATCCGCTCGAACACGTAGCCGGAGCGGGGCTCCAGCAGCAGCGAGTCGCCGCTGCGCAGCACCGAGTCGCGCAGCGGGTCGGCCAGCCGGACCACGCGCTCCTCGTCGGAGTGCGAGATGACCAGCGCGCGCTCGCTGTCCTCGAGCAGCTCCTTGAGCATCACGATCTCGCCCGCCGACTCGTAGCCCTCGGCGACCACGACGTTGAGAGCCTCGTTGAGCACGACCTCCTGGCCGGGCCGGAGCTCGTCGAGCTCGACCGAGGGGCTGACGTGCACTCTCATCTTGCGGCCGCCGGTGAACACGTCGGCGGTGTTGTCGCCGGTGGCGCTCAGGAAGATGCCGAACCCGGACGGCGGCTGGGCCAGCCGGTCGACTTCTTCCTTGAGCGCGACGATCTGGTCCCGCGCCTCGCGAAGCGTGCCGGTGAGCCGCTCATTCTGCGCGGTCACGGCGGCCAGGCTGGCCTCGGTCTCGCGCAACCTCTCCTCGAGAAGCCGCGCCTGGCGGGGCGAATCCGCGAGCCTGCGACGCAATGCGGCGATCTCCTCGTCAAGGAAGGAGATCTGCGCGGCAAGGCCCTTGACCTCATCGTCGTGCCGTGAGGCACGTGAGCTCTCATCCCTGTTACTCACGGCGCTCACCTCCTTCCGCTGGCTGAACTACCTAGACCCTACCTATCGGCGAGCCATTCGTAACCTGCTGGCTCACGTTAGGCCAAGCACATCTGCCACTGGATTAATGCCCGCGCGGCAGCGGCTGAAGCGGCCGCGGCGGCTTATCGTTACGGTTTAGACACATTTCGTTAGTGTTAACTGACCTCTTCGCTCTCCGGGTGGGCGCCCTTGGCCGGGCGGCGCCGGCGCGGCGGCGGGGTCACCCCATCGGCCAGCCGGCGGGCGGTGACCAGGAAGCCGGTGTGCCCGATCATGCGCTGCTCGGGGCGGACCGCGAGCCCGTCCACGTGCCAGCCGCGGACCATGCTTTCCCAGGCAGACGGCTCGTCGTAGCGCTGCTGAGCCCGCAGCGCCTCCACCACCCGGGACAGCTGGGTGGTGGTGGCCACGTAGCAGCAGATGACGCCGCCGGGCACCAGCGCCCGGGTGGCGGCATCGAGGCTGTCCCAGGGCGCGAGCATGTCGAGCACGACCCGGTCAGCACGCTCGGCCGCGACCCGGTCCGGACTGGTGACGGCGGCCACCGACCTTCGATCATCAAAATTTTCCGCTGAGAGCGCAGACTCCCCCGCCTCTTCCGTCGCGCCGTCACCACCAGGCTCATCCTTGCCGCCGAAGTCACCGGGCACGAGCCGCCAGTGGGCGGGCGGCCCGCCGAAGAACTGCTCGACGTTGCGCTGGGCGATGGCGGCGAAATCCGGGCGGCGCTCGTACGAGGTGACCCGGCCGTCCTTCCCCACCGCGCGCAGCAGCCAGCAGGTCAGCGCGCCCGAGCCCGCGCCGGCTTCGATCACCCGGGCGCCGGGGAAGATGTCGGCCATGGCCACGATCTGGGCCGCGTCCTTGGGGTAGACCACGGCCGCGCCGCGCTTCATGGCCAGCGTGTAGTCGGCCAGCAGCGGCCGCAGGGCCACGTAGGGCGTGCCGCCCGAGGCCGTCACCACGCTGCCGTCCTCGCGGCCGATCAGGTCGTCGTGGCTGATCGAACCGCGGTGGGTGAAGAACGACTTGCCGGGGGTCAGCACCAGCTGATGGTGGCGGCCCTTGGGGTCGGTCAGCTGGACCTGGTCCCCCGCCTCGAAGGGGCCACGGGGCGTGGAAATCATGCCGGAAGGCTACCGGTCAGACGCCGGCGAACGCGCCGTCCAGATCGGCGGCGGCCAGCACCCCGTAGACCTGGCCGGTCGGCTCGACCACCAGGTACTCGGTGGCCGGGGCCTTGCGCACCGCGTCGATCAGGGTCATGCCGGACAGGCCGGCGGGCAGCACCAGGCTCGGGTCGAGCCGGCGGGCCAGCGTGCCGGACTCGATCCACGGCCGCCGTTCGGGCGGGGTGGCCGTCACCGCGGACTCGCTGACGATGGCGATCGGGGCGTTCTCGGAGTCCACGATGACCAGGGCCCGCGCCCCGGCCTCTTCGGCCCGGCGGACGGCCTCGGACAGCGGCAGGTCGGCCTGGATCGGGATGGCCTTGCGGGCCAGCCGCCGGGCCGAGACGCTGGGCAGCCGCTCCCGGACCCGGGTGGCCTTGATCGACTGGCTGGCACCCATCCACATGAACACGGCGATGGCCACCAGCCAGATCAGGTTGGTCAAGTCGAGGTTCTCGCCGTGGGCCAGAGTCCAGCCGACCGGCAGCGCGATCAGCGCCACCGCGATCAGCCGCCCGACCCAGGCCGCGGCCACGGTGGCCACGGCCGGGCGGCCGGTCAGCTTCCAGACGATGGCCCGCAGCATCCGGCCGCCGTCCAGCGGCAGGCCGGGCAGCAGGTTGAACACCCCGACCACGATGTTGGCCCAGCACACCTGGCGGACGATGACCCAGGCCACGGTGCCCTGGGGGACCACGTGCTCCAGCCCGAAGCCGATCGCGGCCAGCACGAAGGACAGGAACGGCCCGGCCGCCGACACCGTGAACTCCCGGCCCGGGGTCTGCGGCTCCACCTCGATCTCCGACACCCCGCCCAGCGGGTAGAGCAGGATCCGGCGCACCGGCAGCCCGTAGCCGCGGGCCACTACCGAGTGGCTCAGCTCGTGGACCAGTACGGACAGGTAGAGCAGGATCACGAACGCGGCCGCCACCACGTACCGGGTGCCGCCGTCCAGCGTGCCCGCCAGGTCGTTGGCGTAGAGCACGATGAACACACCGGCGATGATGAACCAGTACGGCGAGATCTGCACCGGGATGCCGAACGGCCGGGCCACGATGATCCCGGCGGCAGAGATTCTCGGCTGCCGTTGGCCCTGGTCGCCAGCCTGCTGATCGGCCTGGTCGCCGGGCGTCATCCCTGCCACATGACCGATGCTACGTGCCCCAGCGGGCGGCGGGACCGCTGATGTGCGCGCCATGGGCGGGAAATGAGCCATACTGTCGGTCCCCTCCCCTACGGTGGGGAGCGTGGAAGTGGAAGAGGTCACCGTGCCCGGCCCGGCTCCGGCTCCCGAGGCGGAGCGGCAACGGCCGTCGGGGCCCGCCCTCTCGCCGTCACGGGCGGGCGACTTCATGACCTGCCCGCTGCTGTACCGGTTCCGGGTCATCGACAAGCTGCCCGAGCCGCCGAGCCCGGCCGCGGCCCGCGGCACCCTGGTGCACGCGGTGCTGGAGCGGCTGTTCGACCACCCCAGCGCCGAGCGCACCCAAGAGGTGGCCCACGAACTGGTGCAGCCGGAGTGGGAGCGGCTGCTGGCCGCCGAGCCCGAGCTGGGCACGCTGTTCGCGGGCCAGGACGACCAGGACGCCTGGCTGCGCGACGCCGTGACCATCCTGGACCGGTACTTCACGCTCGAGGACCCGCGCCGGCTGGAGCCCGCGGACCGCGAGCTGTACGTCGAGGCCATGCTGGAGTCGGGGCTGCGGCTGCGCGGCTACATCGACCGGCTGGACGTGGCCAGGACCGGCGAGATCCGGGTCGTGGACTACAAGACCGGGAAGGCGCCGCCGCCCGACTTCGAGGCCCGGGCGCTGTTCCAGATGAAGTTCTACGCGCTGGTGCTGTGGCGGGCCCGCGGCACCATCCCCCGCCTGCTCCAGCTCATGTACCTGGGTGACGGCCAGGTGGTCAGGTACGCGCCGGACGAGGCCGACCTGCGGGCCACCGAGCGCAAGGTCAAGGCGCTGTGGGAGGCCATCGAGCGGGCCCGGACCAGCGGTGACTGGCGGCCCCGGCCCGGACGGCTGTGCGAGTGGTGCGCGCACCAGGCGCTGTGCCCGGAGTTCGGCGGCACCCCGCCGCCCCTGCCCGAGGTCCCGGTGGACGCGGAGCTGTCCGGGGACGACGGGCCAGTGGACGAGCTGGGCTAGCCGGCCGCGGCCCGGCCTGGGAGCCGGGCCGCCGCGTTCAGCTGGCCGTGGCGGGGGCGCTGGCCCCGCTGGCGCGGTCGGGGGCGTCCTCCGGGAAGTGGCAGGCGACCTGGTGCCCGGGGGTCAGCTCGGCCAGCGGCGGTTCCTGGGTGGAGCAGATCTCCTGGGCCTTCCAGCACCGGGTGTGGAAGCGGCAGGCCGACGGCGGGTTGAGCGGGCTCGGCACGTCGCCGGTCAGCCGGATTCGCTGCCGCCGCTGACGGCCCTGGGCCCGGGTCGGCTTGGGCACCGGGACCGCCGACAGCAGCGCCACCGTGTACGGGTGCCGCGGCCGCGCGTACAGGTCGTCCCGGTCGGCCACCTCGACCAGCTTGCCGAGGTACATCACGGCCACCTGGTCGCTGATGTGCCGGACCACGGACAGGTCGTGCGCGATCACCACGTAGGTCAGGCCCAGCTCGTTCTGCAGGTCCTCCATCAGGTTGATGACCTGAGCCTGGATGGACACGTCGAGCGCGGAGACCGGCTCGTCGGCCACGATCAGCTTGGGCCGCAGGGCCAGGGTGCGGGCGATGCCGATGCGCTGCCGCTGGCCGCCGGAGAACTCGTGCGGGTAGCGGTTGTAGTGCTCGGGGTTCAGGCCGACCAGGCCCAGCAGCTCCTGGACCTCTTCCTTGACCGACCGCCCGGTGTCGACGTGCTGCAGCCGCAGCGGCGCCCCGACGATCGAGCCGACCGTGTGCCGCGGGTTGAGCGACGAGTACGGGTCCTGGAAGATCATCTGGATCTCGCGCCGGAGGGGGCGCATCGCACCCACACCCAGGTGGGTGATGTCGGTGCCGTCGAACTCGATGGTACCGCGGGTCGGCTCGTCCAGCCGGGTCAGCAGCCGCCCGGTGGTGGTCTTGCCGCACCCGGACTCGCCGACCAGGCCCAGGGTCCGGCCCTGGGGCACGGCGAAGTCGATGCCGTCCACGGCCCGGACGGCGCCTAGCTTGCGCCGGAAGACCACGCCCCGGGTGACCGGGAAGTGCCGGACCAGGCCGGTCACCTTCAGCAGGTTGCCGGTGGCGGGGCCGGTACCCGGGCCGGAGGGGCCCGAAGACCCGGTCTGTGACGGTGCGCTCATCTGACTGGTCCCCTCACGCCGTCACTTCGGTCTGGGCCTGCTGCACCCGTTCCCAGGCCTGCTGCCGCTGGCTGGTGGTCAGGTGGCAGGCCACCTGGTGGCCGGGCTCGATCTCACGCAGTTGCGGTACCTCCGTCTCGGCGCGCCCGCCGGTCTCCTGCGCGTAGGCGCAGCGCGGGTGGAAGGCACAGCCCTCGGGCACCCGGATCAGGCTGGGCGGCGTGCCCGGGATCGGCAGCAGCCGCTCGGCCCGGACCTGGTCGATGCGCGGCATCGAGGCCAGCAGGCCCCAGGCGTAGGGGTGGGCGGGCTGCTCGAACACGTGCTCGGCGCTGCCGTACTCCACCGCCTTGCCCGCGTACATGACCATGATGTCGTCGGCCAGCTCGGCCACCACGCCCAGGTCGTGGGTGATGATGACGACGGCCGAGCCGAACTCCTGCTGCAGGTCCAGGATCAGGTCCAGGATCTGAGCCTGCACGGTGACGTCGAGCGCGGTGGTCGGCTCGTCGGCGATGAGCAGCTCGGGGTTGCAGGACAGGGCCATCGCGATCATGGCTCGCTGGCGCATGCCGCCCGAGAACTGGTGCGGGTAGTCGTCGACCCGGGCGGACGGCTGCGGGATGCCGACCCGGCCCAGCAGGTCGACGGCGCGCTTGCGGGCCACGGCGCGGGACACGTCGTTGTGCACCCGGTAGGCCTCGATGATCTGGTGACCCACCGTGTAGTACGGGTGCAGCGAGGACAGCGGGTCCTGGAAGATCATGGCCACCCGGCTGCCGCGCAGCTTGCGGACCCGGTCCGGGTCCATGCCGACCAGCTGCTCGCCGCCCAGCCAGATCTCGCCGCTGATCCGGGCGTTCTTGCCCTGCAGGCCCATGATGGTGAGGCTGGACACGGTCTTGCCCGAGCCGGACTCGCCCACGATGCCGAGGGTCCGGCCCCGTTCCAGGGAGTAGGTCACCCCGTCGACCGCCTTGACCAGGCCGTCGTCGGTCGGGAAATGGACCCGCAGGTTCTTGACCTCGAGCAGGTCGTGTTCGGCCATCAGTAACGCACCCTCGGGTCGATCACGGCGTACAGAATATCCACGAACAGGTTGGCCAGGACGATGAAGAACGAGGCCAGCAGAACCACGCCCTCGATCTCGGGGAAGTCCTGGTTCTGGATGGCCTGGTAGGTGAACATGCCCAGGCCGTGCAGGGAGAAGGTGACCTCGGTGATGATGGCCCCGCCGATCAGCAGGCCCAGGTCGATGCCGAAGATGGTGGTGATCGGGGTCAGTGTCGCTCGCAGCCCGTGCTTGACCACCACGGTGCGTTCCCGCAGGCCCTTGGCCCGCGCAGTGCGGATGTAGTCCTCGCCCATGGTATCCAGCATGCCGGCCCGGGTCAGCCGCGCGTACAGGGCCGCGTACAGGAAGGCCAGCGTGATCCAGGGCAGCACCAGGTTCCGGGCCCACAGCAGCGGGTTGGTGGTGAGGTTCACGTACTGCACGTTCGGGAACAGTGGCCATTTGTAGCTGAACAGTTCCAGGGCGATCAGCCCGGTGAAGAAGATCGGCAGCGAGACGCCGGCCAGCGCGATCGCCATTGAGAACCGGTCGAAGAAGGTGCCCCGGCGCAGCGCGGAGATGACGCCGATCGTGACCCCGCCCACCAGCCACAGGATGGACGCGCCAATGGCCAGCGAGAGCGTCACCGGCAGCGCGCTGGTCATCTGCGGCCAGACCGGCTGCTGGCTGCGGAACGAGTAGCCGAAACAGGGCGGCGGGCAGTAGGTGATACTGCTCCCGGAGTTGTAGTGGGTGCCGAGCACGATGGCTCTGATGAACCGGCCATACTGCAGGTAGAGCGGCGCGTTCAGGCCCAGCTTCTGTTCCACCTGGAGGATGGCCGACCGGGTCGGGTTGCGGCCCACGTACTGGGCGGCCAGCTCGTAGGCGTTCTGCCCGGCCAGCCGCGGGATCAGAAAGAAGATGGCGAACGTGATCAGGCTGACCACCAGGAGCAGGAAGATCGTGGTGAACAGCCGGCGGATGATGAAAGCTATCACTGAGCCTCACCCAGGTGATGACAGCGGCGGCCCGGGTGCCCGGCCGGATGACGGCCGGGCACCCGGGACCTGGTTGCCGCTGCGTCCGTGCTACGACTTGCTGGTCGTGCCGAGCACTTCGTAGTTGTACATGCCCCAGATGGGCGTGACGTAGACGTTGGTCAGGTCGGGGCTCCGGTAGATGAGGGACTTGGCGTACACCTCGGGCAGGATGGCCGCGTCCGCCATGGCCTGGTGGTCGATCTGGGTCCAGACCGCGTTCCGGGCGCTGCCGTTCGGCAACGCGTTGGCCTTGGTGAACAGGTTGTTGACCACCGGGTCGTTCAGCTCGGAGATGTTGGTGTTGCCGGCCGGGGCGATGGTGTTGCCGTTGACGAGCTCGTCCAGCATGCCGTTGCCGTTCGGCCAGTCGGCCGCCCAGCCGCCAATGTCCAGGCCAAGGTTGTGCTGGTGCACGTACTTGGGCACACCGGCGAAGTCGGTGTAGTAGTTGCCGGCCGGGTACCCGTGCAGCTGCAGCTTGATGCCCACCCGGGCCAGCGACGACTGCAGGGCCTGAGCCGCCTGAACCTCCTTGGGCCGGTCGCTGCGGTAGGCCATGCCGGTGGTGAAGCCGCTGGGCTGCCCGCAGGCCTGCAGGGCCGACTTGGCCTTGGTCAGGTCACCGGACGGCTTGGTGGTGGCCTCGTACAGGTCGAACTTCTTGTAGCCGATCTGGTCGGGGATCATGATCGTGCTAGCGATGTTGCCGCCGGCCACCGGGCCTCCGTAGGCGGTCTGCAGCTGGGTCTTGTTGGCCGCGTATTCAACCGCCTTGCGGCAGTTGAGGTTGTTCAGCGGCGCCACCTTGGTGTTGAGGTAGACGAACCACAGGAACCCGGCCAGCGGGTCGTCGGACTGCTGCTTGAGCGAGTTGCTGGCCAGGATCTTGGCCCGGGCCGCGGCCTGCACGCCGGTGCCCTCGGCGCCCACCTGGATGTCGCCGGCCAGCAGCCGGTTGTCGATGTCGTTGGCGTTGACGTTCAGGTCGATGACGATCTTGCTGGCCAGCTGCTTGGCCTGCGGGTCCCAGGACGGCTTCCACTTGGGGTTGGGCACCAGCACGGCCTGCTTGTTGAGCTGGTAGCTCTGGAACATGTAGGGGCCGGTGGACTGCACGTGCAGCTGGTAGTTGGTGCCGGTGTCCTTGCTCTGCGGCACCGGGGCAGTGTTGGGGAACGCCACCACGTAGTTGAAGTCCGGGTACTTCGAAGCCAGGTGGAACTGGATCGTGTACTTGTCCGGCGTAGTGATCGAGCTCAGGCCCGTCTTGGACTTGTCCTTGTACGGCCCCTTGTAGGTAGAGCCGCCCTTGAGAATGTTCGCGTAGTACGTGGGCCCGTTGGCCAGCACCGACCGGTCGAACGTCCGCTCGACCGCGTACTTGACGTCGGCCGAGGTGACCGGCGTGCCGTCCTGGTAGGTGACGCCCTGCTTCAGGTGGTAGGTCCAGGTCAGGCCGTTGTCGCTGACCTGCCCCAAGCTGGTGGCCAGGCCGGGCACGATCGTGTTCCCGCAGGTACCCGGGCAGGACTTGTAGGTGACCAGCGGTGTCATGAAGTACCGGTCGAAGTTCTGGACCCAGGCGTAATAGGTGTTGCCGGGGTCGAACGAGTCCGGGGTGCTAGTGCTGGCGAAGGTGATGGTGCCGCCCTTGTGGCTGGACGGGTTGACCACCTTGGTGATGCCGTCGTTGTAGCTGGCGCTCGTGCTTGAGCCCCCGCCCCCGCCACTACCGCCGCTACTCCCGCCGCAGGCCGCGATGGTGAGCGCTGCCGCGGCGGTTACCGCAACGAGCCCGAATTTGGCTGGTCTCTTCACTGCCGAGCCGCCTCCCGTTTTGTGGTGATTGATGAACATGCTGGCGTCCGGCTACCGGCCGCTTCTCGGATCCAGGGCATCGCGAAGGCCGTCGCCGAACAGGTTGAAGGCCATGACCGTGATGAAGATCGCCAGGCCCGGAATGATCATGAACATAGGGTCGATCGAGTAGAAACCATTGCTGACGGCGTCGGACAGCATGCCGCCCCAGCTGGGGGTGGGCGGGATGAGGCCGACACCCAGATAGTCCAGAGACGCCTCGAACAAGATGTTCGTCGGAATCAGCAGCGTCGAGTAGACCAGGATCGGCGCGACCAGATTGGGCAGCAACTCGCGGAACAGAATGTACGGCGAGCGCGCGCCCATACTGCGGGCCGCGTCGACGAATTCGCGCTCGCGCAGGGACAGGATCTGCCCGCGCACGATCCGGCCCATGTAGGGCCAGGCGAAAAAACCGATCACAAAAATCAACAGGACGACCCGGAGACTGTTGCCGGAAAGGCCGAACGCGGCATTCGGGATCACGCCGACCAGAGCGATCGCGAAAACCAGCAGCGGGAAAGCCAGGAACACGTCCATGCCCCGGGCGATGAGGGCGTCGACCCAGCCGCCAAAATAGCCGGCGATGATGCCGAAAAACACCCCGATGACCACGGCCAGCGCGGTGGCCAGGAACCCGATCAGCAACGAGTACCGGGCGCCGTTGACGATCCGGGCCAGTATGTCACGGCCGGTGATGGGCTCGACACCGAGCGGATGAGCGAGGCTGATGCCGCCGAGCGAGCCGTACGGCCGGCTGAAGGTGGGATTGATCAGGTTCGAATGGTAAGTGGTCGGGTTCTGCACCAGATACGGGCCGAAGATGGCCACCAGGATCAGCAGTACGACGATAATGCCGCCCGCCATGGCAACCTTGTCATGCTTCAGCCGAATCCACGCGATACGGCCAGGTGAGCGGCCCTCGATCGCCTTTCCGCCCGCGAGGGGTACGCCGGGATCGGGAACAGGTCCTCCAGATCCTTGCGGAACATCGACGGGCACGGCCATAACGAAAGACACTCCTGATCCCCGGGGCCGCGTCGGATAGCCCAGCCGCCCATGCGGAACGGCGGCTGGCACAAGGCGGCCTGCGCTAGAACGAGATTCCGTGAATTGCCGGGAAAACGCCAGCCCCCAGCCGTTGTCGTGCCTTAATCGTGACGGAATCAGGATCAGGTTGTCATGCCAAAAATTCACCAGGTGATCATCATCACTCAGAACGGATGAGACGACACGGTGAGCGACGAGACGGGCACCAGCTGATGCCGCGGTAGTGAAGGACCTCCTCGGCGGCGGCCGCGGCGGCGGAGATCCTCTTTAGCTGATGCCGCGGCGGCGAAGGATCTCCTCCACCTCGCGCATGTCATCATCGCCCGGGTCGCTGGCCGGCTTGGCCGCCCGGGTCCGGCTCGGTTCGAGCTCACGGCCCTTGTCCCGGCGGGCGCCGCGGCCGGGTTTGGAGCCGTCGGCCGGGGCCGCCACGGCCGGGCGCTGGGGCGCCGTCTCGGCCGCGGTCCCGGGCATGGTTCCGGTCGCGTCCGGCTCCCCCGCGCCGGCCTTGCGGAGGCGTTTACGGCGCCGCTTGAGCGGAGCCGACACCACGAACAGCACCCCGGCCAGAACGGCCACGCCGACCCCGGACCAGACCTTGGGCGACAGCGCCAGGTGCGCGGCGAAATCGCCGATGGCGGTGCCGATCTTCCAGAACATCTGGATGGAGCCGGTCAGGTACGCGGCCAGCGGCAGCAGGGACCACGCCGCCCAGCGCAGCCCGGACCCCGGCCCGCGCCGTCGCAGCGCGAACCAGCTGGCCACCAGCCCGATCCCCGTCAGCCCGGCGCACAGTGGCAGCCAGGCGATCGAGTTGTAAGTCGACATCCGCCCACCTCGACTTCGCTCGATTCCCCTGCCCCCATCGTGGCACACACGGGGGACCGGATGAACCGCCCACCCCGCCGCCTATCGGTCTCTGGCCGGCCCCTGATCGGCTATGGCCTGCGATTATGCGGAATGTGGCGCGGCTGAATTTCGCGATATTACGCGGTTCTGGGCACTGACGCCGGGGCCAGGTGCCCCTCGGCCCAGGCCTGACGCAGCCAGGCCACGTCCATCCCGGCCAGCGACCGCCGCACCCAGCGGCCGGGCCGGGGCTCGATACCGCCCAGGGTGGGCACCGCGACCACGAAGCAGCCGGCTGCCTCGGCCGCGGTCACGCCGGTGATCGAGTCCTCCAGCACCAGGCACCGGCCGGGCGGCACGGCCAGCCGGCTGGCCGCCAGCAGGTACGGTTCGGGGTCGGGCTTGCTCCGGGTGACGTCGGTGCCGGTCACCGCGACCGGGAAACGCAGACCGGTACGGGTCAGCACCGCGTCCACAAACCGGCGCTGGGACGAGGTGACCAGGGCGTAGGGCAGGCCGGAGGCGGCCACGGCGGCCACCAGCCCGGCGGCCCCGGGCATGATCTTCACGCCCCCCTCCAGCACCTTGGCCACGATGCCGCCGACCATCCACTCACCGATCTCGGCCGGGTCGGCGGGTACCCGGGCCCGCTCCAGGAAGTAGCGGATCGACCGGTCCAGCGAGCTGCCCAGCAGCGCTTCCTGGTCGGATTCGGTCCAGGTGCCGCCGAGCCGGGTCATCACCTCGGTCTCGACCTCGAACCAGAGCGGCTCAGAGTCGATGAGCAGGCCGTCCATGTCGAACAGGACCGCCTGCAGGGAGCCATCGGTCACGTGCTGAAGTATTTCGCTTCGGGGTGATGGACCACGAGCGCGTCGGTGGACTGCTCGGGAACGAGCTGCATCTCTTCGGTGAGCTCGACCCCGATCTCCTCCGGGTGCAGCAGCCGCGCCACCTTGGCCCGGTCGGCCAGGTCGGGGCAGGCCGGATAGCCGAATGAGTACCGGGCCCCGCGGAAGCCGAGCCGGAAGAAGTCCTCGATGTTGTCCGAGTCCTGGTCGCCGATGCCGAGCTCGCGCCGGACCCTGGTGTGCCAGTACTCGGCCAGCGCCTCGGTCAGCTGGACCGACAGGCCGTGCAGCTCCAGGTAATCGCGGTAGGAGTTCTTGGCGAACAGCTCGCCGGTGACCTCGCTGACCCGCCGGCCCACGGTGGCCAGCTGGAAGGCGACCACGTCGGTACGGCCGGACTCGCGGGGCGCGAAGAAGTCGGCCAGGCACAGCCGCCGGTCCCGGCGCTGGCGCGGGAACGTGAAGCGCTCCCGCTCCTTCCCGTCCTCGTCCAGGATGACCAGGTCGTTGCCTTCGCTGACGCACGGGAAGTAGCCGTAGGCCACGGCCGGCTCCAGCAGGCCCTCGGTCCGGGCCCGCTCCAGCCACATGCGCAGCCGCGGGCGGCCGTGCTCCTCGACCAGTTCCTCGTAGGTCGTGCCGTCCGCGCCGCGTGACGGCTTCAGCCCCCACTGGCCCATGAACGTGGCCCGCTCGTCCAGGTAAGGCGCGTACTCGGCCAGGCCGATCCCGGTCACGGCCCGGGTGCCCCAGAACGGCGGCTCGGGCAGCTCCTTGAGCTCGGCCACGTCGGACCGGGCCGCGGCTGTGTCGGCGCCGCCGCCGGTGTCCAGCGCGCGCAGCGGCCGGCTGACCTTGCGGGTCCGGCGCTCGGGCAGGCGGGCGCCCTGCTCGCCGCGCTTGACCGCCATCACCGCGTCCATCAGCCGCAGGCCCTCGAAGGCGTCGCGGGCGTAGCGGACCTCGCCGTCGAACAGCGCGGCCAGGTCCTGCTCGACGTAGGCCCGGGTCAGGGCGGCCCCGCCCAGCAGCACCGGCCAGCGGGCGGACATGCCGCGGGAGTTCAGCTCGGCCAGGTTGTCCCGCATGACCACGGTCGACTTGACCAGCAGGCCGGACATGCCGATGGCGTCGGCGTTGTGCTCGTCGGCGGCGGTGATGATGGCCGAGATCGGCTGCTTGATGCCGATGTTGACCACGTCGTAGCCGTTGTTGGACAAGATGATGTCGACCAGGTTCTTGCCGATGTCGTGCACGTCGCCCTTGACCGTGGCCAGCACGATCCGGCCCTTGCCGTCGTCCCCGGTCCGCTCCATGTGCGGCTCGAGGTGACCGACCGCGCTCTTCATGACCTCGGCCGAGGCCAGCACGAACGGCAGCTGCATCTGGCCCGACCCGAACAGCTCGCCGACCGTCTTCATGCCGTCCAGCAGCACGTCGTTGACGATCTCCAGCGCGGGCCGCTGGGTCAGGCCCTCGTCCAGGTCGGCCTCGAGCCCGTTGCGCTCGCCGTCGACGATGCGGCGCTTGAGCCGCTCCCACAGCGGTAGCCGGGCCAGTTCGGCGGCGCGGGACTCCTTGACCGCGGCCGCGTCCACGCCCTCGAACAGCTCGAGCAGCTTGGCCAGCGGGTCGTAGCCCTCCCGGCGCCGGTCGTACACCAGGTCCAGCGCGACCTGGCGCTGCTCGTCCGGGATCCGGTTGACGGGCATGATGCGGGACGCGTGCACGATGGCCGAGTCCAGCCCGGCCCGGGTGCACTCGGCCAGGAACACCGAGTTCAGCACGGCCCGGGCGGCCGGCTTGAGGCCGAACGACACGTTGGACACGCCCAGCGTGGTCTGCACCTCGGGGTAGCGCCGTTTGAGCTCGGCGATGGCCTCGATGGTCTCGATCGCGTCCCGGCGGGTCTCCTCCTGGCCGGTGGCGATGGGGAAGGTCAGGCAGTCGACGATGATGTCGGACACCCGCATGCCCCAGTTCCCGGTCAGATCCTCGATCAGCCGGGTGGCCACCGACACCTTCCAGTCCGCGGTGCGGGCCTGGCCCTGCTCGTCGATGGTGAGCGCGATGACGGCGGCGCCGTGCTCACGGACCAGCGGCATCATTGTGGCGATCCGGGAGTCCGGGCCGTCGCCGTCCTCGTAGTTGACCGAGTTGACCACCGCGCGGCCGCCGAGCAGTTCCAGGCCGGCCTGGATGACCGGCGGCTCGGTGGAGTCCAGCACCAGCGGCAGCGTGGCCGCGGTGGCGAACCGGCCGACGATCTCCTTCATGTCGGCCGCGCCGTCCCGGCCCACGAAGTCGACGCAGACGTCCAGCAGGTGGGCGCCGTCCCGGGTCTGGGCCCGGGCGATCTCCACGCACTCGTCGTACCGTTCGGCCGCCATGGCCTCGCGGAACGCCTTGGACCCGTTGGCGTTGGTGCGCTCGCCGATGGCCAGGAACGTGGTGTCCTGCTGGAACGGCACGTGTGTGTACAGCGAGGCCACGCCGGGCTCGGGGCGCGGCTTGCGCCAGGTCAGGTCGTGGCCGCCGACCCGGTCGACCACGGCCGCGATGTGCTCGGGGGTGGTACCGCAGCAGCCGCCGACCAGGGACAGCCCGAACTCGGCGGTGAAGCGCTCGTGCGCGTCGGCCAGCTGGGTCGCGGTCAGCGGGTAGCGGGCGCCTCCGGAGGTCAGCTCGGGCAGGCCAGCGTTGGGCATGCAGGACAGCGGCACCCGGGCGTGCGCGGCCAGGTAGCGCAGGTGCTCACTCATCTCTTCGGGGCCGGTGGCGCAGTTCAGCCCGATGGCGTCGACGCCCAGCGGCTCCAGCGCGGTCAGCGCGGCCCCGATCTCGCTGCCGAGCAGCATGGTGCCGGTCGTCTCGATGGTGACGTGACTGATCAGCACGGCGTCCGACCCGGCCTCGGCGATGGCCCGCCGGGCCCCGATGATGGCGGCCTTGGTCTGCAGCAGGTCCTGGCAGGTCTCGACGATCAGTGCGTCGGCCCCGCCATGCAGCAGGCCGGCCGCGTTCTGCTGGTAGGCGTCGCGCAGGGCCGCGAAGGTGACGTGGCCGAGGGTGGGCAGCTTGGTGCCGGGCCCGATGGAGCCGAGCACCCAGCGGGGGCGGCCCGGCGCGGAGTGTGCGTCCGCGGCCTGGCGGGCGATGCGGGCTCCGGCTTCGGACAGCTCGTAGATCCGGTCCGAGATGTCGTACTCGCCCAGGTTGGCCAGGTTGGCCCCGAACGTGTTGGTGGTCACACAGTCGGCGCCGACCCCGAAGTAGGCGTCGTGCACGGACCGGACGATGTCCGGCCGGGTCACGTTGAGGATCTCGTTACAGCCCTCGTGGCCGTCGAAGTCGTCCAGGGTCGCGTCGCTGGCTTGCAGCATCGTGCCCATGGCGCCGTCGGCCACCACCACCCGGCTGGCCAGGGCGGATCTTAGAGTGTCTCCGCTATCACTCTTTGCTGTCTCAGTCACAGGCGCGCTCATCGTCTTCAGTGTACGGATCTGGATCGTGCCTGAATGCATGCACGAACTAAAGACACCGGACGAAGCCGCAGAAATACCGCCCACGGTCAGCGGGCGCGGCGCGGCTTGTGGCTCATGCTGCTGGCAGGGTCGCCGGCCACGTAGGCTGGCACCACTAGCCAGCACTCGGTAGACCGGATTGGGAGGAGGGGGGAGCCATCGAGTTTGATCGGCTGGGAAAGCTCAACTCGCCCGTTGCCATAGCCGCCTTCGAAGGGTGGAACGACGCCGGGGAAGCGGCCAGTGGCGTGATCAGCCACCTGGGCATCGCCTGGCAGGCAACGCCGATCGCCGCGATCGAGCCTGATGACTTCTACGACTTCCAGGTCACGCGGCCGGTGGTTGAGATCACCAACGGACAGATCGAGCGGCTGGTGTGGCCGACCACGCGGCTGTCGGTGGCCCGGGCCAAGGCGGCCCAGGCATCAGACGCGGACGAGGATGCGGCCGCGGCCGACGGCGCCGGTGAGGCCACCGACGGTGACGGCGACGCGGGCAGCGCGACCGGTACCGGGCTGGACAAGGACATCGTGCTGGTGCACGGGATCGAGCCGAACATGCGCTGGCGGGCGTTCACCAGCGAGCTGGTGCAGGGCCTGGCCGAGCTGGGCGTGGAGAGCGTGATCCTGCTCGGCGCGCTGCTGGCCGACGCGCCGCACACGCGGCCGGTGCCGGTATCGATCGGGGCCTCGGACCCCAAACTGTCGGCCAACGTCAACGCGCCGTTCTCCGACTACAAGGGACCGACCGGCATCCTGGGCGTGGTCCAGTACCAGCTGGCCCAGGCCGGCATCCCGGCGGTGTCGCTGTGGGCCTCGGTGCCGCACTACGTGGCCACCCCGCCCAACCCCAAGGCCACCCTGGCCCTGCTGCGCGGGGTGGAGGACATCCTGGATGCACCGCTGCCCCTGGCCGACCTGGCCGAGGAGGCGCGGGCCTGGGAGCGCGGGGTCGACGAGCTGGCCCAGCAGGACTCCGAGGTGGCGGACTACGTCCGCACCCTGGAAGAGGCCAAGGACGCCACCGACCTGCCGCAGGCCAGCGGGGACGCGATCGCCCGCGAGTTCGAGCGCTACCTGCGCCGCCGTGGCCGCCGAGGTGAGCCCGGCGGGCTCTGAGCCGGCTCGGTAAGCCAGGCACAGACCTTCGATAAAAACCGGGGCACCCGCACGGCGGGCGCCCCGGTTTTTTGTCTCTCAGTGCAGGCGGACCCGGGGGTCGAGCACCGCATAGAGCGCGTCGACCACGATGTTCGCCGCCACCACCGCGGCCGCGGCCACGATGACCACGCCGATCACCACCGGCAGGTCCTGCTGGTTGATGGCCTGCACCGCGGTGAAGCCCAGCCCCGGCATGCCGAACACCTGCTCGGTGATGATGGCCCCGCCGAGCAGCACGCCGACGTCGATGCCGTACTGGGTGACGACCGGGGTCAGCGCGGCCCGCAGCGCGTGCCGGAAGATCACCCGGCGTTCCGGCATGCCCTTGGCCCGGGCGGTCCGGATGTAGTCCTCCCCCAGCACGTCGAGCATGGAGCCACGGGTGAGCCGGGTATAGGTCGCCGCCGACACCAGGGCCAGCGTGATCCAGGGCAGGATCAGGCCGCGGAACCACTGCCACGGGTTGGACGTCAGCGACGTGTACCCGGACCCGGGGAAGGCGTGGATGCCGTGGATGGTCAGCTCGTAGTAGAACACCAGCAGCAGCAGCAGGCCGAGCACGAACGTGGGCATCGAGTAGAAGATCAGGGCCAGCAGCGTGAACGTGCGGTCCAGCACGGACCGGGCCCGGACCGCCGACAGCACGCCGCTCAGCACGCCCAGCACGATCCACAGGATGGCTGCGCCGATGACCAGCGACAGCGTGATGGGGAAGGCGCTGGCGATGACCGAGTTGACCGACTGCTGGTGGTAGAACGAGTAGCCGAGGTTGCCGTGCAGCAGCTGCCACAGGAAGTGGCCGTACTGGACGTAGATCGGGCGGTCCAGCAGCAGCCGGTGCTTGACCTCGGCCACGACCTGCGGGGTGGCCGCCTTGCCGGCCAGCGTGCGGGCCACCGAACTCGGGCCGGGACCGATGTAGAAGATGAGGTAGACGCCGACCGTTACCAGCCACATGACCAGGACACCCTGGAGGATGCGGCGTACTAGAAACCGTGCCACAGGGAACTCCTAGACGAAGAGCTGGTCGCCGCGGGGGTCGAACGCGTCGCGGACGCCATCACCGAAGATGTTGAAGACCAGCGTGGTGATCAGCAGGGCGGCGCTGGGGAACACCAGGTACCACCAGGCCCCGTACTGGTACACGTTCTGAGCCGCGCTGATCATCTGGCCCCAGTCCGCGGTGGGCGCGGGGATGCCGACGCCGAGGAAGGACAGCGACGCCTCGGTCACGATCGACAGCGGGATCAGGAGGGTGGCGTAGACGATGATCGGCGCCATCACGTTGGGCAGGATGTCGACGAACATGATCCGCCACGGCCCGGCGCCCAGGGCCCGCGCCGCCTCGACGAACTCGCGTTCCTTGATCGACAGCACCTGGCCGCGGACGATGCGGCCGACCGAGGCCCAGCCGAAGAAGCCGATGACGATGATGACCACGGTCAGGCCGGGCCCGATGACCGTCACCAGGGAGATGGCGAACAGCAGGAACGGGATGGCCAGCAGCCAGTCCATGAACCGGGCCAGGACCGAGTCGGTGAGGCCGCCGAAGTAGCCGGCCACCAGGCCGACGATGGCGCCGACGGCCACGGTGAGCGCGGTGGCCAGCACCCCGACGATGAGCGAGATGCGGGCGCCGTAGGCGATCCGGACCATGATGTCGCGGCCGAGGTCGTCGGTGCCGAGCAGGAACTCGCTGTTGGGGCCCTTGGGCTGGCCGATGGCGGTCAGGCCGGTCGCCTGGAACTGCTGGTTGGGGCCGTGGCCGACCGCGGCCGCGATCAGCGGCGCGAAGATCGCTACCAGCACGATGAGCACGATCACCGCGAGCGAGATCATCGCGGCCCGGTCCCGCCGCAGCCGCTCCATGCCGAGCCGCCAGGGGCTACGGCCCTCGATCTTCCGGACGGGTGAGCCCGCGCCGGTACCGGCGGGTGGCTCGGTCGGCGGCGGCTCGACGGAGGCGAGGCTCTGGCTCATGCTTCCTCCTTCGCTTCCGCGGTGAGGGCTTCAGGCAGGCTGACCCCGCCGTCGGCGAGGAGCCCGGTCTCGACGATGCGGTCCTCGGCGCTGATGGTGGGCTTGGCCAGCGCGATGTCCTCCCCGTCCTCGACCGGGAAGTGGCACTTGGTCAGGTGTTCCGGACCGTCGCCGAGGCGCGCGATCAGCTCAGGCTCGGTGTCCACGCAGGTGGGCGCGGCCTTGGGGCAGCGCGGGTGGAACCGGCAGCCGGAGGGGGGCGCCACCGGCGACGGCACGTCGCCGACCAGGATGATCCGTTCCCGCTCGTCGGTCTGGTCCGGGTTGGGCACCGGTACCGCCGACAGCAGGGCGTCGGTGTACGGGTGCCGGGGGTGGTGCCACAGCTCGCTGGTGGGCGCGGACTCGGAGATCTGCCCCAGGTACATGACGGCCACCCGGTCGCTCACGTGCCGGACCACCGACAGGTCGTGGGCGATGAAGAGGTAGGTCAGGCCGAACTCCTGCTGCAGGTCGGCCAGCAGGTTGATGATCTGGGCCTGGATCGACACGTCCAGGGCGGAGACCGGCTCGTCGCAGATGACCAGCTTGGGCCGGAAGGCCAGGGCCCGGGCCACGCCGATGCGCTGGCGCTGGCCACCGGAGAACTCGGCCGGGAACCGGTTGTAGTGCTCGGGGTTGAGCCCGACCAGCTCCATGACCTCCTGGACCCGCTTCTTGCGGTCGGCTCCGTCGGCGATGCCGTGGATGGCGAACGGGTCCCCGATGATCGACCCGACCCGGCGGCGCGGGTTCAGCGAGCCATACGGGTCCTGGAAAATCATTTGCATGTCACGGCGGTACGGGCGCATCCTGCCTCGGGAGAGGCGGCTGATGTCGTGGCCGTCAAAGGTGATCTTCCCGGAGGTGATGTCGTAGAGCCGCATGATGCACCGGGCCAAGGTGGACTTGCCGCAACCGGTCTCGCCGACCAGCCCCAGGGTCTGCCCGCGGCGGATCTCGAGGCTGACGTCCTCCACGGCGTGCACGTAGTCACGCTGGCGGCTGAACAGCGAAGCCGAGCTGACCGGAAAGTACTTGACCAGGTTCTCCACCTTGAGCAGGACGTCGCCGTCGGAGGCGGCAGGCTCGCTGGCCATCGTGGTCTCGCTGGACTGACTGCTCATGCTTTCCCTCCGGCCGGGTCACCGGCCACCGCCCCAGCCGAGGTGGGCAGGGCGTGGCCGATGACATCCTTGCGCCGTGCGTTCCGGGCCGACAGGTCGTGCGGCAGCCAGCACGCGGACAGGTGATTGACGTCGCCGCCGACCGGCCCGAGATCGGGCACCTCGGTCTTGCAGCGGTCGAACACGTACGGGCACCGCGGGTGGAACGGGCACCCGGACGGCAGGTTGATCAGGCTGGGCGGCGATCCCGAGATGGGGATCAGCCGTTCCCGGTCGTCGCCGTAGGCGGGCAGCGACTCCAGCAGGCCCTCGGTGTACGGATGGTGCGGCTGGTAGAAGATGGTCCGCCGGTCGGCGCGCTCCATGACCGCGCCCGCGTACATGACGATCACTTCATCGACCATGTCGGCGATCACCCCGAGGTCGTGGGTGATCATGATGATCGCGGTGCCGAACTCCTCCTGCAGGGTCTTCATGACCTGGAGGACCTGGGCCTGAACGGTCACGTCGAGCGCGGTGGTGGGCTCGTCCGCGATCAGCAGTTCCGGGTTGAAGGCCATGGCCATGGCGATCATCGCCCGCTGCCGCATGCCGCCGGAGAACTGGTGCGGATAGTCATCGACCCGCCGGTCCGGCTGGGGGATGCCGACCAGCCGGAGCAGATCGACGGCCCGCTTTTGGGCCTGCGCCCTGGACACGTTCTTGTCGTGCTGCCGGATCATCTCCCCGATCTGCCAGCCGACCTTGTAGTACGGGTGCAGGCTGGACAGCGGGTCCTGGAAGATCATGCCGACCTTGGCCCCGCGGATCTGCTGGAGGTCATGGCTGCTCATGGTGAGCAGGTCACGGCCTTCGAACAGCGCGGTGCCGCTGACCCGGGCACCGCGGACGAGGCCCATGATGGTCTGGGTCGACACACTCTTGCCGGAGCCCGACTCGCCGACAATGCCGAGGGTCTTCCCGGCGTCCACGTCGAACGAGAGGCCGCGGACGGCCTGCACGATGCCGTCCGGCGTGCGAAATGAGACACGGAGGTCACTGACCTCGAGGAGCGCCACGCGCTACCTACCTACCTCTCAACAAGGACACTGCGGTTGCACAGCGCCGCGGTGTGGTTTTTCCTGCTGATGAATGTAACCCCAGCAAGTTTTCCACCGGTAACCCGTACCGCGGTGACCGGGCCCGATCTGGTCAGGGTGGGCACCCGGGGGTTGCCCGCGCGCCCACCCTGATCCAGGACTTACAAATTAGCTACCAGGGGTGCTCAACCAGACGTTGGCCGGGTCGAACTGCTGGAGAGCCGTGATGTAGATCGCGTTGTGGACGTAGCTGGCGTGATAGTTGGGCTGAAGGCTGTCGGTGATCGGGTAGATCGGCGCATCCTTCATCACGGCCTGGTCCGCCTGGACCCACAGCTGGTCCGCCGCGCTGGTGCTGGCCTCGGTCCTGGCCTTGCTGATCAGCGCGTTCACGCTCGGGTTGTTGTAGAACCCGAAGTTGCTGCCGATCGGCGGGTAGGAGGGGGCGCCGGAGTACAGCGGGCCGAAGAACGACAGCGCGCCCTGGTTGTACCAGTCGGGCGCCCAGCCGGCGATCGACAGGTCCCAGACGCCCCGCTTGGCCACGCTCGGGACCTCCAGGTACTTCGTGTAGAAGTCGGCGGAGGGCGAGCTCAGCAGCTTGACCTTGACGCCGATCTTGGCCAGGTCAGACTGGGCGGCCTGGGCGATCGAGGTCGAGATGGTCGAGTCCGGCCGGTACAGCATGGTCAGGGTCATGTTCTTGACCCCCGCCGAAGCCAGCAGCTGCTTGGCCTTGGCCGCGTTGTACGGGTACGGGTTGTAGCCGCTGGGCACGCTGGCCGAGCCGGCCAGGCCGTCCGGCAGGATGTGCGTCAGCGGCGGGTTAACCACCGGGTTGATGACCTGGGTCAGGTGCGCCCGGCTGAGACCGTAGCTCAGGGCCTGACGGACCTTGACGTTCTCCAGGGCCTTGTTGTTGTTCGGCGAGACCGTGTTGAACACGATGTACGGGTTCGACGACTCGGTGGTGCCGAGGTTGAAGTTGTGGTTCAGCCCCGACTGCATCTGCTTGACCAGGCCGGCCACCGACTGCTGCGGCGGGAAGGCGTCGAATTCCATCGAGGCGTTGGCCGTGTTGGTCTGCAGCTGCTGCTGGATGCTGGCCTCGTTGCCGGTCTCGCTGACCACGATCTTGTTGACGTAGGCCTTGCGGAGCGGGTCCGAGCTGGCCTTCCAGGCCGGGTTGCGGACGAAGACGATCTGCCGGGCCGGGGTGTAGCTCTGGATCGCGTACGGGCCGTCGGCGATCACGTGCTGCTGCGCCTGGGCGCTGGCGGGCACGTAGTTCAGCGACTCGGCCGGGGCCGGGGCGAAGGCGTCCATCGACAGCATGCCGGTGAAGTAGGTCGCCGGGTGGACCAGCGTGTACGAGATCTGCTGGCCGTTGACCTTGATGCCGGAGACCGAGTGGCTGTTGATGTAGCCCTTGATCGCGGCCACGCTCTGGCCGGCCTTGGCGAAGCCGTCGCAGAACGACTGGTAGCCGACGATCAGCGACTCGAAGTCGGGCAGGCCGCCGAACGGCTGGACCGGGTTGCAGGAGCGCTCGATGCCGCGCAGGGCGTCGGCCGCGGTCACCTGACGGGCCGGGGAGGTGTCCCACTGGGCGCCGTTCCGGATGGTGACCGTATAGGTCTTGCCGCCATTGCTGATCACCGGCGCGGCGGTGGCCAGGTCAGGCGCGGTGGTGGTGGTCTTGCCCGGGGTGGCCGGGTAGTCGTACAGGTAGCGCTGGTACATCCGCTGTGCCAGCTGGCCGATCGAGTAGTAGCTGATGTTGTAGTCCATGTAGTCGACGTCGCCCTGACCAAGCATGTACAGGGTGCCGCCCGACTTCGGGCTGCCAGAGCCCGGGTTGATGCCCTGAACACCAGAGCTCAGGGAAGTCGAACCGCCCGTCTTTGCGCCGGAGTTGTTGCCGGACGACGAGCTGCCGCCACAAGCAGCCACTACCGCTGCAAGGGCTACGACGCCGACGCCGGAAGCAAACGCTTGGAAGCGTTTCCGCATCGACTTTCTCCTCTCACTATTACGTGCCGCCCCGATGAGGTTGTCTGCGGGGCGCGATGACCGGGGGCCGATCAGCCTCCGGGCGTGACGGCACGCCAGCCTCGGCAGGCCGTCGGATTATGGTAGGAGCGCGCCGTATGGGATGTGAACAGCGAATATTACGGCGCATCAAATCGTGACGCGACGGTAACCATACAGGTGTCCTAGCAGCGAATTTTCGGCGACCCTGTGTGTAACCACTCAATAGGGCGGCCACGGAATGGCTGGCCAGTCCTCGGGTGGGTACGGATGGGCCCGGTGCTTGAGCAGCTTGTCGACCCGGATCGTAATGGCTTCGATCTCGCCCGGGTTCAGCCATTCGGACAGCTCCTCGCCCAGCTCCCCGCTGTCCAAAAGCCCGTGCAGCCGGCGGAGCGCCTCGACCGCGCGCCGGGGCAGGCTCTTGCCGCGCCACTGCCACAGCACGGTGCGCAGCTTGTAGTCCTCAGCGAAGCAGACGCCGTGGTCACACCCGTACAGGTGGCCGCCGCGTACGGGCAGCAGGTGCCCGATCTTGCGGTCGGCGTTGTTGACCACCGCGTCGAAGGTGGCCAGGTCGCGCAGGCCCGGGTGGTCGCTGCGGCGGGCCAGCTCGATCAGGTCGGTCTGCGGGTCGACCTCGATCCACAGCTGGCACATGCCGGGCCCGAACGGCCCGTCCCGCATCACGGTGGGCGGCACCACGTTCCAGCCGGAGGCACGGGAGATCGCGTAGGCCGAGATCTCCCGGCCCGCCAGCGTGCCGGTCGGGAAGTCCCACAGCGGCCGCTCCCCGCTGATCGGCTTGTAGACGCAGGCGGCCTCGTAGTCGCCGCTGCTGACCGCGCAGTACCAGGTCTCGTTGGAGGCCTCGACCAGGCGGCCCAGCACCTCCAGGCGGCCCTGGGACAGCAGGTCCCGCGCGGCCTGGTCGGCCTCGGGGGTGAGGGCGCCGTCCCCCTGGCCGGAACCGCCGGGGCCGCCCGCGCCGCCGGGATCTCCCGGCTGGTCCCGGCGGCGGCCGCCCGCGCGCCGGCTCCCGCCGGACGGACGGCGCCGGGGCGGGGACGCGAAGCCGTCAAGCATGACTGACGCGGTGCCCGTTCTGCCGGGGGCAGACGTGCCCGTCCGCATTGAGCGGCAGCCCGCACAGCGGGCAGGGCGGCCGCCCGGCCGCCACCACGGCCAGCGCCCGCTGGGCGAAGGCCCGGGCCACCCCGGGGGTGATCCGGACCCGCAGCACACCGGGCCCGTCCACCGGCACGTCGTCGGCCAGCGGCTCGACCGGTTCCTCGGTGGCCTCCTGGGCCTCGATCACGACCCGGTTTTCGTCGCTGTCCCAGGCCAAAGCGATGGCACCGACGCGGAAGTCCTCCAGCACCGGCATGTCCAGCGGCCCGTCGTCCTTCAGCCCGGCCGGGGTGGCCGCGGGCACCTCGGGTGATCCCCCGCTGCGCCGCAGCACCTCGTCCAGCAGTTCGTCGAGCCGCTCCGCCAGCAGACTGACCTGGAACTTCTCCACGGAGACGCTCGTCACGCGGCCCTGCGAGGCGGCCTGGAGGTAGAACGTCCTGTCCCCGGGCTGACCCACTGACCCCGCGATGAACCGCTCCGGCGGGTCATACATGTAGACCGGCATGGTTCTATCCTCGCGCCTGTTCGCTGCGTTCGCGAACGGTACCCGCCGCGCCCGCGCCGCCGCCGACCATCGCGTCGCTGCCGTCCTCGCTGGCCTGGCCATCCGCACCCGGTTCGGGCTCGCGGGGGATCAGGTCCTCGACCCCGCCGCCGGTATCGTTCATCCGCAGCAGGAACGGCCGCAGGGGCGTGTACCTGATGACGGTCAGCGAGCAGGGGTCGGCCTGGATGCGCTGGCTCAGGTCCAGGTGCAGGCCGAGGGCGTCGGCGGTGATGGCCTTGATCACGTCACCGTGGGAGCAGATCACGTAGGTGGCCTTGTCGCCCAGCCTGGTATTCCAGTCCCGGACCGCGGCCACCGCCCGGTGCTGCATGTCGAGCATGGCCTCGCCGCCGGGGCCGGGGAACCGGACCGCGCTCGGGTGGGCCTGAACCACCTTCCACAGCGGGTCCTTGGCCAGCACCTTCAGTTCCTGGCCGGTCCAGTCGCCGTAGCGGCACTCGCCGACGCGCTCGTCGGTCTGGATGGCGGGCCGGTCCTGGCCTTCGGCGGCCAGGGCGGCCGCGGTCTGCTGACAGCGTTCGAGCGGGCTGCTGATGATCGCGGCCAGCGGCAGCACGGCCAGCCGGGCGGCGAGCGCCCGGGCCTGGGCCGTGCCGCGGTCGTCGAGGTCGATGCCAGGGGTCCACCCGGACAGGGTGCGGCCCGTGGCCGCGGTCAGCCCGTGCCGGACCAGCAGAACGGTCGTCACCTGCCCGACTTTAGCTCTCGCGTACGCACACGATGAACGTGGCCGAGCCGAACATCACGTGGTCACCGGCGTGCACCGGCATGGGCCGGCGGACCCGCCAGCCGTTGACCCGGGTCCCGTTGGTCGACCCGGCGTCGGCCAGCAGCCAGCCGCCGTCCACCCGGTCCAGCCGGGCGTGCCAGCGCGACACCGTGGTGTGCTCGATGAGCATGTCGCAGGCGCCGTCCCGGCCGATGCTGAAGCTGGCCGGGACGTCCGGGCCGGTCGGCGGCAGGAACAGCGCGCGAGCGGGTTCCGCGGCTGGCGCCGGCACCGGCGGCGAGGCGGGCGGGCGGACCTTACGGGCCCCGTCCCGCAGCGAAGCACGCACCGTGTCCCGGATGGCCCGCAGGCTCCGCGGCCCCGGCTGCCGGGGCAGGTCGGTGAACAGGTTGTCGAGCTGGCCCCGGTCCCTGGCCCCGAACACCTCATCCATCCGGCGCAGGAACGTCTGCTGGGACAGGCGCCCCTCGGCGAACCGATCGCCCAGCTCGCGGGCGGCTTCATCCCGTTCGGCGTCGGACGCGCGCAGCGACCCGTCCGGGTTGGTGGGCGTGTCCGCCTCGGAGGCGGCCATAACAGGAGTATCGGTGCCCGGTCCGGCCACGGCAAGTGAACCGGTACCGGTGCTGGCTCCGGTTGAGCGTCGGACCATTGGGCTACGCTGGCCGGGATGTCCACCGTGAGCGACGAATCGGCGACCCAGCTGTTCGGCGAATTCTGCGCCGCCGGGCTGTGGCCGGGGGTCGGCCGCGCCATGGCGGAGAAGCTGCTGACGGCCGGGATCAGCAGCCCCGACGACGTGACGGCCGGGCGGCTGGAGCTGGTCGAGGGGATCGGGCCCAAGCGGGCGGCCCGGCTGGCCGCGTCGTTCACCCGGGCGCAGCCCGCCTACGAGACGGCCGGACTGCTGATCAGCTGCCGGGTCCCGGCCCGGTACGCCGGGCAGGCGGTGGCCCTGCTGGGCCCGCTGGCCGCCGAGCAGCTGCGCGAAGACCCGTGGAAGCTGCTCACGCTGCCGCAGATCCGGCCGGACCAGGCGGACTGGTTCGCCCGGCAGCTGCTGACCGAGGGGGCCAGCCCGCAGGATCCCCGGCGCGGCCGGGCCCTGGTCGTGCACCTGCTCAACAAGGCCTCCCGGGACGGGCACACCGCAGCCCCGGCCGACGCGGTGCTGACCGCGCTGGGCCGGTTCGGCGTCGGCGACCCCGGCGGCGCCGTGGTGGCCGCCATCGACGACGGCTCGGTGCTGCCGTTCGAAGCCCGCCAGGCCGCTGGGGCTGAAGAGGCTGAAGGGGCTGAAGGGGCTGAAGGAGCAGACGGGGCTGGCGCGCCCGAAGGACTCGATGAGGACGCGGAGCAGGCCGGGGAGCTGGTCAGCGCGGGCACGCTGCTGGCCCTGACCCAGTACGCGATCGCCGAGGACGCCGTGGCCGAGGGGCTGCAGCGGCTGGCCGCCACGGCCGAGCCGCTGCCCGGGTCCGGTGACCCGATGGAGGCGGTGACCGACGCCGAGCTGGACGAACGCCAGCACGCGGCCGTGGCCGCGGTGGCCGAGCACGGGCTGTCGGTGCTGACCGGCGGGCCGGGCACCGGCAAGAGCCGCACGGTGGCCGCGGTGGTCGCGCTGGCCGGCCAGCGCGGCCTGCGGGTGGCGCTGGCCGCCCCCACCGGACGGGCCGCCAAGCGGCTGGAGGAGCTGGCCGGGGCGTCCGCCACCACCCTGCACCGGCTGCTCGGGGCCCAGGGCCAGGGCATGGCCCGGCCCGGTGCCGAGGGCGGGGCGGACAACCTGTTCAGCGACGGGACCGGAACCCCGGCCGGGCCGGGCTTCCCGGGCGGCGAGACCAGCAGCGGCCGGGAGGGCACCTGGGTGTTCGCCCGCGGCGAGGACTGGCCGCTGGACGCCGAGCTGGTCGTGGTCGACGAGAGCTCGATGCTGGACGTGGAGCTGGCCGCCGCGCTGATCGAGGCCTGCGCCGACGGGACCCGGCTGCTGCTGGTGGGCGACCCGGCCCAGCTGCCGTCGATCGGGCCGGGCCGGGTGCTGGCCGACATCATCGACTCCCGCACGGTGCCGGTGACCGAGCTGACCACGCTGTACCGGCAGAAGGACGGCGGGACCATCGCCAAGCTGGCCACGGCGGTGCGCGGCGGCGACCTGCCCACGGTGGACTCCCCCGAGCACGAGGTGGTGGTGGTCACCGCCCGCGGCAGCGCCGAGGCCGCGCACCGGGTGACCCAGCTGGTCACCGACTCCATCCCGCGCGCGCTCGGTATCCCGGCCGAGGACATCCAGGTCGTCACGCCGGTCCACAAGGGGCCGGCCGGGACGATCGAGCTGAACCGGGCGCTGAAGGCCAAGCTGAACCCGGGACCCGGCGCGTACCGGGGATTCGACCCCGGTGACCGCGTGGTCGCGGTGGCCAACCACGCCGACGACGGCTTCGCCAACGGCGAGGTCGGCACCGTGGCGACCGGCGACAGCGACGGGCTCACGGTGTCGTTCAGCGGGACCCCGGTCACGGTGCCGACCCGGCTGCTGTCCGACCTGCGGCACGGCTGGGCCATCACCGTGCACCGGGCCCAGGGCAGCGAGTGGGGGGCGGTGGTGGCGGTGTTCCCGTCCGAGGCCGCGACCATGCTGTCCCGGCCGCTGGTCTACACCGCGCTGACCCGGGCCCAGCACCACCTGTCGGTGGTGCACGGGGCCGGGCCGGCGCTGGCCCGGTCGGTGCGCACGATCGGGGAACGCCCGCGCGAGACCCGCCTGGCCGGGCTGCTCAGCGAGGCCCTGGCCGACCTGGCCGGAAACTGACCCCTATGCCTGAGACCGGGGGCGGCAAGAAGATCCTGGTCTGGGTCACCGACGAGACCTGGCGGGCCGCGGTCGACGCGGTGGCGGACCTGGCCCCGGAGCCGTCATCGGTCACGCTGCTGCACGTCACCCCGTCCGACCCGCCGGACGTGGCCCACGCCGCCTACCTGGGCCTGCTCGGCCGGGGGTCAGCCGGCCGCGATCCGCGGGCCCGCATCGCTGACATCTCCGCGTCCTCGGCCGCCGAACTGCTGGACGCCGCGGCCGGACGCCTGGGCCGCCCGTGCCAGCGGATCGCCCGTACGGGCCGGATCGAGCGTGAGGTGGTGGCCGCGGCCGAAGGCGCTGATCTGCTGATCATGGCCCGGGACGGGGACCGGTCCCGGCTGGGACCGAAGAGCCTGGGCAAGGACACCCGGTTCGCGCTCGACCACGCCCCCTGCCCGGTGCTGCTGGTCTGGCCGGAACCCGCACCCGCGGTCGGGACCATCCCGCCGCCCCCACCGCCGGGGGCCCCGCCGCCTCCCCCGCACCCTCGGCACCGGCCGCCGCGCACGCCGCGGTGACCAGCCAGATCGCACTGGCCGACGACCATCTGGAGCTGGCCGTCGAGGTCGGCGCGGACGAGGTCCCGCGCCTGGTCCGGCTCGGGAGCGGGGCTGCCCGCGGACCGGGGCTGCCGCTGGCCGACGTGGTCCTGGCCGGCGAGGGCCGGGCCTGGTCCGGGAGCCGGTACTGCGAGTCGGCCACCGCGCCGCGGCTGCGCTACACGGGCCACGAGCACAGCCACGGGCACGACCACGGCCGGCCCTGGCGCCAGCTCCGGGTCGACCTGGCCGATCAGGTCACCGGGCTGCGAGCCGAGGTGTGCTACCGGACCCCGGCCGGGACCGGCACGGTCCGCGCCTGGGTCCGCCTGGTCAACGACGGCCCGGACTCGCTGACGGTGACCTCGGTGACGTCGTTCCTGTGCGGGGCCGCGGGCGACCCCGCCGACCTGGACGTGTGGTGGGCCGACAGCGACTGGCTGGCCGAGGGGCGCTGGACCGCCCAGGCGCTGCGCGAGGTGCTGCCGGACCTCGGGCCGGCCTCGGGCACGGCCCAGCCGCGGGGCTGCTTCGGCCGTACCAGCCTGGGCAGCTGGTCGTCCGGCCGGTACCTGCCGATGGGGGCCCTGGTCAGCCGGGCCACCGGGAGGGCCTGGCTGTGGCAGGCCGAAAATCAGGGCGGCTGGCACTGGCAGGTGGGCGAGCGGGACGGGGGCGCCTACCTGTCCGTGCTCGGCCCCACCGACGCCGAACACCAGTGGCGGGTCGCGCTGGCGCCGGGCCAGGCGTTCGCCACCGTCCCGGCCGCGGTGGCCGTGAGCGACGCGGGCTTCGACGGCGCGCTGGCCGCGCTGACGTCCGGACGGCGGGCCGTGCGGCGGCCGCACCCGGACCACGAGCGGCTGCCGGTGATCTTCAACGACTACATGAACACCCTGATGGGCGACCCGACCACGCAGCGGCTGCGGCCGCTGATCGCGGCGGCGGCCGCCGTGGGCGCCGAGTACTTCTGCATCGACGCCGGCTGGTACGCCGAGGCGGGCCAGCCGTGGTGGGACACGGTCGGCGAGTGGCAGCCCGCGGCCAGCCGGTTCCCGGGCGGGCTGAGCGAGGTGCTGGACGACATCCGCGACCGCGGCATGGTGCCCGGGCTGTGGCTGGAACCCGAGGTCGTGGGGGTGCACAGCCCGGTGGCGGACCGGCTGCCGGCCGAAGCGTTCTTCGGCCGGGACGGGCGGCGGGTGGTGGAGCACGGCCGGTACCACCTGGACCTGCGGCATCCGGCCGCGGTCCGGCACCTGGACGGTGTGGTGGACCGGCTGGTGGGCGACCTCGGCGTCGGCTACCTCAAGCTGGACTACAACATCAACGCCGGCCCGGGCACTGACGTGGGCGGGGGCAGCCCCGGCGCCGGGCTGCTCGGCCACGACCGGGCCCACCTGGCCTGGCTGGACGCGGTGCTGGACCGCCATCCCGGGCTGGTGCTGGAGAACTGCGCCTCGGGCGGGATGCGCGCCGATCATGCCCTGCTGGCCCGGCTCCAGGTCCAGTCCACCAGCGACCAGCAGGACTTCCTGCGCTACGCGGCCATCGCCGCGGCCGCCCCGGCCGCCGTGCCGCCGGAGCAGGGCGCGGTCTGGGCCTACCCGCAGCCGGAGTTCAGCGAGGCCGGGATCGCGTTCACGCTGTGCAGCGCGCTGCTGGGGCGGATCCACCTGTCCGGGCACCTGGACCGGATGAGCCCGGCCCAGCAGCGGCTGGTGGCCGAGGCGATCGCGGTCTACCGCCAGATCCGGGCCGACCTGGCCCGGGCCGTCCCGCTGTGGCCGCTCGGGGCGCCCGGCTGGGACGACCCCTGGCTGGCCCTGGCCCTGCGCGCCCCGGCCGCGACCTACCTGGTGACCTGGCGCCGCCCACCCGGCGGGGCCGGCACGGTCCGGGTACCCCTCCGCCACCGGCGCGGGCGGCCGTCCCGGGCCGAGGTGCTCTATCCGGCCGATGGCCCGGCCCGGGTCAGCTGGGACCCGGCCGCCGGCGAGGTGGAGATCGACCTGGCCGAGACTCCGGCCGCCTGCCTGATCAGGCTGCGGGACTAGCCGCCGATGGCGTGAGCGCCGCCGTCCACGTGGACGATCTCACCGCTGGTGGCCGGGAACCAGTCCGACAGCAGGGCCGCGCAGGCCTGCGCGGCCGGGCCCGGGTCGGTGATGTCCCAGCCCAGCGGGGCCCGGTCGCCCCACAGGCCTTCGAACTTGTCGAACCCGGGGATGTTCTTGGCCGCCATCGTCCGCAGCGGGCCCGCCGACACCAGGTTGACCCGGATCTTTTCCGGGCCCAGGTCCCGGGCCAGGTAGCGGGCGGTCGATTCCAGCCCGGCCTTGGCCACGCCCATCCAGTCGTAGCCGGGCCAGGCGTGGCTGGCGTCGAAGTCCAGGCCGACGATGGAGCCGCCGTCCTTCATCAGCGGCCGAACCCCCATGGCCAGAGCCTTCAGCGAGTACGCGGACACGTGCATCGCGGTCGAGACGTCGGCCCAGCTGGTGTTGAGGAAGTTGCCGCCCAGCGCGTCCTGCGGGGCGAACGCGATCGCGTGCAGCACCCCGTTCAGCCCGTCCACGTGCTCGGCGACCCGGTCGGCCAGCGTGGCCAGATGCTCCTCGTTGGCCACGTCCAGTTCCAGCACCGGGGGCGGCTCGGGCAGCCGCTTGGCGATCCGTTCGACCAGGCTCATCCGGCCAAAGCCGGTCAGGATCACGGTCGCGCCCTGTTCCTGGGCCACCTTGGCCACGTGGAAGGCGATCGAGCTGTCGGTGAGGACACCGGTGACCAGGATGCGCTTGCCCGCCAGGATTCCCATGGCCGTCAGTGTCCCATGCCCAGGCCGCCGTCGACCGGGATGACCGCCCCGGTGATGTAGCCGGCGTCGTCGCCGGCCAGGAACGACACGACGCCCGCCACCTCGTGCGCGGCCGCGTACCGGCCCAGTGGCACCTGACCCAGGATGGTGGTCTTGCGCTCCTCGGACAGCGCGGCGGTCATGTCGCTCTCCACGAACCCGGGCGCGACCACGTTGGCCGTGATGCCGCGCGAGCCCAGCTCGCGGGCGGTCGAGCGAGCGAAGCCGACCAGCCCCGCCTTGGACGCGGCGTAGTTGGCCTGGCCTGCCGAGCCGAGCAGGCCCACCACCGAGGAGATGTAGATCAGCCGGCCGCGGCGGGCCCGGATCATGCCGCGCACCGCCCGCTTGGTCACCCGGTAGGCGCCGGTCAGGTTGGTGTCCACTACCTGAGTGAAGTCGTCCTCGCTCATCAGGGCCAGCAGCTGGTCGTGGTTGATGCCCGCGTTGGCCACCAGCACCTCGACCGGCCCCTGCTCCTTCTCGACCTGGCCGAAGGCGGCGTCCACCGAGGCGGTGTCCTGCACGTCGCAGCGGACCACGGCCAGGTCGTCGATCGGATCACCGGCCCGCGAGGTGACCGTGACGCTGTCGCCGTCGGCGGCCAGCCGCCGGGCAATGGCCAGCCCTATCCCCCGGTTTCCTCCCGTCACCAGGACCGATCGTCCCATCTGGCGTTCCACCTCCAGGTCGGCATGCGGACACGTGCAGAGACGTGCAGATAACCGTCGTGAGCGTATCCGGTAGGTTGCTGCCGTGACTCATGGTGGCCAGCATGAAGTGAATTCTCAGTTCACCGCGCTCCCGCTGCGGGAGCTGGCGGACGCGGCCAGGCAGCAGGCCGCCGCCCTGGGCGCGGGGCACGCCGACTTCCGCGCCGAGCAGATCCGCAGCCAGCACCTCGGCCTGTCGGACGGGAACCTGGAAACGCTGTTCGACGCCGACGATCTCGGCCTCGCGGTCCGGGTGGTGGTCGACGGTACCTGGGGGTTCGCCTCCGCGGTCGACCTGACCCCGGACGCGGCCGCGCAGGCGGCCCGGGAGGCGGTCGAGGTGGCCCGGGTGTCGGCGGCCATGAACACCGAGCGCATCGAGCTGGCCCCCGAGCCCGCCCACGGCGACGTGACCTGGGTGTCGTCCTACGACATCGACCCGTTCGACGTGGCCGCGGCGGACAAGGTGGCCCTGCTGGCCGGCTGGAGCCGGGCGCTGCTGGCCCGGGACGGCGTGGATCACGTGGACGCCTCCCTGCACCAGGTGCGCGAGTGCAAGTTCTACGCGGACGGCGCCACCACCGCCATCCAGCAGCGGGTCCGGCTCCACCCCCACCTCACGGCGGTGGCGGTGGAGAAGGACGGCCGGTTCGAGACCATGCGCACGCTGGCCCCGCCCGCGGGACGCGGCTGGGAGTACCTGCAGGGCACGGGCTGGGACTTCGAGTCCGAGCTGGACCAGCTGCCCGCGTTCCTGGCCGAGAAGCTGGCCGCGCCCACCGTCCAGCCCGGCCGCTACGACCTGGTCATCGACCCGTCGAACCTGTGGCTGACCATCCACGAGTCGATCGGCCACGCCACCGAACTGGACCGGGCCCTCGGCTACGAGGCCGCCTACGCGGGCACCTCGTTCGCCACCCCGGACCAGCTGGGCACCCTGCAGTACGGTTCGCCGCATATGCACGTGGTCGGCGACCGGACCACCGAGCACGGGCTGGCCACCGTGGGCTACGACGACGAAGGCGTGGCCGGCCAGTCCTGGGACCTGATCACCGGCGGGGTACTGTCCGGCTACCAGCTCGACCGCCGGATGGCCGCGTTGCGCGGCCTGAGCCGGTCCAACGGCTGCGCGTTCGCGGACTCCCCCGGCAACATGCCGCTGCAGCGGATGGCCAACGTGTCCCTGCAGCCCGCCGGGAACGGGCCCTCCACCGAGGACCTGATCGCCGGGGTCGAGGACGGCATCTACATCGCCGGCGACAAGAGCTGGTCGATCGATATGCAGCGCTACAACTTCCAGTTCACCGGCCAGCGGTTCTACAAGATCACCAACGGGCGGCTGGCCGGCCAGCTCCGCGACGTGGCCTATCAGGCCACGACCACCGACTTCTGGAACTCCATGGCCGCCGTGGGCGGCCCGCAGACCTGGGTCCTGGGCGGCGCGTTCAACTGCGGCAAGGGCCAGCCCGGCCAGGTCGCCCCGGTCAGCCACGGCGCCCCGTCGGTGCTGATGCGCGGCATCCGGATTCTCAACACGGCCGAGGAGGCTGCCTGATGAGCACGCTGGCCGAGCGGCCGCAGGACGTGGTGGAGCGCGCGCTGTCGTTCTCCAAGGCCGACGACTGCATCGTGATCGCCGACGAGACCTCGACCGCCAACCTGCGCTGGGCGGGCAACACGCTGACCACCAACGGCGTGGCCCAGTCGCGGCGGCTGACCGTCATCGCCATCGACCGCCGCGGCGACGGCGCCGCCACCGGGGTCGTATCCCGGGCCGGGGTGCGCGAGGACGAGATCGAGTCCGTGGTCCGCGCGGCCGAGAAGGAAGCCGCGGCCGGCTCGGCCGCCGAGGACGCGGCCCCGCTGGTCGGGCCGGACGAGACCGGCGCCGGGGCCGGCTCGGCGGTCGGCACGCGCTCGGGCCCGGGCTGGGCCGACCCGCCCGAGCGGACCGGCATCGGTGTGCTGGAGGGCTTCGCGGCCCAGCTGGGTCAGGCACTGCGCGCGGCCGGCCCGGCTGGCCAGAAGCTGTACGGGTTCGCCCAGCACGAGCTGACCTCGACATTCCTGGGCAGCTCGGCCGGGCTGCGGCTGCGCCACGACCAGCCCACCGGCAAGGTCGAGCTGAACGCCAAGTCTGCTGACCTGTCCCGGTCGGCCTGGGCGGGCGAGGCCACCCGCGACTTCACCGACGTGGACGTGGCGGCCCTGGCCGCCGGGCTGACCGAACGCCTGGAGTGGGCCCGCCGCAAGGTCGACCTGCCCGCGGGCCGGTACGAGACCCTGCTGCCGCCCACGGCCACCTCGGACCTGCTGACCTACATGTACTGGTCGGCCGGGGCCAAAGACGCCATGGACGGGCGCACGGTGTTCAGCAAGCCGGGCGGCGGCACCCGGGTCGGTGAATCGCTGTCCAGCCAGCCGGTGACCCTGCGCAGCGACCCCTACGCGCCCGGGATCTCCTGCGCCCCGTTCGTGGTCGCGCACGCGTCGAGCCGCGACTCGTCGGTGTTCGACAACGGGCTGCCGCTGGGCCCGACCGACTGGATCCGGCGCGGCGAACTGGCCGCGCTGACCCAGACCCGGTACTCGTCCCGGCTGACCGGCCTGCCGGTCACGCCCGCCATCGACAACCTCATCTTCGAGACCGCCCGCCCGTCGCCACCCAGCCTGGCCGAGATGATCACAAGCACCGAGCGCGGCCTGCTGCTGACCTGCCTGTGGTACATCCGGGAGGTCGACCCGCAGACGCTGCTACTCACCGGGCTCACCCGGGACGGGGTCTACCTGGTGGAGAACGGCGAGGTCACCGGGGCGGTCAACAACTTCCGCTTCAACGAGAGCCCGGTCGGCATGCTGAGCCGCCTGGCCGAGGTCGGGGCCAGCGTGCCCACCCTGCCGCGGGAGTGGGGCGACTACTTCACCCGTGTGGTCATGCCCCCGGTCCGGGTCGAAGGCTTCAACATGTCGTCGGTCAGCCAGGCCAGCTGACCCCTTCGCCCACAGCGCAGCGACCCGGGCCGGCCGGCGTTGTTGTGTGCTGCCGGCAAGGAATACCGTGGGGTCATGAGGATCGGCCACCGTAACGATCGCAACGTCCAGCTGGTCACCCAGGCTCGGCGTTCGATGTCCGAGGACATCGCCTACCGGCAGCGCCGTTACCTGATCATGATGGCCTTCCGCGCGGTCTGCTTCGGCCTCACGATTCTCTTGTTCATCAACCACCTCGGATGGGTGGCGGCGATACCGGCAGTTTTTGCGATCGTCGTGCCATACGTGGCCGTGGTTTTCGCAAACGGCGGCCGCGAGCCTGACAACGTTCGCGGATTCATGGAGTATCGGCCAAATCTTCCAGAACGGCGGGTCCCGCCTAGTCAGACCGGTTCTCAGCCGGGCCCGGGAACCGGTCAGCAAGGCTTCAGCGACCCGTCGGCGCGTACTTAACACACGGGACCGGTGAACACGGCCCACACTGACCCGAGATGCGCTCGTAATTGGGTCTTGACACATACGGGGGGGTTTCCGTGTAGCATTCATAGCGGTGCTCTGGTCCCCCGTCGGGGCACCGCAGCCGGCGTTCCGGGCCCCCGTCGGAACGCCGATGAATGCGACGCCGGGTGGTTTGCCCCCGTAGCCACCCGGCGTCGCTCCATGTCTGGGGGCCTCCGGCCCCGCAGACCAGGGGCTCGCAGTATCTATCTGGGGGGACGACCCCCCAGACCCCCCGGACTCAAACCCTCGGCGCCGTGGTGGGCTCTGCGCTCGTTGCCGTGGGGCGGATTTGGGCGTTCGGATCTACCTGGAAGGACACGGGGTGGTGTGCCGGGGCCGGACTGAGCGCCGGGTGCGAGGCTTTCGGGGGTGGGCTGGGCTGTGGGAACCGTCTGGGCGGTCGCAGCGGTCCCGGGCCATCGGTGCACGGTCGGCCTGTCGGGCGGCGCTGGGGGCGCCTGGGGGCTCGTAGGCGGGGGGCCGGAGGCGCGGGAGGGCGGGGTCTGGGTGGTTGCAGGGGGCGGTAAGGGAATTTGCAAGTCGCGATAGGAAATTGTGCAACTCGGGGATGAGAGTGCTTTGGGCGTCAATTGACCTGTCGACGATCGGCGAGTTGTTTCGGGCGGTTTCGGTATTTCAGTAGCTGTCCGTAGTGCCGGTTACGTTACGTTGCCAGTTTCCTTTTCTCGTCCAAGGCTGATGACAACGTTGCCTGCAACTCTGCCGCGCCATTGCTCATACTTGCCCACTGGCAATAGTCGCACTGCGACGGAAATGCGAATCAGCAAGTGCGCCCCGGCGGGACCGTCCGGCGGGGCGGAGCGGGTGGGCCCGGGGCACCGTCCGGAACCGGGAGCCCACCCACAGGTCATTCGGCCTTGTTGAACTCCATGATGGCCACGGTGAACATGATGAGGCCCATCAGGGCCACGATGCCCAGGGACAGGCCGAGCGGCACGGTCCAGCCGCCCCAGGACACGCCGGGGGCCAGCTTGT
>DASXMW010000194.1:0-7779 GCA_036495425.1 Streptosporangiaceae bacterium | reverse complement strand
GATGGCGGTCGCGGTCGAACTGGGCACCAACGCCGTGCAGCACACCGCCAGCGGCGACGGCGGCTGGTTCACCGTGGAGGTGGCCTGCCTGGGCCCGATGCTGCGCGTCTCCGTGACCGACGAAGGCGCCGAGCAGGGGCCATCCCTGACCGAGGACCCGCCCGCCGACCCGGCCCTCGACCTCGCCATCGGCCTGGACCTGGATCTGGACTTGAACCTGGACCCGGACCTGGACCTGAGCCTGGACGATGACACGGACGGCGGCTGCGACCGCGGCCGTGGCCTGGTCATCGTCCGCGCCATCGCCGTGACCTGCGGAGTGTGCGGCAACGCCAGCGGCCGGACCGTATGGGCCGAGGTCGCCCAAGCCCAGACGCAGGCCCCGGCCCAGGCCCCGGCTCAGCCTCAGATCGCACCCAGCCACAACGGCCAGCCCAGCCACAACGGCCAGCCCGCCGCCAACGGCCAGCCGGCCGCCAACGGCCAGCCCGGTACCCCCAACGGCCGGCCCGGTACCCCCAGCGGCCGGCCCGCCCTCAACGGCCCGCCCGCCCCCATCGGCCAGCCCAGCGCCCCCGGCGGTCAGGGCCGCAGCAGCCGCCCGGCGGCGTCGTCGGCGATGGCCATCTCGCGCACCTTGTAGTGCATCTTCTTCCCGGTCGCGGTGACCGGGAGGTCAGCCACGAACCGGTAGGCCCGGGGTCGTTTGAATCCCGCCAGCATCGGGTGCGCCTGGCAGTGCTTGTCACACTCTTCAGCCGTCAAAGACCCGTCAAGACGGACCACGTAGGCCACCACCAGCTCGCCCCAGCGCGGGTCGGGCAGTCCGACCACGGCCGAATCCCGGATACCCGGGTGCTCGTTCAGCACCTCCTCGACCTGGGTCGGGTGCACGTTCTCGCCGCCGGAGATGATCATGTCGTCCTTGCGGCCGACGATCGTCACGTACTCGCCGGAGTCCCAGGTGGCCAGGTCGCCGGTGTACAGCCAGCCGTCCCGGAACCGCTGGGCCTGCTCGTCCGGGTTGTTGACGTAGGCGTAGCCGGACTTGACCGAGCGCACGATGACCTCGCCGATCTCGGACCCGTCCCGGGCCACCAGCTCGCCGGGACCAGCGGGCCCGTCCTCACGGGAAGCCACCACCGCCACGTCGTCGTCGGTGCAGGCCCGCCCGGCCGACCCGGCGTGGCCGGGCAGGTCGGCCGGGCGCAGGAACGTGTTCCAGAACGCTTCGGTGGTCCCGTACCCGTTGAAGATCCGTGGCGTGAGCACCTGCTGGAACCGCAGGCACGCCTGCCGTTCCAAGGGCGCCCCCATGGTCACGATCCCGCGCAGTGAGGCCAGGTCCCTCGGCCGAGCTTCCTGGGCGTCGGCCAGCATGACCAGGTTGGTCGGCGCGCCGATGAGGAAGGTCAGCCCGTAGTCGGCCACGTAGTCCAGCACCAGCCCGGGCTCGAACCGGCGCAGGGCCACCGCCTCGGCGCCCACGTAGAACGTGGGGCACGGGCCGCCCGACGACACCCCGCCGCGGTGGAACCACGGCGTCATGTTGAGCGTCTTGTCTTCGGGCGACAGCGGGAAGTGCATGATCACGTCGTGCGCGGTCAGCACCTCGACCAGGCTGCTCAGGGGCACGCCCTTGGGCATCCCGGTGGTGCCCGAGGTGTACAGGCGGGTCGTCTCGTCGTAGGTGCTGACCCCGGACGGCGGCACCGCCGCCGGGTGCTCGCCGGTCAGCAGCGTCCCGAACGCCGCCTGCCCCGGACCCGGCTCGCCGTCGACCACGAACACCGCGTCCGGCCGGTGCCCGGCCAGCTCCAGGGCCTGGCGGGCCTCCCCGGCCAGGGCCGAGTCGTACACGTAGACCGCGGGCCGCGAGTCGTCCAGCACGTAGGCCGTCTCGCCGGGGGAGAAGCGGAAGTTGATCGGTGATCCGATCGCCCCCAGGTGCTGCGTGGCCAGGTACAGCAGCGCCCACTCCGGGCAGTTGAACAGCTGGAACACCACCACGTCGTCCCGGCCGACACCGTGCGCGGCCAGCCCGGCCGCCACCCGCTCCACGTCCCGGCCCAGCTCGGCGTAGGTCCACCGCCGCCCGGTCTGCGGGTCGTGCAGGGCCGGGCGGCCGGCGTACCGGTGCACGTTGCGCCAGAAGCCGGCCAGGTAGGTGAAGTGGTGCTCGAACACGTCCTTGAACGCGGCCGGGTCGTAGTGGGCCACCGTCATCCTCCTCGCGTGAACACGGCCACCACGTTCTGGCCGCCGAAGCCGAACGCGTTGACCATGGCGACGTCCACCGCCATCGGCCGGGCCACGTTCGGCACGTAGTCCAGGTCGCACTCGGGGTCCGGGGTGTCCAGGTTGATCGTGGGCGGCACCACCCCGTCCCGCATGGCCAGGATGGCGACCATGGCCGACAGCGAGCCCGCCGCCCCGATCAGGTGACCGACCATGGACTTGGGTGAGCTGATGGCCACGTCACCCGCGTGCGGCCCGAACACCTGCTTGATGGCCGCGGTCTCGGTCCGGTCGTTGGCCCGGGTCGAGGTCCCGTGGGCGCAGATGTAGTCGACGTCGGCCGGCCCGTGGCCGGACCGGCGCAGGGCCAGCCGGATGGCCTCGGCCGTCCACCGGGCCGACGGCTCCGGCGCGCTGACGTGGAAGGCGTCCGAGGTCAGGGCGCCCCCGGCCACGGTGGCGTAGATCCGCGCGCCCCGGGCCCGGGCGTGCTCGGCCGACTCCAGCACGGCCAGCACCGCGCCCTCGCCGTACACGAACCCGTCCCGGCCTGCGTCGAACGGCCGGCTGGCCCGGGCCGGGTCGTCGTTGCGCCTGGACAGCGCGCCCATGGACGACAGCCCGGCGAACATCACCGGGGTGATCGAGGAGTCGGTGCCGCCGCAGACCACCACGTCGGCCTCGCCGCTCGCGATCAGCCGCCGCCCCTCCAGGAAGGCGTAGATGCCGCTGGCGCAGGCCAGCGCGCTGGCCGTCACCGGCCCGTGGACGCCCAGGTCGATGGCGACCTCGCAGGCGGCCATGTTCGGGATGACCGAAGACACGTAGTACGGGCTCAGCCGGCTCGGCTCGGGCCCGGTGATCTGCCGGGTGGCCGCCTCGACCTCGCCCATCCCGGCCACGGCCAGGTTGACGACCACGCCGGTGCGGGTCTTCAGGTCGTCGTCGAGGACCAGGCCCGCGTCCGCGACCGCCTCCCGGCCCGCGGCGATGGCCAGCTGGGTGAACCGGGCCGACCGCCGCACCCGCTTGGTGTCCAGCAGCGCGGCCGGGTCGAAGCCCTTGACCTGACCGGCGATCCGGGTGGGCAGCCCGGCCGGGTCGAACGCGGTGATCGTGTCGACCCCGGACACCCCCTTGACCAGTGCCAACCAGGCCGACTCGCGGTCGTTGCCGACCGGCGTGACGGCGCCCAGCCCGGTCACCACCACTTGCCCGTCCACCTCGTCCGTCCTACCCTCCAGAACCTGGGATCTCAGCGTCTTCTCAGCAAACTGTAGCCCGGCCTCCGCTGGCGCAGGCCCGCGAGATACTTTACTTCTGCGAACTACCTGAAACCTGTCCGCTGTACCACGGCGCCCCAGGCAGGAGGACCCCGTGCGCCTACTGGTCAAACCAGCCGTGAGCGCTCTCGAAGGCGAACTCGTCATCCCCAGCTCGAAGTACCACGCCCACCGGGCTCTCATCCTGGCCTCCCTGGCCGCAGGGACCAGCCGGATCGAGAACCTGTCCGACGCCGGCCACGTCCGGTACACGATCCAGGCCCTGCGCCGCCTGGGCACCTCGATCGAGGTCGACGGCGACACGTTCATCGTCCGCGGCGGCCCCTGGACCCCGTCCCGGCCCGACGTCTCGGTCGGCAGTTCCGGCACCACCCTGTACTTCCTGACCGGCCTGGCCTCGCTGGCCACCGAGCCGGTCACGATCGTGGGCCAGAAGTACTTCCAGCGCCGCCCGATCGGCCCGCTGCTGCAGGCCCTGGAAGGCCTGGGCGTGCAGTTGTCCTCGCCGGACGGCTGCCCGCCGATCGCGGTCCAGCCCCGCCGGCCCGCCGGCGGTCAGGTCTCGATCGCCGGCACCCTGTCCCAGTGGATCTCCGGCCTGCTGCTGCTGGCCCCGTTCGCCACCGGCCCCAGCGTGATCACGGTCGACGGCCCCCTGAACGAGCGGACCTACATCGACCTGACCATCCGGATGATGGCCCAGTTCGGCCTGCACGTGGAGGTCAGCGAGGACTGGCACCGCTTCGAGATCGAAGGCAGCCAGCAGGCGCACCCGGCCACGATCGCGCTGCCGCCGGACGTCGGCGCGGCCGCGTTCGGGCTGGCCGTCACCGCCCTGCACCCCGCCAACGTGACCTTCCATGGATTGAATGCCCTGTCCAGCGGCGAGACCGATCATCCCGAGGCCGACCTCATCGACATCGTGCGCGGCATGGGCCTGCCCATGACCCGTGAGACCGGCCCCGCTGGGCAGGCCCGGATCCGGGTCCGGCACGACGGCCTCACGCTGGCCCCGTTCGAGGTCGACTGCACCAGCGTCCCGGACATGCTGCCGGTGCTGTCGGTACTGGCCACGCTGGCCGACGGCACCTCGGTGCTGGACAACGTGGCCCACGTCCGGCTCAAGGAGTCCGACCGGGTGTCGGCCATGCTCCAGCTCAACCGGATGGGCGGTCGCCTGGAACAGCACACCGACCGGCTCACCGTGCACGGCGTGCCCGGGCTGACCGGCGCCGACCTGTCCTCGTTCAACGACCACCGGGTGCTGATGTCGCTGGCCGTGGCGGGCACCCGGGCCGACGGCGAGACCCGCCTGACCTACCCCCACGCCTACCGCATCTCCTATCCGCGCTTCCTGCTCGAGATGAACAGTGTCGGCCTGGACATGTCGGTCGAGACCACGTCGCCCCGCACGCGCCACAGCAACACCGGGGTGGCCGGCGACACCGGGTCGGCCGGCGACACCACCCCCGGCGTCCTGACCCCGGCCGAAGCCGCCGCCGTGCCCATCGGCCAGCGCGTCCGCCAGTGGGCCAGCGAGCGGCCGGGCGACCTGGCCATCGCCGAGGCGGCTACCCCGGGCACCGGCACCTCCAGCGGGCGCGACGGCCGGACCTGGACCTGGCGCGAGCTGGACCGGCAGGCCGACCAGGTGGCCTCGTTCCTGCTCGGCCTGGGCGTGCGGCCCGGTGAACCGGTCGCTTACCAGCTGCCCAACTGGGGCGAGTTCGTGGTCATCACCCTGGCCACCCTGCGCATCGGCGCGGTCTGCTGCCCGCTGATGCCGATCTTCCGCCAGCGGGAGATGGCGTTCATGCTGGCCCGGTCGCGGGCCCGGGTGCTGTTCGTCCCGGCCAGCTTCCGTGGCCGCGACCACGTGGCCGAGGTCCAGGCCGTGCTCGCGGGGCCGGGCGCGCCGCCGGTTGAGAACGTCGTCGTGCTCGACGCTGCCGAAAATCCAGTAGATATCGAAGGTAGCGTGGCCGGCGTCACCCGCTGGCACGACTGGACCACGGTCGCCGCCACTCAGGCCGACCGGCCCGCCCTCGACATGCGGAGTCCGGCGCCCACCGACCGGGCCCAGTTGCTGTTCACCTCCGGAACCTCGGGTGAGCCCAAGGGCGTCATCCAGCACCTGGACAGCCTCAGCCGGGCCGCCGCCATGGAGGTCCGCCACCTCGGCCTGGACCGGACCGACCGGATCTTCATCCCGTCGCCGCTGGCCCACCAGACCGGCTTCCTGTACGGCCTGTGGCTGGCCTTCACGCTGGGTGTCCCGCAGATCCTGCAGCCGGTGTGGGACGGGCCGGCCGCGCTGTCCGCCCTGCGCCGGTACGGCGGCACGTTCGTCCAGGCCGCCACCCCGTTCCTGGCCGACCTGGTCCAGGCGGTCGAGCAGCGTTCCCAGACCCCGGGCGGCCAGCAACCGGACGCGCTGCGGATCTTCGTGGCCACCGGGGCCGCGGTCCCGCGCGGCCTGGCCGAGCAGGCCACCCGGGCCCTGGGCGCCGCGGTCTGCGGGGCCTGGGGCACCACCGAAACCTGCCTGGGCTCGCTGGCCGCCCCCACCGACGAGCCCGCCATGGTCTGGGGCTCGGACGGCCGGGCCCTGCGTGACATCAAGCTCCGCGTCACCGACGACGACGGCAACGTGCTGGCTCCGGGCCAGGAAGGCAACTTCGAGGTGCACAGCCCGACCCTGTTCGAGGGCTACCTGGACCACCCGGAGTGGACGGCGGCCGCGCTGACCCCGGACGGCTGGTACCGCAGCGGCGACCTGGCCGTCATCGACAGAGCCGGCTACGTGCGCATCACCGGCCGGGTCAAGGACGTGATCAACCGGGGCGGCGAGAAGGTCCCGGTGGCCGAGATCGAGCAGCTGCTGCACACCCACCCGCTGGTGTCCGAGGTGGCCATCGTGGCCATGCCGGACGAGCGGCTGGGCGAGCGGGCCTGCGCGTTCGCGGTGGCGCGGCCGGGCTTCGACTTCGCGGCCATGCAGCGCTTCCTGGACGAGCAGCACGTGGCCAAGCAGTATTGGCCTGAGCGGCTGGAGATCGTGGACGCGATGCCACGCAACCCGGTCGGGAAGATCAAGAAATTCGAGCTCCGGGACCGGGCCCGGGCCCAGACCGACCAATGCTGACCGACCAATGCTGACCGGCCAATGCTGACCGGGCAATGCTGACCGAGGAGTGACCGTGCCCATCGACGAGAGCCAGTTCGCCTCCCTCAAGCATGAGATCGAGGCGTTCGTCCGCGGGCCGGGGGAGGACTACGCCGAAGCGATCGAGCGCTCCCATCAGGTGCCCCAGTCGCTCTGGACCGACCTGCGCGAGCGCGGCTACCTGGCCCTGGCCGCGCCCGAAGAGTACGGCGGCGGCGGCATCGAGTTTTCCCGCTACCTGGAGCTCATGGAGCTGTTCTCCATGTCGCACGCGTCCCTGCGGATGATCGTGCACGTGTGCAACGGCACCTGGCGGGCCATCGACCAGCTGGCCACCGACGCCCAGCGCAAGGAGTTCGTGCTGCCCCAGGTGTCCGGGGACATCCGGGTCGCGTTCACGCTGACCGAGCCGGACGCCGGGACCGGGGCCGACCTGCGCTGCCGGGTGGTCCAGGAGGGTGACACCTACTTCCTGTCCGGCCGCAAGCACCTGATCACCTTCGGCGTCAACTGTGACTACTGGCTGCTGTTCGCCCGCCGCGAGGGCACCACCGGCGCCGACGGCACGGTCGCGCTGATGGTCGACCGGCACAGTCCCGGGGTCACGGTCGAGTCGATGCCGGACTCGATGGGCGTGCGCGGCACCGACCACGCCAGGCTGCTGTTCGAGCGGACCCCGGTCCCGGTCGCCAGCCGGCTCGGCGACGAGGGCCAGGGCCTCCAGGTCGCGCTGGGCGGGTTCCTGACCCCGAGCCGGATCTCGGTCGCCATGACCTGCGTCGGCCTGGCCCGCCGGGCCCAGGAACTGGCCGTCGCCCACGCCCGGGAGCGCGAGACGTTCGGCAAGAAGCTGGCCCAGCGCCAGGCCATCGCGTTCGCCCTGGCCGAGAACGCGGCCGACATCGAGGCGGCCCGCCAGCTCACCCTGTACGCGGCCCGGCGGTGGGAGTCGGGCGACCCCAGCGCGGGCACGCTGTCCTCCATGTCCAAGCTGACCGCGGTCGACATGCTGACCCGGGTCACCGACAAGGCCCTGCAGGTGCACGGCGGCATCGGCTACTGGGAGCCCAGCCCGATCGAGCGGATCTACCG
>DASXMW010000193.1:0-3664 GCA_036495425.1 Streptosporangiaceae bacterium | reverse complement strand
GGCCAGCGCGACCGCGGCCCCGGTCACGGTCGGCGGCCACAAGGCCTACGGCGTCTACGTGTCGCCCGGCACCGGCTACCGGGACGATCACACCTCGGGCATCGCCACCGGGGACGCGGCCGAGGGCGAGTACGCGATCTTCGACGGCACCCACGTCAACAACGGCTGCTGCTTCGACTACGGCAACGCCGAGACCAACAACGACGACAACGGCGCCGGTCACATGGAAGCCATCTACTTCGGCACCGAGCGAACCTGGGGCACCGGCTCGGGCAACGGGCCATGGATCATGGCCGACATGGAGAACGGCCTGTTCTCCGGGTCAAACGCCGGCCTGAACTCGGGCGACCAGACCATCGCCGACCGGTTCACCACCGCCATGATCGAGGGCGAGTCCAATCAGTGGGCCATCCTGGGCGGCAACGCCCAGTCCGGCGGGGTTTCCACCTTCTACAGCGGCGTCCGGCCCGCGGGCTACAACCCGATGCACAAGGAAGGCGCGATCATCCTCGGCATCGGCGGCGACAACAGCAAGAGCTCGGCCGGCACGTTCTACGAGGGCGTGCTGACCTCCGGCTACCCGTCGTCCTCGACCGAGAGCTCGGTCCAGGCCAGCATCGTCGCGGCCGGTTACACCACCTCCGCTGGCGGCGGCACCGGGGCCACCGGCCCGATCGTGGCCGGCGACAACGGCGCCAAGTGCGTGGACAACAACAACGCCAGCGCCACCAACGGCAACAAGGTCCAGCTGTGGGACTGCGACGGCAACACCGGCGCCCAGAACTGGACCGTGAACAGCAACGGCACCCTGACCATCGACGGCGGCTGCATGGACATCACCGGCGCCAGTTCCGCCAACGGCACCCTGATCGAGTGGTGGCCGTGCAACGGCGGCGGCAACCAGCAGTGGACCGCGTCCGGCGGCGAACTGGTCAACCCGGCTTCCGGCAAGTGCCTGGACGACCCGGCTTCCAACACCACCAACGGCACCCAGCTCATCCTCTACACCTGCAACGGCGGCGCCAACCAGAAGTGGACCCTGCCCTAGCTAGCCGGACTCGGACCCGCGGGCCGGTCACCGGCCCGCGGGCTCTCAGCCTGCCCGGGCCGTGCTCCTCAGGCCGTGCTCGTCAGGCCGGGACCGGGGCGGTCAGCACCCGCAGCAGGCGGCCGGCCTCGGCCGCCACCGCGTCCCGGGCCGGGCCCAGGTACTTTCGGGAATCGACCAGGTCGGGGCGGCGGGCCAGCACTTCCCGGACCGTGGCCGTGAACACCGAGACCAGGTGAGTGGAGATATTGATCTTGGTCATGCCGGCCGCGACCGCCCGCCGGATCTCCTCGTCCGGGACCCCGGACGAGCCGTGCAGCACCAGCGGCACCGGCAGCGCCGTGTGCAGGGCGGCGATCAGGTCCTTGTCCAGCGTGATGGTCCGCTCGGTCATGGCGTGCGAGGAGCCGACCGCGACCGCCAGCGCGTCCACCCCGGTGGCCCGGACGAAGGCCAGGGCCTGCGCCGGGTCGGTGCGGGCGCCGGGCGCGTGCACGCCATCCTTGCCGCCGACCTCGCCCAGCTCGGCCTCGACGTGGACTCCGCGCCGGTGGCACCAGGCGGCCATGTCCGCGGTCACGGCCACGTTCCGGTCGTAGGGCAGGGCCGAGGCGTCGATCATCACCGAGCTGACCCCGGCCGCGACGCCCTCCCGGATCAGGACCGGGTCGGTGATGTGGTCTAGGTGGACCGAAAGCTCAGCCGGCGAGCATTCGGCCACGGCCAGGGTGGCCCGCAGCAGCGGCAGCAGGCCGCCGTGGTAGCGGATGCAGTTCTCGCTGATGCCCAGGATCAGCGGCACGCCGGTCTGCTCGGCCGCCGTGGCCAGGGCCTCGGCGGTTTCCAGGTGCAGCACGTTGAACGCCACGGCCGCGGTGCCCGCCCGCACCGCCCGGTCCACGATCTCGGCCGTCCGCACGAGGGTCATCGGCCCGGCCCGGCCATGTCCACCCCCGCCTGCCGCCAGGCCAGCAGGGCCGCGCCGAGCAGGCCGGCCTGGTCGCCGAGCGCGGCCCGGACCAGCCGGGGCTGCCGCTGCGGCGGGGTGATCTGGGCCCTGACCTGGCGCCGCAGCGGTTCCAGCAGCACGTCGCCGGCCCCGGACAGGCCACCGCCGATCACGATCAGCTCGGGCGCGGCCACCGCCGCCGTCACCGCCAGCACGAAGGCCAGCGCGTCCACGGCCTCGTCCCACACCACCCGGGCGTCCGGGTCCCCCGAGCCCAGCAACCCGGCCACCTCCAGCGCCCCGGCCACCGGCCAGCCGCTGCGCTCGGTGTACCGGCGGGCGATGGCCGCCGCCGACGCGATGGTCTCCAGGCAGCCGGTGGCCCCGCACGGGCAGGGCAGCCCGCTGCCCACGTCGATGTGGCCGATCTCGCCGGCCCAGCCGCCGCCCGCGTAGGGGCGCCCGTCCAGGACCAGCGCGGCCGCGATCCCGGTCCCGATCGGAACGAAGGCCACGTCCCGGTGCCCCCGGCCCGCCCCGAGCCGCTGCTCGGCCGCGCCCGCGGCCCGCACATCGTGGTCGAAGGCCACCGGCAGCCCAGTGGCCTCGGTCAGCCTGGCCGCGAACGGCACGTCCCGCCAGCCCAGGTTCTCCGCGTAGCGGGCCATCCCGGCCGCCGTGTCGACCAGGCCCGGCACGATGACTCCCACCCCGGCCGGCGCCCGCCCGCCGCCCGCGGCCCCGCCGCCCAGCGCCGACAAGCCGGCCACCAGCTCGGCCACCCGGTCCAGCACCGCCTTGGCGGTGGCGTCACCGTCGCCGTCCACGATCGGGGTCGGCACGGTCCGGGCCTGCTGGACCCGGCCGGCCCGGTCGACCAGCCCGGCCTTGATCCCGGTGCCGCCGACGTCGCAGGCCACCACCACCCCGGCCACGGTGCTCACCGTGCGCCCAGCACCACCGAGCGGGTCAGGTGCCGCGGGGTGTCCGGGTTGAGGCCCCGGTCCCGGGCCCGTTCCAGCGCCACCCGCTGGACCAGGACCAGGTCGGCCAGGGGGTCGCCGCCGTGCTGGACGAAGCGGGCCCCGGTCGCCTCCACGTCCTCGCGCAGCCCGTCCGGGGCCGCGCCGAACATCCAGGTCACCCGGCCGGGGGCGGCGATCGAGATCGGCCCGTGCCGGTACTCCATGGCCGGGTAGGACTCGGTCCAGCTCTGCGAGGCCTCCCGCATCTTGAGCGCGGCCTCGTTGGCCAGGCCGCAGGTCCAGCCCCGGCCCAGGAACGAGAACTGCCCGGCCGCGATCCACTCCGGCTCGACCGGCGCGCGCAGGGCCGCTTCGGCGTCGGCGATGGCCGCGGTCACGTCCTCGCCCAGGTGCGCGCGCAGCAGGATCAGCGCGCTGGTCGCGAACCGGGTCTGCACCACCGACTGCTCGTCGGCGAACGGCAGCGCCACCACCTGGTCGGCCCGCCCCACTATGGGCGTGTGGGGATCGCCGATGATGGCCACGGTCGGGGTCTGGCCCCGCACCTGGTCCAGCAGCTGCAGCACCTCGGTGGTGGTGCCGGACCGGCTGATGGCCAGCATCACGTCGTAGTCGCGGGTGGTCATCGGGGCCTCGGAGGCGGCGAAGGCGTCGGTGACGCCCAGGCCGGCCGCCTCGCGC
>DASXMW010000192.1:0-3364 GCA_036495425.1 Streptosporangiaceae bacterium | reverse complement strand
CTGGCCGCCCTGCGCGGCCCCGCCGCCGACGACCCCGCCGACCGCGAGCAACTCGAACGCCTGCTCCTCCTCACCGTCAACGGCGTCGCCGCCGGCCTCCAGAACACCGGGTGATCCTTATCCCGATACGTCTCCCATGGGGGTTATCGCGGGCAGGAATGCCACCTGGCCGACATAGACCACGAAATGACTCTGAGTAATTTTTAACTGCATCCTGTAAACCAGACAGGGTCCATGCGCGTCTCTCGCACAGAATGAAACCGCAGGAGGTCCACGGCACCAACCTGGTCATGTCCACCAACTGGGGGCACCGCAACGGGCCCGTCATCGTGGAGAAGCAGAGCAGCCACAGCACCGACTCGGACTTCCTGGCCGGCCTGGCGCCGTTCCCGGTGACCCCAGGCGACAACGCCAAGATCTTCGAGTACGCCCCCCGTGGCCGCCTGTCCGGCCTCTGCGTGACCGAGCCTCGGCGGCACGCCAATCTGGTGCTGCAGTACTGCGACGGCTCGGCCAACCAGGCCTGGGTCGCGACTCGGGTCGGCAACACCTTTGAGTGGATCAACGAGGCCACCCACGACGCGATGACCGACCCCGGCCACAGCAACCACCCCGGCAACGCCGGCACCCGGCTCACCGGCTCGACCGTCACCGGTCATGGCGACCAGCTCTGGGATGCGGTCAACCACTAACCCGCGAACCCGCCCTGGGCCCGGCCCCCGGATCGGCCGGGCCCAGCGGCGTTCACAGACCCTTGCGGAAGAACGGTGAGCACGGTCCCTGGTTACGCAGGCATCTCATTTGATATCGAAGGTCAGCCGCTGGCTCCCCGCCCCCGGCCCGGGTTCCGGAGCCGCGTGCAGGGCGGCGATCCGGCGAGCGGCTCCGGCCAGCTCATGACGGAGTTCCGGGGGCCGGAGGACTTCCACCTCGGGACCGAGGGCCAGCAGGTCCAGCACGGCGGTGTCCAGGGGGCCGGTGCGGATCCAGGCTTCCACCCAGTCGGGGCGGGCGGGGACCGGGGTGCTCTGGCGGCGGAGGCGCAGGCCCTCGTGGCGGCCGAGCAGGGCGGCCAGGCGGCGGCCGCGGGGTGAGATCCGGATCAGGGCCCGGGCCGGTGGCCCGCCCGGTCCGCCCGGCCCGCCCGGGCCGTCGGCCGGACCCGGCGACGGGACGCTCCGGCGCACCGGCCGGTCGCTGCTGAACCCGTCCAGCAGGGCGAACCCGCCGTGGCGGCCCCGGCTGGCGTAGACCGGGATGCCCGCCGTGCTCAGCGCCTCCAGGTCGCGCAGGACCGTGCGCGGCGACACCTCCAGTTCGGCCGCCAGCTCGGTCGTGCTCATCCGGCCCCGGGCCTGCAGCAGGCTGACCAGGGTCATGAGCCGGCTGACCCGCATGGCGCGATTTTAAGCCAAAAACATGACACAAGATGTCAGGTATCGGCTGCCATACTGGCCACCACGGCTACCCGAGGGGGGACACCCACGATGACCAGCCCAAATAAGACCAGCCCAAATAAGACCAGCCCAGATAAGACCAGCGCTGCCGCCGGCTCTGGAACCGCTTCTGATCCCTGGATCCTGAGCACGCCGCCCGGCCGGTCCGACTTCGAGGCCTGGCGCGACCCGGACGGCGACCCGCCCGCCCTGGTCGTCCAGGTCGGCACCACCCAGCTGCGCTACCAGCTGCGGTGCATCGAGGACCTGCACGCGATGCTGAAGGAGCACGGCGACTGGATGCCGCTCGGCAACGCCGACGAGCAGAAGCCCGCCGCCGACGGCACCGTCGAGGCCTGGGGCCGGTCGCCGGGCAACCCGGCCGGCGGCTGGTACGGGCTGAAGAAGGGGCTGCGCGGCCGGTTCGGCAACTACGTGCCGCCGGTGCTGGAGGTGCTGGGCCTGGCCGAGGTCGAGCACAACGCGCGCAACAACCGCATGCGGGCCAGCTGAGCCACTCCGGGCGACCCATGGCCCGGCTGGCAAGATGGCCAGCATGGCAGAGACAGCAGACGCCTCGCTCGGCACGCGCCCGCTGAGCGAGGCCGACTTCGCGGTCCCGCTCGGCGACCGGTGGTTCGAGGACTACCCCGAAGGCGCGGTCTACGAGTACGGCTACACCAGCGTGACCGCGGACGAGATCGTCGAGTTCGCCCGGCGGTTCGACCCGCAGCTCATGCACGTGGACCCGGAGTGGGCGGCCACCGGGCCGTTCGGCGGCCTGATCGCCAGCGGCTGGCACACGGCCGGGATCTTCATGCGGCTGTACGCCGACCACTACCTGTCCCGGGTGGCGACCCTGCCCTCTCCGGGCATCGACGAGCTGCGCTGGCCGTCGCCGCTGCGCCCCGGCGACCGGGTGCGGCTGCAGACCACGATCGTGGAGTCCCGCCGGTCGCGCAGCAAGCCGGACCGCGGCCTGGTCCGCACCCACGCCGAACTGCTGGACTCCGGCGGCCGCACCGTGCTCAGCCTGGTGGCGATGAACCTGTTCACGCTGCGCGAGCCCGCCAGCGGCTAGCCCGGCCGGCCGCCACGGGCTGCGGTCGCGCAGCTCCGGAGGCCGCGTCCGCTACTTGTCGGAACCCACAACCTACAGATGCTGCGGCAGAAAAATCGGTAGCGATTACTGAGGACTGACCGCTTGTACCGCGGCTGGACTGTAGACGTGAAAGTCGTCCTGCGGTCTGAGCCCGCGGTCAAGGGGGCCAGCTGGCCGAGCCGTCTGCTGGACGGCCTGGGCGGGCTGGGCGGGTGGCTGGTGGGCCCCGACCCGGGCCTCAACCGGCTACGCACCGTCTTGTGTGCGACGCTGACCGTGGCTGGCGCGATCGGCGCGGAGTGGCTCTTCGTCCACTTCACCGGGGCGTTGCAGCGGCCGGCGCCGCCAGCGGGTGCCGGGGCGGCCGCTGCGGTCCGGGTGGTGGCGGCCAATCATGCTGTGCTGATCTTCGCCCTGGTCCTGGGCGGGGCCACCGGGCTGCCGGCGGCGATATCCGTGCGGGACACGCGGCCCCGGGATCAGGTCGTCAGCATGCTAGTTCTGCCGGTCCCGATGATCGCGGTCCTGGCCCTGTCGCTCGCCGTCGCGCGTCATCGCGTCCTGGCCCTGTGCCTGCTGCCGCTGATCCTGGCCGCAGGCACCTACCTGCGACGTTTCGGCCCTGCCGGCGTCCGCGTCGGGCCGCTGCTGTTTAACGGCTATCTGTTCGGGTTCCTGCTGGGGTCGGTGATCACCCTCGACGATACGGGGTGGCTGACGGCGGAGATCGAACTGGGCATCGTGGTCGCGATCGTCGTCAAGGTCGGCGTGTTCCACGACACCAGCAGACGGGCGCTGCGGCGGACCCAGCGGTCCTACGCGGCCC
>DASXMW010000191.1:0-20080 GCA_036495425.1 Streptosporangiaceae bacterium | reverse complement strand
CACCCGGAAACCAGCCGCCGACCCGACCGCATCCTCCAGCAGCGCCGTCTTCCCGGCCCCCGCCTCCCCCCGCAGCACCAGCACACCACTGCGCCCCGCCCGCACCCCATCCAGCAACCGGCCCAGCACCGCGCGTTCCGGCACGCGATCTATTAGCATCACTGGGCCTCACATGCAACCACAGGCGCCGACAGCGCCACATGCACCCTGACGCTACCGGCCCCTCCGCAGGCGGCGCTAGCATCGGCCGCCGGCACCCGTCGATCCACGCTCTGGACTACCTGGTCTGGTGATGTGCTGCCCACATGGGCGGGGATGGTTGTTCGTATCTGGCGGCGTCAGTGGGCGCAGCTGCCGCAGATCCAGACGCCGGGTCCGGCAACGAGGGGGCCGAGGTCCTGGCAGTCGCAGAACGAGCAGGCCCGGTGGTGGTGCGCGTCCACCCGCGCCTGGTCCGGGTCAGTTCCCGGAATCCGGCCGCGGCCAGGAAAGACCGGTAACCGGCATGGTCTTGGCCAGCACGGCCCTGGCCGCTGTGATCGGAGCCCTCCAGCCAGGCGTAGTCCAGGACCTTGTCGACGCCGGCATGCCGGTGGCCAGTGACAGGCCGAAGCAGCCACGAGACCGCCCGGTCACCAGTACAGGCCGTGGAAGGGTTATCTTTTCGGTTCGTCGCTCAGCAATCGGCGCCCGAGGTCATCTTGAGAGATTCCGAACTGGTCGCTGAGGCCGTTCCACCCCTCGGATGTGATGTGAACGCGCCGGTTCTTGTGACGTTGCACCCAGCCGAGATCGACGAATCGCGCGAGCAGGGCCCGGCCCAGGGCGCCGGAAAGGTGCGAGCCGTCTTCGGTCGAGTCAGAGTGGTGCCGAACTGGCTGGCGGCTCGGCGGGACCACCACGCCGAACGTCTCCAGGAACGTCCATCCTCCGGTAGTGATCAAATACCGGTCCTGGTCGGGGTCCACACCGGTGGCCTCGTGGGCTGGTCCGACGTGGCCCTGTCCGACGAGGGATCGCATCAGCTCGACGCCGAGCGCGCCGCCGATGTGGTCGTAACAGACTCTGGCCTGCCGCCAGGCCCGGGCCTGCTGGCTCTGCCCGAGTGACTGGACCGGCAGGGTGGGGGCGAGCCGCTCCAGCACCTCGATGAGATCGGCGACGACCTCGGGGTCGGCCAGCCGGTAGTTGCGGCGCCGCCCTGCGTTCTCCACCACCAGCAGCCCACCCGCGACCAGCTTGTGGAGATGGCCGCTGGCGGTTGATGGGCTGACTTCGGCCACCGCGGCCAGCCGGCCGGCGGGCAGGGCCCCGCCGTCGGCGGCGAGGGCGACGAGTATCTGGCACTTGGCGCGATCGGCGACGAGTGCCCCGACACTGGCCAGGTCACGGTCGCCGCCCACGGAGCGAGAGGGCCCTGGACGCTTCCGCCTGGTCGATGGCACCTCACGACTGTACCGGTCGATGACGCTGTCGTTTCGGCCGAAGACGTAACAACTGCGGTCCTTGGCTTCTCGGGACGGGTCAAAGTCGAGCCGGTCCACCTGCCCCATTTACTTCGGCGGCTGCCGAAATTTCGCGTCAGTAGGGTCGGGCTGGCAACGGAAGGAAGGTGGCCGGGGGGGCCCGGATCGGTCGACTGGAAGCTGTGATGAACATCAGGATGAGTCCCGCCCGGCGCGTACCACCGAACTTCTTCGGGTTCGGGTTCGGCCTGGCCGGCCTGGGTGAGGTCTGGCGGGTCGCCGAGCATTACGGGCCTGCGCCAGCGGTTGTCGCCAATGTTCTGGCTGCGCTCTCAGGCCTGGCTTGGCTGGCGGTGCTGCTGGCGTATCTGCGCTACGTAGTCGCTGATCGCCCGGCCTTGCCGGGAGACTTCACCGATCCCGTGCTGGCTCCGTTTCTGTCGCTCGCGCTCATCGTCCCGATGTTCCTGGCGGTACTCGGCGTCGCCCCGTACGCACCACGGCTCGGCCGGCTGCTGTTCGACGTGTTCCTGGCCCTCACCGTGATCCTCGGAGGCTGGTTCACCGGTCAGTGGATCTACGGCCCGCTGGAACTCGACAAGTTCCATCCCGGCTATCTTCTGCCCACGGTCGCCGGCGGCCTGATCGGCTCCGACGGCGCCGCGATCGTCGGCCAGCACCGCCTGGCCGCAGTGATGTTCGGTTTTGGTGTACTGTCCTGGCTCACCATCGGGTCAATCATCGTGGGCCGCCTCTTCCTGCGCCCGCCACTGCCCACGCAGTTGCTGCCCACGCTGACCATCGAAGTGGCTCCCGCCGCCGTGGCCAGCCTGGCCTGGTTCGACAACCACGGCGACCGCATCGACGCCGTGACCGCCATGCTGGCCGGATACGGCTTGCTGATGGTGCTGGCCCAGCTCCGGCTGCTGCCCGCCTACCGGCGGCTGCCCTTCATGCCCGGCACCTGGTCCTTCGCGTTCAGCTGGTCAACAGTGGCCAGCGCGGCCCTGCACTGGCTCAACGACCTCAGGCCGGCTGGGTACCAGGCCGGGGAATACCTCCTGGTCGCCGTCATCTCGATGCTGATCGCCGCCATTGCCGCGCGCACGGTGATCGCCCTGTGCCGCCACCAGCTGCTCCCGCGGGCCATCGAGGCCGGACCCGCGCCACCGGCCCAGGTTGCAGCCGACCACGCACGGGGCGGGCCGGCCGAGGCCTGAACATCACCCGCACTGCCAGCGCCCGGCAGCTTGACCACGACATGGAGGCAACAGCATGGCCGTTTCGCCGAGGGCAGCAATCCCTGCTTCCGGTGGCATCGAAGTCGCCTCTGCCCGCGGCCGGTGGGTCCTGGCCGCGGCGGTCCTGGGATCCGGCCTCGCTGGCATCGACTCGGCGGTGATGAACGTGGCGCTTCCGGTCATCGGCCGGGACCTGAGTGCCGACTTCAGCCAGCTCCAGTGGACGGTCACCGGCTACACGCTGAGCCTGGCCGCCCTGATCCTGTTGTCCGGGGCGCTCGGTGACCACTTCGGGCGTCGGCGGGTCTTCCTGATCGGTGTCGTCGGGTTCACTGGCGCGTCCGTGCTGTGTGCCGTCGCCCCCGGGATTGACGCGCTGATCGGCGACCGGTCCATCCAGGGCATCGGTGGGGCGCTCATGATTCCCGCCAGCCTGGCCATCATCCAGTCGAGCTTCAGGGCCGAGGACCGGTCCCGGGCCATCGGGATCTGGTCGGGCTTCAGCGGGGTCGCCTCGGTGACCGCGCCGTTCGCCGGCGGAGGCCTCCTCGAGCTGGGGACATGGCGGTGGATCTTCGTGATCAACGTGCCCGTGGCCGCGGTTCTCGTGCTTATCGCGGTACGTCATGTCCCGGAATCCCAGGAGGCGGCCCCGGCACCGATGGACTGGCTCGGGTCCGTGTTCGCCGTCGTGGCCCTGGCGGCGGTCACCTATGTTCTGACCACGATGCCCGGTTGGCGTTCTGCCCCGGCGCTCTGGATCGCGGCCGCGGTGATCGCTGCTGGCGCCTCGGCCGCATTCGGCTGGCACGAGTGGCGCTCCAAAGCTCCCATGCTCCCGGTGGCCATATTCCGGTCAGCACCGTTCGTCGCCGCGAACCTCGTGACGTTCTTCGTCTACGGCGCCTTCGGCGCCTTCTCCTTCGTCTTCACCGTCGCGCTCGAAACGATCTCGGGATACAGCCCAATCGAGGCGGGGTCCACCCTGCTGCCGATCACGATCATCGCGCTGCTGCTGTCGGGCCGGAGCGGGCAGCTGGCCGCCCGTATCGGCCCGCGGCTGCAGATGACCGCCGGTCCCTTCCTTTGCGCGGCGGCGGCACTGCTCGCGGTGCGCGTGTCGGCGCACACCGGTTACTGGACGACTGTCATCCCGCTGGAGTGTGTCTTCGGGCTCGGGATCGCCGCGCTGGTCGCGCCGCTGATGTCGACCGCGCTGTCCTCGGTTCCCACTGACCACGCCGGCGTGGCCTCCGGGGTGAACAACGCCGTCTCCCGCGCGGCCGCGCTGCTCTGGATCGCCGCCCTCCCTCCGCTCGCGGGGCTCTCCGGCTCCTCGTACGCGACCGCGACCGCACTGCGCGGCGGCTACCAGGAGATCTGCGTCGTGTGCGCGGCCAGCCTGGTCCTCGCGGGAACCCTCGCCGCATTCACCCTCAGGCATCACCGGCGGCATCCGCTCGCCGATATCGTCCCGCCGCGGCTCCCTAACCCGGCCGCATGTCACTGACGCGAAGCCTGCTGCCTCGCGACAGTCTGGTCAGTGTCATCCGTTCAGGTGACGATCCCTTGGTCCGGGGAGACTTCGCTGAGCCGGCCGGTGCTGACGTCGAAGATGAAGCCCCGGACCGGCACGTCCCCCGGAACCCACGGATGCAACCTGGCCTTCTGCATCTGCTCTCTGGTGTTCTCCTCGACGTCGGTGAAGCTGTAGAACCTCGCGGGCACGATTTGCGCCTGCCCCGTCTCCTTGCGGAGCCGGTCCGCCATCTCAGCGTCGGTGAATTTGAGCATCCCGCAGTCGGTGTGATTGATGATCATGATCTCCCGGGCGCCCAGCAGCTTGGTGGAGACCAGTAGCGACCTGATCGAGTCGTCATCGATCACGGTGCCCGCGTTCCTGATCACGTCGGCATCCGCATCGGACAGGCCCAGCATCGCTCCGATACCGGTCAGCCGGGGATCCATGCAGGTGACGATCGCAATTCGCGGCGCCGGCGGCTTCGCGCGAGCGGGATCGTAGTCGTTGGCGATAGTGGCGTTGGCCTTCAGCGTTTCGTCGATAACACTCATGAGGCCCGAACCTAGCGGCCGGAAGTTTCGGCGGTCGCCGAAGTAAATGGAGCAGCCCGGGACCCTGCCCGGACCGGACCGGGACCCTGCCGGGTCAGCCCGCACCGAATACTTCGGCATTGACCGAACCTTTAGTGGCTTACCGTCCTCTGGTCAGCACAACGCCACGGCTGCTCGCCCTAGAGGAGAGAAGAACATGACGACGTTCAAGACGGTGTCCGCGCTGGGACTTCAGGTCTTCTACCGGGAAGCTGGCGATCCCGGGAGTCCCAAGCTGCTCCTCCTCGGCGGATTTCCCTCGTCCTCACACCAGTTCCGCAACCTCTTGCCCGCCCTGGCCGATCAGTTTCATCTCGTCTCGTTCGACTACCCGGGCTTCGGCAACACCGACATGCCCGACCCGTCCAGCTGGGGATACACCTTCGATCACCTGGCCGAGGTCGTCGAAGCGGCCATGGAAGCGATCGGTTTCACCGGCCCGATGGGCATCTACATGCAGGACTACGGCGGCCCGATCGGCAACCGCCTGATCGAGAAGCACCCGGACTGGCTGGCCTGGCAGGTCATCCAGAACGCCAACACCTACGAAGAAGGATTCACCGAGGCCTGGGACGGCATCCGCCACGTGCTCTGGGCCAGCCGCAATGCCGAAACGGAAGCCCCCCTCGAGGCCTTCCTGGAGTTTGATGCCGTAAAAGGCATTTACACCACCGGGCACCCCGATCCGGCCAAGATCAGCCCGGACAACTGGAACATGGACCTGTTCTTCCTGGCCCGCCCCCACGCGCACCGGGTGCAGCTTGACCTGTTCTACGACTACCGCACCAACGCCGCGCTCTACCCGGTCTGGCAGGAGCGGCTGCGCCTCACCCAGCCCAAGACGATCATCTTCTGGGGCCAGGGCGACATCTTCTTCAACCCCGCGGGCGGAGAGGCCTACCTGCGGGACCTGCCCGAAGCGACGCTGGTCCGGCTCGACTCCGGCCACTTTGCCATCGAGGACAGTCTGGAGACGATCGCCGCTGGGATCCGAGCCTTCTACGACCAGGAGGCCAGCGCCAGCCAGCTGGTGGACCAAGGCTCCCCGGTAACTGGGGAGACTCCCTAGCGATTTTGCTCTTGAGGAGAGCGAAAGTGGGTTCATCGAGAGCTTCACCGAGCTGAATTGAGGAACCCGTCATGATCGCCACGCCATTGCCGCCATCGTCGGCAACTACCTGACCAGCCGCTGGATCAGAACGCCCTTGTGCTGATCAGTCACGACATTTCAACCGTGGCCGCGCTCGACGGCGGCCAGCAGATCGTGATCAGCAACGACAGCGACTTCGGTATCGCCGGCGTCACCAACGCGGCCGCGTCCGGCACGACCACCACCAGCACCGCCACCGTGACCATCCACGTCACCTCGGGCTGAACCCCGGGCTGACCAGCGCCACCCCCGCCGCGGCGACGCACGCCGCGGTGGGGGCGGGCTCAGATCGCGGCCGGGACCTCGATGTGGCAGATCTCCAGCGCGCTGGTCAGCGCGTTGGCCGTGGCCTGGGTCAGCCGGTACCGGACCGGGTTCACGCTGTCGTCGGCGATGACCGCGGCCCGGCTGTAATAGGAGTTGTAGATGTTGGCGATGTCCAGCATGTGCCGGACCAGTACCGCCGGGTTGGACTGCTGAGCGGCCGCCACGATCTGGTCCGGCAGCGTGAGCAGCCGCAGCGCCAGCAGCGCCTCCTGGTCATCCAGCTCGTACCCGGAGCCCCCAGACCCCAACGAGCCCACCGATAGACCCCGGTCGCTGACCCGCCGCAGAATGCTCCGGGCCCGCACCGCCGCGTAGATCACGTAGGCCCCGCCCGACCGCTCGAACTCGCTGATCGTCCGCTGCAGGTCACGGGAGTCGATCTCGACCGCCGACCGCAGGTCCTTCTTGAGGTCGTTGAACACCAGTGATCCGACCGCCAGCGACCGCGCGGCCGCCGCGATCTCGTCTTCCCCACCGGAGATCCGGTCGCTGAGCGAGGCCCGGAAGTAGTCGAACGCCGCCGCCAGCAGGCCCATCACGTTCGACACCGAGTCCCGGCTGGACAGCTTCTTCCCGCTGGTGGCGTCGACGTAGAACCCGAAGTACACGTGCAGGGTCCGGGGCAGCCCGTCCTCGATCAGCCCGAGCCGGCCCGCGGCCCGGAACAGCCGGTCGAAGTGCACCCGCTGCTCCTGGCCGACCACGTAGACCAGGTCGGTGGCGCCGAACAGGTCGGTGCGGATCTCGACCGCCCCGATGTCGCGGGTGGCGTAGATGCTGCGCCCGTCGGCCCGGACCACCACGTACCGCTCGCCCTTGTCCAGCGGGACCACCGTGGCCCCCACGTCCTTGGCGATGGCCCGGGCCGCCGACTCGTACTCCTGGGCCGACATCGTGCCCGCGTCCACCTGCGCGCGCAGGCCGGCCAGGTCCCCGTCGGCCAGCTCCTGGGTGTAGACCACCGCCGTGCCCTCGGCCAGGGCACGCTCGACCACCTCGGTGCCGGCCTGCAGGTACAGGCTCTCGCCGAGCACGAAGTCGAAGCTGATCCCGAGCTGGTCGTAGAACTCGTCGAACGAGGCCAGGCTCACCGCGACCAGGTCCTGCCAGAGGCGGACCTCCTCCTCGTCGCCGGCTTCCAGGGCCGCGAACCGCTGATCCGAGTCGGCCGTGAACCGGGCCGCGGCCGCCTGGGCGCTGGCCAGGTCGGTCACCTCGGGCAGGTAGCGCTGCAGCACCGAGGCGTCGGCCGGGTCCCAGCCGGCCGCGTCCTGCCCGCCGCCCGCCACCCGCTCCAGGGCCCGCCGGATCTGGTAGATCTCGATCAGGCGGTCGTTCTCGTTCATCCCGGCCGGGAACTGGCCGGCGAACTGGCGGTAGCCCTGCAGGGTGTACCCGAAGCCGCCGAAGTCGTTGATGTGGTTGACCCGGTACACCGTGGCGCCGCTGGCGTCGTAGAGGTTCGAAAGAATGTGGCCGATGATCGTGGACCGGATGTGCCCGGCGTGCAGCCGCTTGGCGACATTGGGGGAGGAGTAGTCGACCACGAACGCGCGGTCGGACAGCGCGTTCTGGGTGCCGTACACCCCGTCGAAATCGGCCACCCGGCCCGCCGCCTGGATCAGCCAGGCGTCGCTCAGCCGCAGGTTCGCGTAAATGCCGGTGGCGGTCACTTCCGAGAAAACACCGTCGAATTCGCCCTCGGACAGGACCCGGATCAGCTGCGGCAGATGCTCGGCGATGAAGACCTTCGGGCCACCCTTTTTCAGCAGGCCCGGCACCTTGACCGTAAGGTCAGCGTGGAAGCGGGCCCGCTCAATGAGGTCAATGCGGACGTCGAGAGTTTCGTCGCCGAAGACGTCCCGGACCCGCTGCCGGATTTTCTCCTGCAACTGTGGAAGGGGATAGTCCAGAAAGGCCGGCGCCGCCGTCTGTACCCGCAGGGCCTGAACGTCGTCTCGTCGTTTCGCCGCCTCGCCGAGCCGTTCGGTGTTGATTTTGGCGAGGTGGTCCATGACGTCCTTTTCGGGATTTGGTGAGGCAGGCGGCCGTGGTCACACTGCCTCACCAGCCTACCGCCGGACCGCGGGTCAGCCCGCCAGGACGGTGCGGAGGGTGGCCGCGAACTCGTCGGGCTTGCCCGCGCCCATGCCGTACTCGCCGCCGGAGAAGCCCCCGTGCCCACCCGGGAAGCTGGCCGGCGCGATGCCCAGCCGCTCGGCCACGGCCGCGCCGCCCCGCCCGGCCATCTGCTGCCCGGACTCGAGGCCGACCCCGATGACGACCCGGGTCGGCGCGGCCCGCAGGGCGTCGAAGTCGTGGTGGTGCTCGTTGCAGGCGATGATGTTGGCCATCAGCGCGTCGTCGCGGGACCCGTCGTCCTCGGTGGGCATGCCGAACATGGCCGGGTCCGGGGCGGGCTGGCTCACGTAGTCGGCCGGCAGCAGCCCCTCGTAGCTGACCAGCTTGATGAACTTGGCCATGGCCGGCCCGAACCCGCTGCGCTGGTAGGTCGACCGGATGTCGTGGCAGGCGGCCAGGGCCGGCTCGCGGTCGGGCAGTTCCTGCGACGCGGGCGGCTCGTGCGCCACCAGCGTGCGCACCTGCTCCGGGTGCTGGGCCACCAGGGCCAGCCCGTTGACCGCGCCGCCGCTGCTGGCGAAGACGTCGACCGGCCCGTAGCCCAGGGTCTCGATCAGCCGGTGCAGGTCGTCGGCGTGCTGGTCCGGGGTGATCTCGGCGGTGGGGTCGTCGCGCTGGCTGCTGCGCTCGGCCCCGCGCGGGTCGTAGGTGACCACGGTGCGGTCCTCGAAGAGCCCGGCCAGGGTGGTGAACCCCATCGCGCCCATCGGCGACCCGATGATCAGCAGGACCGGCTCGGTGCTGGCCTCGTTGGCGCGGATGTCGTAGCTGAGGACGGCGCCCGGCACGTCCAGGGTGTGGGTCTTCGGCTCGGTCATGGCACTGCCCTCCGGTTTCGGTTCTCGCCGGTTCTGACGCCCCGGCCGGGCGGAATTCATCGGTGCCAGCTCATCGGGCCAGGACACCGTTTGGTCACGGCCGTATCACTCGTGTAGGTACGAGGGTCGGATGTTCAAGCCCGCGCCGTGCCCGCCCCCCTCAAGGAGCAGTAGCCCCGATGCCAGCCCCCCTGCAGGAGATCCTGCTCGCCCCTCAGGCCAAGCCGCAGGTCGTCGCCGACTGCCAGGCCCTGATCGACAATCAGGTCTCGGACATGTCCGGCTTTTCCGGGACCGCGATCAAGCTCGCCTACAAGACCGTCAACAAGTTCGCCGCCGACCACGTCCACCACCAGGTCGAGGCGCTGCTGCCGCTCATGGCCGACAAGCTCGACCCGTACTGGGCCGACTTCCACGCCGACGGCGCCGCCGACTTCGGCGACTACCTCACCAAGCGCGGCGACGAGGTGGCCGAAGCCCTCCTGTCCATCACCGACGCGCGCGCCGCCAGCTCCACCCACCCCACCATCGTCAAGGCCTACCAGGCCGTCCGCGGCAACGCCGCCAAGCACGTCACCGCCGCCCTCCCCCAGGTCGGCGCCCTGGTCCAGAAGTACGCCGGACCGATCGCCTGACCGATCGCCTGGCCCGCCGCCCAACCAGCTGACTGCTGGCCAGACCCGGCTCCCACGTCACCTTCGCCCTGCATTTCTATCGAAGGTCACGTGTCCGGGTCCGGCCAGCAGCCGGCCGAGCGGTGGTCAGGCTCCGGCTACCGCCAGCTCGGCCTGGGTCCGATTCCCGACCCGGAGCAGGAGCACTCCGTAGCCGACCACCGCGGCGCCACTGATGATCATGGCGCCGGAGCCGCCGACGGTGGCGACCAGTACCGGGGCCAGGAGCGAGCCGAGCACGATGCCGGCCACGGCCGCGGGCAGGGCCAGGCCGTAGGCGCGGCCGAACACGTCGGCCGGCAGCGACCGCTGCAGGCTGGTCTCGGTGAGGATCTCGACCAGGATGGCGCCCGCGCCGGTGCTGGCCGCCAGCACCACGGCCAGCACGGCCCAGGACACCAGCGGCAGGACCAGCATGGGCAGGCCGACGGCGGCCAGGGCCGCGATCAGGATGGTCCGCTGGTGCCGCAGCCGCATGACCCGGCCCGCCACCGAGGTCCCGGCCAGGGCGCCCACGCCGATGCCGGCGAACAGGTAGCCGTAGCCGTGCAGGCCGAGCCCGGCGTGCCGGGCCACCAGCAGCAGGAGCACGGTCTGCATGCCGTAGACCAGGCTGCACATGACGTCCGCGCCGACCAGGCGGAGCGCCTCGGGGTGGGCCCGCAGCACGGCCGCGCCGTCGGCCACGTCGCGCCGCAGGCTGCTGGGCCGCCCGGCGGCCGCGGCGTCGACCGCGAACGCGGGGCCGGCCGGGATGGCCAGCACGGCCAGCGCGGACAGGCCGAACGTGGCCGCGTTCACCACGAAGGCCAGCGCGGGCGAGCCGAGCAGCAGGAGCACGCCGCCCAGGGCCGGCCCGGCGATGATGCCGATCGCGCCGACCGCGGACCGGGCCGCGTTGGCCCCGGGCAGGTCGGTGTCGGGCACCAGCCGCGGGGTGACCGCGGACGCGCAGGCCAGGTAGGGGCCGCTGGCCACGGTGGCCGCGGCCGCGATGACCGGGGCCAGCAGGACCGGCAGGTGGGCCACGGCCATCAGGGCCAGCGCCAGCATCAGGGCCAGCCGGATCAGGTCGCAGGCGATCATCAGCCGGCGGCGGTCGAACCGGTCGGCGATCGCGCCGCCCAGCGGGCCCAGGGCCACGATCGGCACCACCCGGGCCGCGGTGGTCACGCCCGCCCACAGCGCCGAGTGGGTCCGCGAGTAGACCAGGGTGACCAGGGCCAGGTTGTACAGCCAGTCGCCGAGCTGCGACACGGCCAGTCCCCCCAGCAGCTTCCGGAACGCGCGGTGGCCCAGCGCCGCCCTGATCGTCCCCGGTGGTGTGTTCGGCATGTTCATCGTGCCCTCCCTGGCCCTGGGGCCGCGCCCCGTGTGGATTACCATTGCCTCCACCCTCGGGCTAAGGGTCAGGGCGGCACATCGGGCACCTGCCGTAACCGCCACCGCACCGGGACTCAGATCCGCGGCACCGCTCCTTACCGGGCGGTGGCCGGAACCTCGCCGCTGCTTAGGAAGGTGCGCGCCCGGCCTTAGATGTCAATGCGAACGCTCAGTGGGAACGGACGGGGCCATGCCCAGCCGGTGGGCCACCGCGGCGGCTTCGACCCGGCCGCCGACCCCCAGCTTGGCCAGGATGTTCGACACGTGCACGCTGGCGGTCTTGGCGCTGATGAACAGGGCCCGGGCGATCTCCGGGTTCGACTGCCCGGCCGCCAGCAGCCGCAGCACCTCCCGCTCACGCTCGGTCAGCCCGAACCGGGCCAGCTCGTCCGCCCCGGCCGCGGGGTCTGCCGCCCCGCGGGCGGCCCCGGTGGTTTCCGGCTCTTCCGCGGTCGAAGGCCGGGTGCCGAGCCTGGCCCGCTGAGCCAGCGCCCCGGCCTCGGTGGCGATCGGCACCGCCCCCATGCGCTCGGCCAGGTCCTGCGCCTCGCGGACCGCGGGCGCCGCGGTGTCCCGGTCGCCGCGCGCGATGGCCGCTTCCGCCTGCCGGAGCAGCGCGTACGACAGCGGGTACGGTTCGCCCGCGGCCCGCCAGGCGGCGACCGCGGCCGGCCAGGCCGCCTCCTCGCCGCTGTCCTCGGCCCGGGCCCGTTCGGCCGCGGCCAGAGTCTGGTAACCCCGCGCGGGCGGGGCCGGGGTGGGCAGCCGCCCGGCCAGCCCGGTCAGGTCCGCGACGCGGTCGGTGACGGCGGCGGGCACGGGTTCGCGCCGGTCCCGGTACCGCGTGGCCTGGTCGGCCTCGATCCGCAGGCCCAGCCACACCAGTGGCCAGGCGTACCGGGCGGCCCAGGAAGGGGGTGCGCCCGCCAGCCCGGTCCCGACGACCTCCCGGGCCGCGGTCAGGTCACCCCGGCCCAGCGCGATCATCGCCTCGCTGAAGTGCAGCGGCTGGGTGAACTGAACGTCGGTGGTGCCCCCCACCAGCCGGCGGGCGTCCCGCAGCCGGCGGGCCGCGTCGTCGTACTGCCCGCGGACGGCGGCCAGCTCGGTCTGCAGTTCTTCCAGCGTGGCCCCGAACACGCCTTCCGGCAGCTCGGTCAGGGCCTCGCTGACCAGGCGATCGACCTCAGCCCACTCACCCAGCCGCAGCAGCGGCTCGGCCTGGTTGCCGATCAGGTAGGAGCCGAACGTCCGGGCCAGCCCGGCCTGCAGGGCCAGCTCCAGGCCGTCCCGGGCGATCTGGGCCGCTTCGGCGTGCTGTCCCAGCAGTTCCAGCACGTCGGACAAGTTGATGTAGCCACGCAACGCGGTCGCGGGGATGTCCGCCTCGAGGGCCAGCCGGACCCCGGACCGGAGCGGACCCAGGCCGGCCTCGGCCCGGTCGAGGTAGGCCGTGGTCGAGCCGAGAGTGATCTCCGCCTCGGCCTGGGCACCGATGGCCCCGGCCGCCCGGGCCGCGGTCACCGCCCGCTGGGCCACCTCGGCCGAGCGTTCCAGGTCCGCGCATCGCATGTGGGCCGCGGCCAGCGCGGCCAGCACCACCGCGTGGGCCCGGCTGTCAGGTTCGGCGGGCAGCAGGGCCAGCGCCTGTTCCAGCGAGGTGACCGCGTCGGCGGCCCGGCCCGCGTCCCGCTGAGCCAGCGCGAACCGTTCCAGCAGCAGGGCCCGCCGGACCGGGTCCGTGCCCTCCGGCAGCTCGGCCAGCGCCCCGGCCAGCAGCGACTGGGACCGGTTGAGCGCGCCCGACCGGTAGGCGGCCTCGGCCGCCCGCGCGCTCAGCTCGACCTGATCCAGGCCGGTGCGCTGCGGGGCGTCGTCGACCCGGGGCCAGATCTCCTGCGCGCGTTCCAGGTGCCGCAGCGCCTCGGCCGGGGCGTAGCTGGCCAGCGCCGAACTGGCCGCGTCGATCGCGGCCGGCAGGGCCCGGGGCAGGTCCAGCGCGGCGTACCAGTGGTAGGCCAGCGCGGCCGGCCGCGCTGCCTCGTCCGCGGCCAGCCCCGGATCGCGGGCCAGCGCCGCCCCGTAGGCCGCGTGCAGCCGGACCCGCTCGCCGGGCAGCATGTCCTCGTAGACCGCGTCCCGGGTCAGCGCGTGCCGGAACGCGTAGCCCTGGCCGCGCGGGTCCACCTCGAGCAGATGGTTTTCCACCGCCTCGCGCAGGCCGGCGAAGAACTCGGTCTCGCCGATCCCGGCCACCGCGGCCAGCAGCCGGTCCGGCACGCTGCGCCCGGCCACCGCGGCGGTGCGCAGCAGCCGCTGCGCATCCGGGCTCAGCCCGTCCACCCGGCTGAGCAGCACGTCCCGCAGGGTCGGGGACAGGTCGGCGGGGTCGCCGCCCAGGGCGGCCCCGGCCAGCTCCTCGACCAGATAGGCGTTGCCCCCGGACCGGTCGAAGATCGCGTCCACCGCGTCCGGCGCGGGTTCGCGGCCCAGGATCGCGGCCAGCTGGGCGGTGACCTCGGCCCGGTCGAACCGCAGGAGCTCCAGGTGGCCGGCCGACCGCATCCGCTCCCAGCTGGTCAGCAGCGGCCGCAGCGGATGCCGCCGGTGCAGCTCGTCGGACCGGTAGGTGGCCAGCAGCAGCACCCGGGTGTCCCGCAGCGAGCGGACCAGGAACGCGATCAGGTCCAGGGTGGACTGGTCGGCCCAGTGCAGGTCCTCGATGCCGAAGATCACCGGCTGCCGGGTGCTCAGCCGGTCCAGCAGGCCCAGCACCATCTCGAGCAGCTGTCCCTTGTGCCGGTCGGCCCCGGCGGCCCCGGCCGGTTCGGGCCCGGGCCCGGGCCCGTCCGGGGCGAGTTCGGGCAGCAGCCGGGCCAGGCCGGCCCCGGCCGGGCCGAGCACCCCGGCCAGCTCGCCCGGCGCCATGACCCGGGCCAGCGTGCGCAGCGCGTCGACCAGCGGCGCCAGCGGCAGTCCCTCGGCGCCCAGCTCCACGCACTGCCCGGTCAGCACCAGGAACCCCAGATCGGCGGCGCGCCCGGTCAGCTCGCGCACCAGGCGGGTCTTGCCCACCCCGGCCTCGCCGCCGATCAGCGCGAAGGCCGGCTCCCGGTCCGAGGCCCGCGCCAGCAGCGTGGCCAGGGACGCCAGCTCCTCGCGGCGCCCGATGAACACCGGGCTGACCACGCTCACGCTCATGCTGCACACGTTTTCATACCGGGACCGGTCCCGCCTATGGGTAGATAGCGGGCACGGAACTGGTCGTCACCAACGCGCGGATCGTCACCATGGCCGGTGGTTCGTGCGGGCGTGAGATGCTGGCGCCGTGCCGACCCGTCCGCGGCCCGCAGGTCGCTGCCCCAAGCACATGGTCATGGGACCGTGCGGCGGCGTCCGGCCGGACGGGCGCTGTGAGGTCATCGACGAGCCGTGCGTGTTCCCCGAGCCGGTCGCCTGGCCGGACCCGGACCCGGTGCCGCCGGTGCCCCTGCCCCCGTGGCTGATCCAGCGGCCCGGGCCGCTGATCCTGACCGATTTCACCGCCGAGCCGTTCTCGGTACCGGCCCTGCGCACGGTGGCGGCGACCCTGGCTCCGACCTGCGACGCGGTGCTGGTCGGCGAGCACCAGAACCGGCCCGACTTCCCGCCCACCCTGTTCGCCACGCTGCTGAAGGAGGCCGGGGCCCGGCCCTGGATCACGCTGGCCTGCCGGGACCGGAACCGGATCGTGCTCGAGCAGGAGCTGGTGGGCCTGCGGCACCTGGGGGTGGACGCGGTCCTGTGCGTCACCGGTGACGCCCGCGGCTACGACGTCCGGCCCGACGTGACCCAGGTCTTCGACCTGGACGGACCCCGTCTGGCCGCGCTGGCCGCCTCGGTCGGGCTGTCGGCGGCGGTGCCGGAGACCCCGTCCGCGCCGCCCCGGGCCCGGCGGCCGGCCCGGCTGCTGCAGAAGCAGCGGGCCGGGGCGGCGGTCGCCGTGCTCAACCACGCGTCCGCGGGCACGGTCCGGTCGTTCATGGCCGCGTCGGCCGCGACCGGGGTGACGATCCCGGTCATCGCCGCCGTCGCCGTCTACACCGACCCGGTGGCCGCCACCGTGCTGAGCGCCCTGCCCGGCCTGGAACTGGACCCGGACGCGGTCCAGCGGGTGCTGGACGCCCCGGACCCGGTCGAGGCCGGCCTGGCCGCCGCCGTGGCTGAAGCCTGCGACCTGCTGGCCATCCCCGGCGTCGTGGGGGTGAACCTGTCCGGCCTGGCCTCCAGCCGCGGCTACCAGTACGCGGCCGGGGTCAAGGCGGATTGCGCGACCCGGATCCGGGAAGCGCGCTCACCATGACCGGCAGCGATTCTCGCGCCATGGAGGCCGAGTTCGACACCGTGGCCGAATGGACGGCCCAGGTCGCCCTGGACCTGGGCCGGGACTACCGCATCCCGGCCGCCTGCCGGGGGAGTGGCCAGCCGGCCGCCCTGGACTGGCTGCTGGCCGGGCTCTCGCCGAGCCGGGGTGACGTCATGATCGACGTGGGCGCGGGCCTGGGCGGCCCGGCCGCCTACGCGGCCCGGCAGGCCAGCGTGCGGCCGGTGCTGCTGGAGCCCGAGCCCGACGCCTGCCGCGCGGCCCGGCGGCTGTTCGGCTTCCCGGCCTTCCAAGGCGACGCGACCAGGCTGCCGTTCGCCGACGGCGCGGTCGCGGTGGCCTGGTGCCTGGGCGTGCTGTGCACGATGTCCGGCCCGGCCGCCCAGTCCGAGGTCCTGCGCGAACTGCGCCGGGTGGTCCGCCCCGGCGGCCGGATCGGGCTGCTGGTCCTGCTGGCCTGCGGCCCGCGCCTGGACGACCCGCCCGAGGGTAACCATTTCCCCACCGTGGCCGGGCTCGATGCCCAGCTGGACCAGGCCGGCCTGGCCATCCTGGACCGCCAGCCCACCTCCGGCCTGCCGCCCCACCCGCCCCAGTGGCAGCAGTGCCTCGACGCCGTCGAGTCCCAACTCCAGCGCCGCCACCGCCAGCACCCGGCCTGGCGGACCGCCGAGCACCAGGCCGCCCGCATCGGCCACCTGCTCCGCACCGGCCAGGTCCAGACCCAGCTCCTGCTCCTGCGCCGCGGCTGAGACGGCTGGGACATGATGGCGGTATGCCGCACATCGAGCTCAACTCCGGCCAGCCCGGCATCCGGGGCCTGCTCCAGTACCGCCCGGAAACCGGCCGCCCGCTGAGCGAACTGGCCGAGGTCCTGCTGCGCGGGCCGAGCACGCTGACCCGCGGCGAGCGGGAACTGATCGGGGCCTACGTGTCCACGCTCAACGACTGCCGGTACTGCTCGTCGTCCCACGCGGCCAGCGCGGCCGCGCAGTTGCCCGGCGGCATGGACCTGGTCGACCAGGTGCGCGCCGACCCCTCCGCGGCCCCCGTGCCGGAGAAGCTCAAGGCCCTGCTGGCCATCGCGGCGTCGGCGCAGCGCAGCGGCCACGACGTGACCGAGGCCCAGGTGGCGGCGGCCCGCGCCGCCGGCGCCACCGACCTGGAGATCCACGACACGGTCCTCATCGCGGCCATGTTCAGCCTGTTCAACCGCTACGTGGACGGGCTGGCCACGGTGGCCCCGGACGACCCCGCCGTGTACGCGGCCGGGGCCCAGCGGCTGGTCCGCGACGGCTACCTGCCGCCGCCCCCGGCCGGTGGCGGCACCGCGATGCCGTTGGCGTAGACGGCCCGGATGCGGTGCAGGGCGTCCGGATCGGTGAGCGGGTCGCCGTCGACGGCCAGCAGGTCGGCGTCGAAGCCGGGCGCGATCCGGCCCTTGGTCTGCCCCAGGCCGCAGGCTTCGGCCGCGCCGGCGGTGATGACCCGCAAGGCGTCGGCCGGCCCGAACCCCAGTTGCCGCAGCACCAGCGGCACCTGGCGGACCACGTCGTGCGGTTTGACCACCCCGATGCCGGCGTCGGTCCCGGCCACCATGACCGCGCCGGCCTCGAACAGCCGCCGGGTGTTGGCCATGATGCCGGGCAGCCGGGCCATCACCTCCGGGGGTGGCATCATGCCCGGGACGGCGACCAGGCCCACGGTCAGCCCGACCGTGATCCGCTGACTGGCGATCTTGCGGACCAGCCGCTCGGGCGCGCTGACCCCGTCCTCGGTCCAGAACGACACGTGCTCCAGCCCGTTGGCCTGGGCGGCCACCGCGTCGGCGATCGCGGTCACCGCGTGGGCGTGCGCGGTCAGCGGCAGCCCCCGCCGATGCGCCTCGTCCACGGCCGCGCGCAGCACCTCGGGCGGGAACTGGGCCAGGTGCTGGGGTGAGCCCGGCGTCAGGGTCCCGCCGCTGGCCATGATCTTGACGACGTCCACGCCCTGGTCGGCGTGCTCGCGGACGGCCGCCCGCACGGCCTTGACCGTCGGAGCCGTGGCCCCGCCCAGGAAGTGGCAATGGCCGCCCGGGGGGGTGATCGGCGGCCCGGCCGCCAGCACGGTGGGCAGGCCGGCCCGGCCGCGCAGCCCCAGCGACAGGTAGTTGCGGTCACCGAGATCGCGGACGGTGGTGACCCCTCCGCGCAGCGCCGACCGGGCCGCCCGGATCATGCCCTGCACGGCCTCGGCGTCGGAACGGCGGGCCAGGCTGCCGACCGGGTCCGCGCTGGCGTCGAAGGCCAGGTGGACGTGGGTGTCTATCAACCCGGGCAGCAGGGTGGCCCCGCCGAAGTCGACGACGGCGGCGCCGTCCGGGACGCTCCCGCCCGAGCTGACGGCGCGGATGGTGGTGCCGTCCAGCACCACCAGCGGGTCGGGGATCAGGGCCGATCCGGTGCCGTCGAACAGCCAGGCGGCCCGCAGGGCCGTGAGCGGTGGCCGCGGCGCGATCCGTAGTTCTGCGCGCATGCTTCCCCCGTGGGCGGGACCGGCTCCGGTTGCTGGTCACAGTCACCCCCGCCGGTGCAGCGCACGTTCAGGTCCTGTGGAGAACAGATGGAGGCGGTGCCAGCTGTGAGCCGGTACGCACTGCTGGTCAGGCTGGTCTCGGTTTGGCCACGACACCAGATTGGGTCTTGCCACGCCCCGGCTCAGCGATGAATATCTGTTCATCGATCCGCAAGGAAGCGGCCCGGAGCAAGGGCAGTACTGATGAACGATGGTTCATTGGCCATCCGCGACGTGACCGTCCGATTCGGCGGCCTGACCGCCCTGGACGGGGTCTCCCTGACCGCCGCGCCGCGCCAGATCACCGGCATCATCGGCCCCAACGGAGCGGGCAAGACCACTCTGCTCAACACCGCCTGTGGCTTCGTCCGGCCCGAGTCGGGGACGGTCAGCTTCGACGGCCAGGTCCTCAACGGTCTCGGGGCCCACCGGCTAGCCGGCCTCGGGATCGCCCGCACCCTGCAGGGTGTCGGGTTGTTCGCGGGCCTCACCGTGGCCGAGAACGTCATGGTCGGCGCGACCCCCGGCGCCCGGGCCGGCGTCTGGTCGGCGCTGTTCGGCCTGCCCCGCTCGGACCGGGACGAACGAAGGCTGCGGCAGCGGGCCCTGGACGCGCTGGAGCGCCTGGGCGTGGCCGACCTGGCCGACCGGAGGCCGGACACCCTGTCCTACGGGCTGCGCAAGCGGGTGGCGCTGGCCCGCGCGCTGGCCGCCCAGCCCCGGCTGATCCTGCTCGACGAGCCGGCCAGCGGCCTGCCCGAGAACGAACTGCCCGAGCTGGGCAACCTGATCCGGGACCTGACCACCGAGGCCGGGGTGGTGGTCATCGAGCACCGGATGGACCTGGTGATGTCGGTCTGCGACACGATCTACGTGCTGGACTTCGGCAAGCTGATCGCCAGCGGGCCGCCCGCCGAGATCCAGGCCGACCCGGCCGTGACCGCCGCCTACCTCGGCGTGGAGGGCGGCGATGACTGACGCGGCCGCCCTGGCGGTGGAAGACCTGGTCGCGGGCTACGGCCAGGTCACGGTGCTGGAAGCGGTGTCGCTGGCGGCCCGGCCCGGCACCATCACCGCGGTCCTCGGCGCCAACGGGGCCGGCAAGACCACGCTGCTGCGGACGATCAGCGGGCTGGTCCGGCCCCGGCAGGGGCAAATCCTGGTCGACGGCGCGGACCTGGCCCGCCGCCACCCCGAGGCCATCACCCGGGCCGGCGTCGCCCACGTGCCCGAGGGGCAGGGCGTGGTCACCGAGCTCACCGTGGAGGAGAACCTGCGGCTGGGCGGGCTGATCCGGCGCGGCCCGGCCCGGGCCGCCGCCCTGGCCGACGCCTACCAGCGGTTCCCGCTGCTGGCCGAGCGCAAGCGGCGGCAGGCCGCCACGCTGTCCGGCGGCGAGCGGCAGATCCTGGTCATCGCCCGGGCCCTGATGGCCGCGCCCCGGGTGCTGCTGCTGGACGAGCCGTCGCTGGGGCTGGCCCCGCGCATGGTCACCCAGGTCATGGACCTGGTCCGGCGGCTGCGCGACGAGACCGGCCTGACCGTGCTGCTGGTCGAGCAGAACGCCCGCAGCGCCCTGGGCATCGCCGACCGCGGGCTGGTGCTCAACCTGGGCAAGGTCGTCGCCGCCGACGACGCCGCCACCCTGTCCGCCGACGTCGCGCTGCGGCGCCACTACCTCGGGTTCTAGGAAGGCGGGCTGATGCAGGAGTTCCTGGAGTTCACCCTCGGCGGGATCGCGACCGGCATGATCTACGCCGCGATCGCCCTGTCGCTGGTGCTGATCTGGCGCGGCACCCGGATCCTGAACTACTCCCAGGGCGGCATGGCCATGTTCACCACCTACAT
>DASXMW010000190.1:0-9250 GCA_036495425.1 Streptosporangiaceae bacterium | reverse complement strand
TGGCCATCGGCGTCATCACCGTCACCCACATCCCGGTCCTGTGGTCGTTCGTGATCGTGGTGCCGGTGATGGCGGTGGTCGGCTACGTGCTGCAGCGCACGCTCTTTCAGGGCGCGCTGGACCGGGGCCCGCTGACCACGCTGATCGTGACCTTCGGCCTGTCGGTGGTCATCGAGAACGCGCTGCTGCAGTTCTTCACGGCCAACAGCCGGGCCATCGGCACCGAGCTGGAGCTGGTGCGGGGCTCGTTCACGATCGGCTCGCAGATCCAGATCAGCTACCTGCTGGTGGTCATCTTCGCGGTGGCCGTGGTGGTGCTGCTCGGGCTGCAGTACTTCCTGTCCTCGTCCCGGCACGGACGGCTGATCCGGGCCGTGGCCGACGACCAGGAGGCCGCGCAGCTGGCCGGGGTCGACTACCGGCACGTGTTCGGCATCGCGGCCGGGATCGCGTTCGGCACGGTGGCCCTGGCCGGCATCTTTTACGGCATGTACTCCCAGCTGCAGCCGACCACCGGCACCGACACGATCCTGCTGTTCGCGTTCGCCGCGGTGGTGATCGGCGGGCTCGGCTCGCTGTGGGGCACCCTGCTCGGCGGCGTGGTGCTGGGCGTGGCCCAGCAGATCGGGGCCCAGATCAACATCTCCGACGAGGTCCTGGCCGGGTACATCGTGTTCCTGGCCGTGCTGGTGCTCAGACCGCAGGGCCTGACCACCCGGAGGTCGCAGTCATGAGCGAGCCGACGGGGGTGGTGACCGAGACGCCGGCCCCGCCCGCGGGCGCCCCGCCGCGGGTCACCCGGTCGCGGCGCAACGTGGCCTGGACCGGGCTCGGCGCGCTGGTCGTGGTGGTGGTGCTGGCCCTGCTGCCGTACATCGTGTACTCCGGCACCACCAGCATCTTCGTCCAGGGCTTCATCGTGCTCACCCTGGCCAGCATGTGGAACCTGCTGGCCGGGTACGCGGGCCTGGTCTCGGTGGGCCAGCAGGTGTTCGTGGGCCTGGGCGCGTACTTCGTGCTGATCCTGGCCATCCACGGCTGGTCCCCGTTCGCCGCGCTGCCGATCTCAGCCATCGGCTGCGCGGTCGCGGCCCTGCCGCTGTGGTGGCTGGTGTCCCGGCTGCGCAGCGGGTACTTCGCCATCGCCACCTGGGTGCTGGCCGCCACCGTGATGCTGATCATCGAGAAGTTCTCGTCAATCGGCGGCGGCACCGGCATGCCGCTGCCCGGGCTGACCGGCATGGACTCCACCCTGCTGACCGCCTACACGTACTGGATCGGGCTGGCCGTCACGGTGATCTCGCTGGCCGCGATCTACCTGATCCTGCGCGGCCGCCTGGGCCTGGTGCTGACCGCCATCCGGGACGACGAGGTGGCCGCGCGCAGCTCCGGGGCCCGGGTCGGCCTGGCCCGGGCGCTGGTGTTCGTGGTGGCCGGAGCGGGCTGCGGGGCGGCCGGGGCGGTGCTGGCCATCAGCCAGCTGCAGGTCCAGCCGAGCGCGGTGTTCAGCGTGCAGTGGACGGCGGAGATGGCGTTCGCCACCATCATCGGCGGCCTGGGCACGATCGAAGGCCCGATCATCGGCACCATCGTCTACATGGTGCTGCAGCAGACGCTGCAGTCCTACAACGCCTGGTACCTGATCATCCTGGGCCTGGTCGCGATCGGAGTCGCGTTGTTCTTCCGCCGCGGCCTGTGGGGCCTGGTCGACGAACGCCTGAACCTGCGGCTGTTCCCGGTCGGCTACTGGCTCTGGGCCGACGGCGAACGCCGGGGAGGCCTCGGCCGCCGGCGGTCGCGTTCGTCATGAGGGCCTGACCTGGGCTGTCAGCGGCATAGGGCAGAATGCGAACGTGCTGCTGAGCGAGATGGCCGAGGCGTCCGCGGCGGTGGCGGCGACGTCGTCCCGGCTGGCCAAGATCGAGGTGCTGGCCCGGGCCCTGCACGACGCGGGCCCGGCCGAGGTCACCATCGCGGTCGCCTACCTGTCCGGGGAGCTGCCCCAGCGGCAGATCGGCGTGGGCTGGGCCACGCTGCGCCAGGCCCGCCCGCCCGCGGACCGCCCCACGCTGACCCTGACCGACGTGGACGCGGTGTTCAGCGCGATCGGAGCCGTGGCCGGCCAGGGCTCGCAGGCCACCCGCAAGCAACTGGTCGACGAGCTGATGGGCCGGGCCACGGCCCAGGAACAGTCGTTCCTGCTGCGGCTGCTGTCCGGTGAGCTGCACCAGGGCGCGCTGGAGGGCGTGATGGCCGAGGCCATCGCCCGGGCCGCCGAGGTCCCCCCGGCCGAGGTCCGGCGGGCGCTGATGCTGTCCGGGTCGATGACCACGGTGGCCGAGACCGCGCTGGCCCGGGGCTCCGATGGGCTGCGGGGGTTCGGGCTCCAGGTCGGCCGGCCGATCGGCCCGATGCTGGCCTCGTCCGCGGCCACCATCGAGGACGCGCTGGCCAAGATCACCCCGGCCGCCGTGGAATGGAAGATGGACGGCATCCGGGTCCAGGTCCACCTGCGCGACGGCCAGGTCAGGCTGTTCACCCGGACCCTGGACGACATCACCGGCCGGCTGCCCGACGTGGTGGCCGAGCTGAGCCGGCTGCCCGCCCGCGACGCGGTGCTGGACGGCGAGCTGGTCGCGCTGCAGGAGGACGGGCGGCCGTACCCGTTCCAGGTCACCGCCTCCCGGACGTCGCGGCGGACCGGTGAGCCAGCGGCCGGCCTTTCGGTCTTCCTGTTCGACATCGTGCACCTGGACGGCGAGGACCTGATCGACCGGCCGGGTGCCGAGCGGTACGAGGCCCTGGCCCGGGTGGTGCCGGAGCGGCTGCGGATGCCGCGCCTGGTCACGTCCTCGGCCGAAGAGGCGACCGCGTTCTTCGACGACTCGATCGCCTACGGGCACGAGGGCGTCGTGGTCAAGTCGCTGGACACCCCGTACACGGCGGGCCGCCGCGGCGCGGGCTGGATCAAGGTCAAGCCCCGGCACACCCTGGACCTGGTCATCCTGGCCGCCGAGTGGGGCCACGGGCGCCGCCGGGGCTGGCTGTCCAACCTGCACCTGGGCGCGCGCGACCCGGAGACCGGCGGTTTCGTCATGCTGGGCAAGACGTTCAAGGGCCTGACCGACGAGATGCTCACCTGGCAGACCGAGCGGCTGCTGGCGCTGGAGAACTCCCGCGACGACCACACCGTCTACGTGCGGCCGGAACTGGTCGCGGAGATCGCCTTCGACGGTGTGCAGCGCAGCCCCCGCTACCCGGGCGGCATCGCGCTCCGGTTCGCCCGGGTGCTGCGCTACCGCGAGGACAAGCGCGCCTCCGAAGCCGACACCCTGGAAACGGTCCGCGCCACCTCCCCGCACTGAGTAATTCCTGAGCCTCATGTGACTGGCGGTGCCTGTGGGGCTGGAGTTGCGGCCGAGGCGGACGCGGTCGCGGGCGGGCCAGCGGCGAGCGGGCCGGTACCGGAGCGGGAACCGGAGTACGGCCGGTGCTGGCCGGTCACGGTAAATAATGGCCGGGTGCGCAGGCCCGGGCGAGCCGGGCCGGTTACTTCTTCTTCTTGTTGCGCTTGTTGTTGCCGCGGAAGGCGGCCGGGATGTTGCTGTCCGGGCCGCCGCCCAGGCCGGGCAGGCCACCGCCGAGGCCGCCGGGCAGGCCGCCCTTCTGCAGGGCGGCCAGGGTCTCGGCCATGTCCTGGTTGCTGAAGCCCTCGGGCAGGCCACCGCCGACCCCGCCGGCCCGGCCGTCGCCGGGCACGTCGTCCCCGTTGCCGGCCGAAGCCTGGGCGGCCCTGGCCGCGGCGCGGCGCGGGTCGCCGCCGGGGTGCTTGCGCTTGGACTTCTGCTTCTTGCCGGCCTTGCCGGCCGCGCGGCGCATGCCGGGGGGCAGGCCGGGCACGTTGCCCAGGCCGCCGCCCAGCATCTGCTTCATCTGCTTCTGGCCTTCGAGGAAGTTCTGGATCAGCGCGGTCACCTGGCCCGGGGTCACCCCGGAACCGTTGGCGATGCGCGCCCGCCGCGAGCCGTTGACGATCTTCGGGTTCTGGCGTTCTCCGGGGGTCATCGACTGGACGATCGCGGTGGCGCGGTCGAGGTCCTTGTCGTTGACCTGGCTGAGCAGTTCCTTGTTCTTGCCCGCCCCGGGCAGCATGCCGAGCAGGTTCCCGATCGGCCCCAGCTTGCGGACCATCTGGATCTGCTCGATGAAGTCCTCGAGGGTGAAGCCCTCCCCGGACACCAGCCGGTCGGCCAGCGCGGTGGTCTGCTCCTCGTCGAAGTGCCGTTCCGCCTGCTCGATCAGGGTGAGCATGTCACCCATGTCCAGGATGCGGGAGGCCATCCGGTCGGGGTGGAAGACGTCGAAGTCCTCGAGCTTCTCACCGGAGGACGCGAACATGATCGGGCGCCCGGTGAGCTCGACGATGGACAGGGCGGCACCACCGCGGGCGTCGCCGTCGAGCTTGGTCAGGACCACGCCGTCGTAGCCGACGCCGTCCAGGAAGGCCTGGGCGGTGGCCACCGCGTCCTGGCCGATCATCGCGTCGACCACGAACAGGATCTCGTCCGGCTGGACCGCGTCCCGGATCGAGGCGGCCTGCTGCATCATCTCCTCGTCGATGCCCAGCCGGCCGGCGGTGTCGATGACGACCATGTTCTGCTGGCGGCGCTGCGCCTCTTCGATGGACTGGCGGGCCACCGCGACCGGGTCGCCGACGCCGTTGCCCGGCTCGGGCGCGTACACCGGGACCCCGGCGCGCTCGCCGACGATCTGCAGCTGCTGGACCGCGTTGGGACGCTGCAGGTCGGCCGCGACCAGCATCGGGGTGTTGCCCTGCTCGCGCAGCCAGAGGCCGAGCTTGCCGGCCAGCGTGGTCTTACCTGAACCCTGCAGGCCCGCCAGCATGATGACGGTGGGCGGGGTCTTGGCGAAGCTCAGCCGGCGGGTCTCCCCGCCCAGGATCGAGACCAGCTCGTCGTTGACGATCTTGATGACCTGCTGCGCCGGATTCAGCGCGCCGGACACCTCCTCGCCGCCGGCCCGCTCCTTGACCCGGGCGATGAACGCCCGGACCACCGGGAGGGCGACGTCGGCCTCCAGCAGCGCGATACGGATCTCGCGCGCGGTCGCGTCAATGTCGGCCTGAGACAGCCTTCCCTTGCCCCGGAGGGAGGAGAAGACCTGGGTCAGCCGTTCGGAGAGGGTCTCGAACACGTTTCTTAGCCATCCTCACGCAGCGCGCGTATTCGTCCATCCAGGCTATCTGGTCAGGTTTGCGCGCCGTCCGCCGTCAGCCAAGGGGATAAAAATTTGATCGAAGGTCAGGCGCGACCCTGGACAGCACTATGCGAGCTACGCGGGCACAGCCCGCGGGCGGGGGCCCTCTGGGCTACGCGCCCGCCAACGCGGCGAGCACGGCCCCGACGGTCGCTGAGCGCGCGTCCCGGCTGGTCAGCGGCTGGCCGTTCTCGTCGGCGACGTAGAACACGTCGACCGCCTCGGCGCCCAGGGTCTCCACCCGGGCCGACCGGACGTCCAGCCCGCAGCCGCCCAGGGCCCGGCCGATGCGCCAGAGCAGGCCGGGCTCGTCGTGCGCGCGCACCTCGACCACGGTCGCGGTCAGCGAGGCGTCGTCGACCAGGGTCACCTTGGGCGGGGCCACCATCGCGCCGTCGGGCCGGGCCGCCCGGGCCCGGCGTTCCAGCCGCTCCTCGACGTCGAGCCGGCCCTCCAGCATCCGCCGCAGGTCGCTGGCCACCAGCGAGCCGTCGGGCGGGTCGCCGTACTCGGAGACCACGTTGAACACGGCCACCGCGGTCGAGCCGATCGAGGTCGCGTTGGCCCCGCGCACGGCCAGCAGGTGCGAGGCCAGCACACCCGCGGCCCGCCAGAGCAGGCCCGGCCGGTCCGGCGCCACCACCGTTACCTCGTGGCCGGTGACCACGGCGGCCGGGAGGCCCTCCTTGGCCAGGGCCACCTGGTCCTCCCGCAGCGGCCCGGGGCCGACCGGGGGGTCCCCGGCCAGGACCGCGCTGACCCGGCGGACCAGGTCCGAGACCAGGCCGGCCTTCCAGTCGTTCCAGGCCGCGGGCCCGGTGGCCAGGCCGTCGGCCGTGGCCAGGGCGTGCAGCAGCTCCAGCAGCGGCCGGCTGCCGACCGTGCGGGCCACCTGCTCCACGGTCACCGGGTCGTCCAGGTCGCGTCGGGTCGCGACCAGGGGCAGCAGCAGGTGGTGCCGGGCGGCCTGGGCCACCAGTTCCGCGTCGGCCTCGCCGAACCCGACCCGGTGGGCCACGTCACGGGCCACCACCTCACCGGTGACGCTGTGGTCGCCGGGCCAGCCCTTGCCCAGGTCGTGCAGGAGGGCGGACATCAGCAGCAGGTCGGGCCGGCCCACGTCGCGGGTCATGGCCGCCGCGTGCGCGGCCGCCTCGACCAGGTGCCGGTCCACGGTGAACGTGTGCAGGGGGTTGCGCTGGGGCCGGTTGCGGACCCGCTCCCAGTCCGGGATCAGCGCGGTGATCAGGCCCTCCTGATCCAGGGCCTCCCACACCACGATGGCCTCGTGGCCGGCCCCGAGCAGGGCGATCAGGGCGTCCCGGGCCTCGGGCGGCCAGGGCACCGGCAGCGGCGGCGACTCGGCCAGCCGGGCCAGGGCCCGGGGCGCCAGCGGCCGGCCCGCCTGGGCGGCCGCGGCCGCGGCCCGCAGCAGCAGTACCGGGTCCGAGGCCGGGTCGGCCGCGCGGGCCAGCACGACTTCCCCGTCCTGTTCGACCACACCGTCGGCCAGGGGCCGGCGTTCCAGCTTGCGCCGCCGCAGCCGCCGGCCCGAGGCCCGTTCGGCCTGGCGGAACGCGTGGTCGACGGCGTAGGCCACGGTCCGGCCCGCGCCCGCCAGTTCGCGCAGCAGCGCGTCACCGTCGAGCAGCCCGGCGGCCCGGGCCACCTCGTCGTGCTCCTCCTGGACCAGCCGGTCCGAGGACCGCCCGGTGATGTCGTGCAGGATGTGGCGCGCGTCCAGGATCGACTCGTACGCGGCCCGGGCCCGCGGCCCGGGAGCGGACGCGACCCAGGCCGCGGCGATGGCCTGGATGGCGTGCACGTCGCGCAGGCCGCCGCGGGCTTCCTTCAGGTCCGGTTCGAGCAGGAAGGCCAGTTCACCGAAGAGCCGGGTCCGCTCGTTGTGCAGTTCACGCAGCTCGCCCAGCCTGGTCCGGGCCGCGGCCCGCCAGTCCTCCAGCGCCCCCTCGCGCAGTTGCATGGTCAGGCTGGGGTCACCGGCCAGGTGGCGGGAGTAAAGCAGCCCGAGCGCGACCTTCAGGTCGGCCCGCGCCACCCGGCGCGCCTGGGGCACGGTCCGGACCGCGTGGTCCAGGCGCGTGCCGGAGTCCCAGACCGGATACCAGATCCGGTCCGCGACGCCGGCGATCCCGTCCCGCCCGGCGTGCAGCAGCAGCACGTCCAGGTCACTGCCGGGCAGTAGCTCCCGGCGGCCGTATCCCCCCACGGCCACCAGGGCGACCCCTGGTTCGGCGCCGAGCAGGCCCGCCAGCCAGCGGTCGGTTTCCGTGGTCCGGCGGGCGCGATCGGCAGCGAACGACGTTATCAAGGCCATTGAGTTCCCCGTTCCCCGTTCCCCGGCGGGGCCTAGATGGCGTCGGGCCCGCGTTCTCCCGTGCGCACTCTGACCACCGTGTCGACCGGAGTCGACCACACCTTGCCGTCGCCGATGCGCCCGGTCTGGGCGGCCTTGACGACGACCCCGATCAGGTCGTCGGCGTCCTCGTCGTCGCACAGGACTTCGAGCCTGACCTTGGGCACCAGATCCACCTGGTATTCGGCGCCACGGTAAACCTCGGTGTGACCCCGCTGCCGGCCGTAGCCGCTCGACTCGACCACCGTCATGCCGTTGACCCCGAACGCTTGCAGGGCGGCTTTGACGTCGTCCAGCTTGAATGGCTTGATGACCGCGGTGACGAGCTTCATACGACCACCCTTTCCTCTCCTGGCCGTTACTTTCCGGCCCAGGAGTTTCCGCCGGCATGCCAAAATGTGTCGGCAGCGTGAAACCGGCCCGCCCTATGTTACGGACACGTTTCCCGGCGTTCGACGGCGGTTCGGACTCGCGGCTCAGAACGGGAAGCGGGCGTCGTCGGCGCCCGGGTCCCGGTATTGGTCCAGGTAGCGGCGGGCATCCCGGTCGGTGTCGTCGCTGGAGTCCCGGCTGAACCAGGCACTGTTCCGGCGGGGGCGGTCCCGGCCGGAACGGTCGCGGTCCCGGCCGGGTTCGTGGTGCACCGGGCCGAGCCCCTGGTAGTCCGCGGCCGGCCCGGGATAGTCGATGACCGTGCTGTAGTCGGGCGGCGGCGCGGGCAGGTTGTGGCCCGGGTTCCGGTGGTCGATCGCCGGGCTGTTGTGGCTTGTGGGGTCGGGGTAACCGGTGGGCTCGGAGTAGCGGGTGGGGTGGGGGTACCGGGTGGGGTCGGAGTAGCGGGTGGGCTGGGGGTACCGGGTGGGCTGGGGGTACGCGGCGGGGGGCTGGTTCGTCGTGGCCGGCTGGATCGTCGTGGCCGGCGGGTAGGCCGACGGACCCGAGTACGTCGTCGGCGATGCGTAGCACCCCTGGTCGGGGTGGGCACCGGGCCTTGGCTGGCCAGCACGATGGGCGCCCGTCCCCGCCTGGCCCTGGACACCGCTCCCCGCCCGCGGGTCAGTTTCGCCCGTGGCCCGTGTGGCCTCTGGGTCCTGACGGGGAGGAGCGTCGTCGACGGGGGCGGAGTGGTAGGCGGGGCTTGGGTGGTAGGCGGGGCTGGGTTCGGAGGGGCGGCCGTCCCGCGCGGCGGGGCTGGCCCGTAGCTCACGGCGGACCGGGGCCACGTGCGGATAGCGGGCGACCACGGCGTTGTAGATCGCGGGCTCGGCCGATGGGGACGGGTCCGGGGCGCGGGCGGGGGCCGGCTCACGAGGCTCCGGCACGGGAGCGGGCAGGGCGGGGACCGCGGCGGCCAGGCGGCCCGGGCCCGGATCCGGTGTCAGGCCGGCCCGCTGGCGGCTGGGGTCCTGGTCCAGCGGCAGGCCGCCGCGCGGGCGGCTCGGGCCCTGATCCAGCGTGAAGCCGGCCCGGACGGCGGCGTGGTGAGCCTGTTCGAGCATGACGGTGGCCTGGGCGTGGGCCTCGGCCAGGACCTTCTCGCGACGGCGCTGGGCGTCGTGAGCCACGGTGCGGCTGTAGGCGTGGGCGTCGGAGACG
>DASXMW010000189.1:0-22622 GCA_036495425.1 Streptosporangiaceae bacterium | reverse complement strand
CCGGCAGCATGGCCCCCTCCGCCAGCCCGAACAGGGTCGCCGGTCCGAACGCCGCGACAGCGACCGAACGAAGGCGGAATTGCTCACCTTCGCCGGCCGCTGCGCCGGGTACTGGCGGGCCGGGGCGGCTCACCGGGGGCTTGGCAAGATGTCGATCATCGCCCACTATCGTCCTCCCGCCCGTTCGTCGGCCGGCGGCCGGGCAGGGTGAGCGAAGCCAGCGCGGCCAGCGAAGTGAACCCGGCCGGGTGGCTAACACGCGCCCGGGCCGATCACAACCCGGTGACGTAAACCACCTTTGGGAGGCACGCGGGGCGGTGTGATGGGTGGGGCTGGGGGCAGCCGGGAGGGTTCTCCGCCATGGCGGAGGCGGGGGCCGTTGCCGCGGGCAGGTTGCGGGCGCGGGCGCCCAGGGAGTCCCACGCTTCGGGCGATGGGACTCGGGGAGCGGGCGGGAGCGAGGCGCGCGCCGCCGGGCCGGGGCTGGGGCGGGGACCCGGGGAAATGGTCTCAAGCCAGGGAAATGAAACCCGGTGGTATGGACGCCGGGGCGGGCCGGGCGCGGTCGGACGGAGCGGGTCTCAGGCGGGGTCGAGGGTGATCTCGACGGGGACGCTGGCGGCCAGGGTGTTGGAGACGTAGCAGACGCGGCTGGCGTCGCGGAGGAGGACGGCTTCCTGGCCGGGGGGCAGGTCGCCGGCGACGTTGAGCCGGATGGCGCCGAACTTGAGGCCGTCGTAGGAGCCGCTGGCCGTGACCTGGACGTCGCCCAGCGGCAGGTTGCGGTGCTTGGCCGCCCAGCGCAGGGCCAGGGTGTAGCAGGAGGCCAGGCTGGCCAGCAGCAGTTCGGTGGGGGTGGGCCCGGTGTCCTTGCCGCCGTCCTCGGCCGGCTCGTCGACGGTCAGCTCGTGGCCGCGGACGGTGACCCGCGCCTCGTAGCCGGCCACCGATACCGAGACGACGTCCGCGGTTCTTTCCCGGCCCACCCCTACCTCCTGTCTGTCTTTTGCCAGCTCAGCCGTACAGTGTCAGCCGTACAGGGTCAGCCGTACAGGGTCAGCCGTACAGGCGCTCGAAATTGCCGTGGAAGATCAGCTCGGTGAGCTCCTTGTCGCCGAGGGCCTCCATCATCCGGTGATACTCGCCGGCGAAGTCACCCCACGGCTGGTCGGTGGCGAACAAGATCCGGTCGCCGCCGATGCCCCGGCGATCGATCTCGGCCGCCAGGCAGTACGGGGCGAAGCCGATCGACCAGGTCAGGTCGGTGTAGACCTGCTTGCCAGCCGTGATCCAGTCGAAGAAACGGCCACCGACCAGCTTGATGTGCCCGCTCATCCCCCCGCCGAAGTGCACGAGGTGGATCTTGTTGTCGTCGCCGTAGCGTTCGACCAGCTGGCCGATCTTGTCGATGTCGGAGCTGCCGCCCGGCGAGGTGTGCACGTGCACGACCAGGTCATGCTGGCGCGCGGTGGCGAAGATCTTGTCCAGCTGAGCCAGGACGGCCTCGTCCTCGACCGACCCGCCGAGCAGGAAGCTGATCTTCAGCGCCTTGACCCCGGGCTCGCCGGCCAGCTTGAGCGCGGCTTCGGTGAGCTCGGCGTCCTGCGGGCGGGGCGAGGCCCAGATCGCGGCGCTGATCCGGTCGTTGGCCCCGGCCGCCTCCAATACCAGCTCGTTGAGCTTGAACGAGTGCTCCGGCTGGGGCACCCCGTAGTTCGGGATGACCAGCGCCCGCTCGGTGCCCTCGGCGTCCAGGTCGGCCACCAGATCGCGCACGGTGGCCCGGGCCTTGGTATCCGGGTTGACCGGCGGCCCCCCGTAGAACGGGAAGGCCGGCAGCACGCCCAGATGCCGGTGGGCGTCGACGTGCCGGGATGGCGTGGTCGGCATCAGACGGTCCAGGTGTTGAGCTGGAAGTGGCCTTCCTTCCACGCGGTGAGGCCGGCGTCCAGCACGTCGAGCGGGTTGAACGGCTTGACCCCCGGGATCAGGTCGTCCTCGCGCATGCCGTACAGCGCGCCCATGGCGAACCGGCAGGCGTAGATGGACGCGCCCTCCTTGAGCAGGACGTTGAGCTGGCGGTTGACCGCGAGGTTGCCGGGGAAGCCCTCGGCGCCGACCGACGGGAAGCCGCGGGTGTTGGAGGCCAGCAGCACGGCCGGGCCGTACAGCACGATGGTCAGCCCGAAGCCCTTGCGCTGCAGCCGGGTCGCGGTCATCAGGTTGACCAGCGAGACCGAGCCCTCGAACGGAACCGAGTGGATGAACACCGTGGCCTTCTGGCCCGGCTCGGCCTGGATGTCGGGGAAGACCTTCTCGCTGGTGTCGTACAGGACGTCGCCCTCTTGCGCCGGCGCGATGGTGTTCGTCTTGGTGGACATGGGACTCCTTGTAACTGGGTGACTGATGTGGATGGAGTTACCGGTGGGGGCATCGGGGCTGCTGGGGCGGCGGTGCTGTTGGGGTTGGCGTGGCTATTGGGGTAGACGGGGCTGTTGGGGTCGGCGGGTTGGTCAGACGGCGGGGCCGGCGGGCGGGGGCTCGGACGGCCAGCGCTGCCGGTGGCTGCCGGGCATGCGGGCGATCATGGCGTCGCGCACGCCGGGCGGCAGGCGGTGGAACACGGGGACGTAGACCCGCCGCCAGAAGATCTCGCTCCCGCGCGGCGGGGCCGGGCGCCCGGCGCCCAGCCGGCGGCCGATGCGGTCCTGGGCGTCGATCATCAGGTGATGCTCGGAGGTCTGCCGGACCCACTGGAACAGGCTGGCCATCGGATCAGGCCCCGGCCTTGGCCCGCTGGGCCAGGTTGGCCAGCGTGGCCTGGGCGGCCAGCGCGATCGGCTCGTTGAGCGCGCCGATGCCGGGGCTGTAGACGTTCTCCATGGTGGCCAGGTCCTCGAGCGTGAGGCCCTTGCGGACGCACATGGCCAGGAAGTCGGTGCGTTCCTTGATGCCCTCGCCGCCGATCAGCTGGGCGCCGATCAGGCGCCCGGTCTTCGGCTCGGCCAGCAGCTTGACCGTCACCGGCTTGACGCCCGGGTAGTAGCGGGCCCGGGAGATCCCGGTCGCCTTCCCGGCCACGTAGTCGAGGCCGAGGGCGGTGGCCAGGGTCTCGCTGAACGACACCCCGCCCAGCATCGACTTCCCGGCCATCATGCCCCACGGCACGTAGACCGCGTGGTAGTCGCGAACACCGCCCGCGGCCCGGGTCCCGGCCACCTTGCCCTGGGCGTAGGCATGGCTGCCGGACAGGCCCTGGATCGGCACGTTGGACACCCCGTGCGGGATCTCGGCCACGTCGCCGGCCGCGAACACGCCGGGGGCCGAGGTCTGCATGCCGGCGTCGACGATGACGCCGCCGGACATGCCGAGCTTGATGCCGGCCGCCTTGGCCAGCGCGGTGCTGGCCACCTTGTGGGTGGCGATGACGGCCAGGTCGGCCACGATCTCGCCGTCGGAGGTGGCCACGCCCCGCAGCGTGCCGTCCGGGTTGCGCAGGAAGGCCTCGAGCTTGGTGCTGTAGTGCAGGTGGACGCCGGCCTCGCGCCACTCGTCCTCGACCGGCTTGATGATGTCCGGGTCGGTGGCCATCGACATGGCCCAGGCGGCCGAGTCGACCAGGTGCGTCTCGATGCCCCGCTCAGCCAGGGCGGTGACCATCTCGGCGCCGAGCGGACCGCCTTCGATGACCACGGCGCTCCGCACCGAGTCCAGGGTCTTGTCCCACTCCATGGCCTCGCGGATGTTCTTCACGTAGTACAGCCCGGGGCCGGACTCGCCGGGGACGCCGGTGGGGGCGTAGTCGAAGCCGGTGGCCAGGACCAGGGAGTCGTAGCCGAGCACCTCGCCGGACTCGAGCGTGACCGTCCTGGCCTTGGTGTCGATCGAGGTCACGGTGGTCTGGTAGCGGAAATCCAGGCCCTGGTCGACGTAGTGCTGCTTGCTGGCCATGAACAGCCGGTCGAAGTCGGGGATCTCCTTGCCGTGCACGTAGGGGATGCCGCACGGGCTGTAGGCCGCGTCCTCGAAGCTGGTCAGGATGGTGACGGTGGCGTCCGGGTCGGTGCCCTGGGCGGCCCCGGCCGCGCCCATCCCGGCGGCCCCGCCGCCGACAACTATGATTCGCTTTGCCATGTCAACCTCGCCGGGAGCCACGATCATCGTTTCCTATAGGCAACATCTTTTTCCTATCATTAATTGATGTGGGCATGCACGTCAACATGCGCGAAACTCCGCTCTCCGACCCTGCTGGTGACCTAGATGAACGATGAGCTGCACAAGGTGGTCTCGGGCATCGGCCCGAAGATCAAGGCGCTGCGTGCCGAGAACGGCCTGTCGCTGCAGGCCCTCGGCAGCCGGGCCGACGTCTCGGCGGCGACCATCCACAAGATGGAGCAGGGCGACATGGTGCCGACCATCACCACCCTGCTGAAGATCGCGGCGGCACTGCAGCGGCCGGTGGCCTACTTCGTGGAGGAGCCCGAGCACGCGCCGCCGACCGCGGTGACCAGGCCGGCGGAGCGCCCGGACATCTACACCTCGCACACCGGCATCCACCTGGCCGGGATCACCGGGCCCTACGACGAGTTCATGGTGGCGGCCGCGTTCGCGCAGGTGCAGCCGCACGCCAGCAGCGGGGCCAAGCCGATGTCGCACGGTGGCGAGGAGCTGGTGTACGTGATGTCGGGCAGCCTCGAGTTCACGATCAACGGCCGGCTGCACATGCTGAAGCCGGGCGACTCGCTGCACTTCCGCACCTACCAGCCGCACTCGTGGCGCAACCCGGGCGACGAGCTGGCCACGGCCATCTGGATGGCGCTGCGGATGGAGTGACCCGGGCCCCGCGGGCGGGCGGCGGCCCGGCTCAGTGCGGGGCCGGGGCATGGAATCGCTCGTAGAGCCGCTGGTGGCGCTCGGCTTCCGCGGCCCAGCCGTGCTGGCGGGCCAGACGCTGGCCGGCGGTGCGCAGGCGGGCGGCCAGGTTCTCGTTGGTGAGCACGCGGTCGAGCGCGGCGGCCAGGGCCACGTCGTCGCCGACCGGGATCTGCAGCGCGTCCCGGCCCGGCTGCAGCCACTCGGCGAAGACGGGCAGGTCGCTGACGATGACCGGGGTGCCGGCGGCCATGGCTTCCAGCGGGGCCAGGCCGAAGCCTTCCTTGACCGAGGGGAAGGCCAGCACGTCGGCGGCCCGGTACCAGGCCGGGATCTCTTCGTCGGGGACCGTGCCGAGCTCGATGACGTCCCGCCCGGGGCCGGGGCCGGCCGACAGGCCCAGGCTGGGCAGCTCGGCCAGGACCTGGTCGCGGTACCAGCGGTGGTCCTGGAACGAGTGGCCGCCGATGACGGCCAGGACCGGCGGCGCGGTGGCGGGCGGGGTGGCTTGGCGGAGGCGGGCCAGGGCGCGGACCAGGGTCCCGGTGCCCTTGCGGGGCTCGATGCCACCTACCGACAGCACCAGCGGCCCGGCCGGCGCCACCCGTTCACGCAGCCGCCGGACCAGGCCGGGATCGACGGCGGCGAACCGCTGGGTGGCCACGCCGTTCCCGGCCAGCTCGGCCTGGACGCCGTACTCCCCGGCCAGGATCCGCTGCCACATCCGGCTCACGACCAGCACGTGGTCGGGCTCCAGGATGGCCTGGCGCTGGCAGTCCATCAGCTTCTCGGTGTCGAAGTCGTCGACGTGGTGGACGGTCCGGACCACGATCGGCCGGAGGCCTGCGCTGGCGTCCCGGACCCGGGCGGCGGCCCGGGCCGAGATGCAGTCCTGGGCGTGCAGCACCGGGTACCGGGCCGCGACCTCGCCCAGGGCCGCCGCCAGCGCGTCGATGTTGGCGTCGACCTTGGCCTCCAGACCGCCGCCGGGCGGCGGGGCGGGGGCCGGGACGATCAGGATCGGCGCGGCCACGGGCCGGAAGAACCCCTGGGCCGGGTCACCCAGGCCGACGATCAGCACCGGGTAGCCGCTGGCGTGCAGGGCCTCGCCGAGCGCGAGGGTGTGGCTGACGCCGCCCCGCGGTTTGGTGCTGTAGGTGATCAGCGCGACCGGCGCCGCCGGGGTGGGCATGATCAGTCCCGCCGCTCGGCGATCTCGGGCTTGCGGGCCGCGATGGCCGCGGCCAGGTAGGCGGCGCGGGCCGCGGTCTCGGTGACCAGGCAGCCGGCCGCCTCCAGCGTGGCCCGCTGCCCCTCGTAACCCTGGGGGTCGCCGCCGGAGCCGAGCACGTAGGCGACCACCCGCGGGCCGCCGCCGGCCATGACCTCGGCCAGCACCGGGGCCAGTTCCCCGGCCGGGTCGGCGTTCGACCCGTGGCCGAGCACCACGTCGAGCAGGACCACGGCCACGTCGGGTTCGCGGGCCTGGGCGCGCAGGACGTCGATGCGGCTCTGCGGGTCGATCATGGGGTGCGGGCGGCCGACCGTGTACTCCTCGGCGCCCAGGTCGAGCAGCACGTGGCTGCCGGGCGGCGCGGGCACGGTGTGCTCGTGCACCAGCGGCTCGTTGGAGTACACCGGGCCGAGCAGGCCGGAGATGATCAGCTGGGCCTCGTAGCAGAGCGTCCCACCGGAGTAGAAGCCGCGGATCGTACGCCGCGGCCCGGGCAGGCGGGCCGCGGCCCGGGCCGCGTGGCCGGCCAGGTCATGTCCTGGGTCCGGGGGTGCCGCCCCGGTCAGCCGGGCGGCGGTGATGGCGCCTGCCTCCAGGGTGCGGGCGAGCTCGGCCCCGGGGGGTCGATCGAGGTCGGTGACGCCGAGGAAGACCGCGACGGCCGGGGTGCCGGCGCACTGCTCGAGCACCAGCTTGGCCACGGCCGGGTCCGGCGGCTTGGACACGACCAGGATGGCCTGGGTGGCCGGGTCGGCGTCGAGGGCCCGCACGGCGGCGGTGGCCATCCGCCCGCCGACTTCGGCCGACAGGTCGCGCCCACCGACGCCGATGACCTGGGACACGCCGACGCCCCAGCGGTCGAGCAGGGCCGAGACCTCCTGGGCGCCGGTGCCCGCGGCCGCCACCACGCCCACCGGCCCCGGCCGCAGCACGTTGGCGAAGCCGAGCCCGGTGCCGGCCAGCACCGCGGTGCCCGCGCCCGGGCCCATGACCAGCAGCCCGAGTTCGTTGGCGCGCTGCTTGAGCTCGACTTCCTCGGCCAGCGGCACGTTGTCGCTGAACAGGAGCACGTGCAGGCCGGCCGTGAGGGCGTGATGGGCTTCGAGGGCGGCGTAGGGCCCGGGCACGGAGACGATGGCCACGTTGGCGGCCGGGGAGAGTCCGGCCGCGGCTTCGATGGTGCGGGGCGCCTCGTCCTGGGTCGCGTTGCCGGTGGCGTTGGTGACGTTGCCGGTGGCGTTGCCGCCGGTGCGGGCCTCACTGAAGATCGAATCCGCCCCGGCCGTGAGCGCGGCCTCGGCCTGGGTGCCGTCCGCCGCGTGTACCGCCAGGACCAGGTCATTGGCGTCGGCGCCGGCCAGGTCGGCGGGCTCGAAGCCCTGCGCGGCCAGGTCGCCGAGCGCGGCCGGGGTGGCCATCACCGCCCCGGCCCACCCGACGCCGGGCTGCCCGGACATCACCGACGTCGCCACCAGCAGCACCATCGAGTCGGCGTAGGTGCCGGGGATCGTCCTGGCCGCGCGGTGGGCGGTCGCCGGGGCCGCGTGGTGAGCGGCCGGCCCGGCCGTGCTCGTCTCCGGCCCCGTGCCTGGTTTCATGCCCGGCTCATCACGGTCTCGGGGACGGTCTCGGGGACGATCCGGGTGCCGGTGGCCGCGGCCGGCACCAGCGCGGCGGCCATGCTGGCGGCCGAGGTCACCACGGCGCTCGCCCCTGACCAGCGCACGAACGACACCGCGGCCTGGATCTTCGGCCCCATGCTGCCCGGCGGGAACTGGCCCTCGGCCAGGTACTGCTCGGCCAGCGCGGTGTCCATGACCCGCACCGGCCGGGCCTGGGGGGTGCCGAAGTCGACGTAGACCTCGTCGACCGCGGTGACCAGCAGCAGCGCCTCGGCGCCGATCCCGGCCGCTACCCGCGCGGCCGAAAGGTCCTTGTCGATGACCGCGTCCACCCCGGTGAACGTGCCCGCTGGCGTCCGGGCCACGGGCACGCCGCCGCCGCCCGCGGCCAGCACGATCAGGCCACCGGTCAGCAGGGCGCGCAGCGTGGGCAGTTCGAGCAGGTCCTGCGGGACCGGCGAGGCCACCACCCGGCGGTAGCCGCGGCCGGCGTCCTCGGCCATCAGCCAGCCGCGTTCGCGGCCCATCTGCTCGGCGTGGGCGGCGTCGAAGAACGGCCCGACCGGTTTGGTCGGATGCTGGAAGGCCGGGTCGTCGGGGTTCACGGTCATGTGGCTGACCAGCGCGACCGCGCTGCCGGGGCCGCGGATCGAGTCGATGGCCAGGGTCAGGACCGAGCCCAGCTGGCCCTCGGTCATCGCGTTGAGCGCGCACAGTGGCTGAGCCGGGACCATGGTCACGCCGGTTTCCTGCTGGATGATCAGGCTGCCGACCTGGGGGCCGTTGCCGTGCACGACCACCACCTGCCAGCCGGCGTCGGCCAGAGCGCAGATTCCGGCCGCGATCCCGGCCGCGTTGTCCCTGATCTGCTGCGCCGTGCCAAGCTGGTCTTCGCGGGTCAGCGCGTTGCCGCCGACCGCCACTACCGCCACCTTGCTAGCCACTTCACCGAACCTTCCGACGAGCCCGACGAACGCTCAGAAGTATTTCCGATGTCAAACGTACGTTTCGGATAGTAAATAATCGAGCCGAAGGGGGCAACCGATGGGGCCACAAACGCCGCCTTCGTTCGGGGGCGATCCGGCCGGGGGCGAGCCTGGCGGGACCGGGCCGGCTGCGGCTGGGCCGGCGGGGGGCGAGGCGGCTGGGGCCGGGCCGGCGGGGGGCGAGGCGACACCGCTGGTGCGGTTGCGGCGGCTGGGTCCGCAGTGGATGGCGGCGTCGGGGGGTGCGTTCGCCGGGATGGCCCAGTCGCCCGAGCGGTACGCGGCCGCGGCGCGGCTGGTGGCGGCCTGGCTGGACCGGCTGCGCGAGGAGGCCGGAAAGGCTGGCGGGGCTGGGGAACTGGACCTGGATGGTGACGAGGAGCACGATCAGGGGGCGCAGGCTGCGGCGGCGGTGCTGGTGGACGCCTGGGACGAACGGGAGTCCGGCACCGGCGACGCCGCGGTTGACGGGGCCGCCCTGCCGCTGACGGCGGCCGAGCGGGCGGCGCTGACCGCGGCCGCGTTCGCGATCCGGCACGGTGAGGTGATGGGCGAACTGGCCGCGCGACGGCGGCGCCGGGCCATGGCCCGGGCCGCGCGGGGCGCGCGGGACGGTGGCGGGGACGAGGGCGCGGGGGACATCCCGGAGGGCGGGCAGCCGGGCGGCTGGCTGGTCCTCGATGAGGTGGGTGACCCGGCCGGGGATCCGTTCGTTGCCTATCGGAGATTGGAGGTCGACCCCGTCACCGGCTCGGGCGTGCTGGTCGAGACCCGGCCGGACGAGAGCTTCACCGGAGTCGTCCACGCCGTCCACGCGGTCTCGGTCGATCCCGCCAGCGGCGAACTGAACGCCGATAACTCCGCCGGGTACTGGGAATTCGATTCGGCCCCGGCGCTGGAGGAACAGGTGGCCGCGCTCCGGGCGGACCGGGGCCGCCGACCCGGGCGTTCGACCGGCTGACATCTCTGTGACACCTGTTGCCATCAGCGCTTCGTTTCCTATAGTAGACGCCACAGCGTTTGCTGCGCGGACAGCCGGAGCCGAATCCCCGGCTCGGCCGCTGGACGCGGGAACGGAGGAACGTGGCCCATGTCGCAGATGCCCAGGTCAGCCACTGCTGACCTCATCGCTGAGCTCCAGTCGGTCGGCCTGCGGGTCGAGGCCGAACTGGAGACGCGCCAGGGCGGGGCCGGCCCGTCCGACGCGGGGATGCTGTGGATCGACGGGGTGCCCACGACCGTCCCGACCAGTGCGGCCTACGTGGCCGAGTCGCCCTACGCGCTGCGCGCGGATGACGACGGCTTCGGCATCTACCGGGACACCGACCGGCTGGCCGAGGCCCGCCCGGCACCGCAGCCGAACTTCTACAAAATGCACACCGCGGACGGTCTCCCGTACTGGAAGATCGCGCTGATGCACCTGGACTCGCTGGCCAGCACGGTCCTGCAGACCTGCGCGTACTGGGGGAACTCCGACCAGTGCCAGTTCTGCGGCATCGGGCTCTCGCTGGCGGGCGGGCGCACGATCGCCAAGAAGACGCCGGAGATGCTGGCCGAGGTCGCGGTCGCGGCCAGGGAACTGGACGGCGCGGTCGACGCCACCCTCACCACCGGCAGCACCGCCACCCCCGATCGCGGCGCCCTGTACGTGGCCCGGTGCGCGAAGGCGGTGAAGGATGCCGCCGGGCTCCCGGTGCAGGTGCAGTTCGAGCCGCCGTCAGACCTGGACGTGCTGAGCCGGGTCCGTGACCTGGGCGTCGACTCGGTGGGCATCCACGTCGAGACCTTCGACCCGCAGGTGCTGGCCCGGGTCGCGCCGGGCAAGGCGCGGTGGGGCATCGAGGCCTACTTCGCGGCCTGGCAGCGGGCGGTGGAGGTCTTCGGGTCCGGGCAGGTGTCCACCTACGTGATCCTCGGCATGGGCGAGGACCCCGCCGTCACCGTGGAGAACTGCAAGCGGGCGATCGACATCGGCGTCTACCCGTTCATCGTGCCGCTCCGGCCGGTGCCGGGCACCATCCTCGGTGAGTCCGTGCCGCCGCCGCGGGATTATGCCGAGAGCATCTACCGCCAGGTGGTCCCGTACCTGCGCGCTCACGGGATGACGTCGGCCGGGGTGATGGCGGGCTGTGCCCGCTGCCAGGCCTGCTCGGGCATGGCGGTCCTCGAGCACGAGTCCGGCCCCGGGCCCGGTGCTCCGGTGCCGCCCACCGACGGCCGGCGGATGCTGCCGCTGCAGGTGGCGTGACCGCGATGACCACGACCGTCGTCAGCCCGGTCGAGTGCCGGAACGTCCAGGCGGCCGCGGAGCTGGACCGGCACCTGTCCATCCGGCGTCAGGTGTTCGTCACCGAGCAGGCCATCTTCGCCATCGACGACCGGGACACCCATGACGACGAGGCGGCCACCGTGCACGTCGTCGGCTACGTGGACGGCACCGCCGCCGGCACGGTCCGCCTCTATCCGCTGCGGCGCGAGCCGGACGGCGGCGTGCTGTGGCAGGGCGACCGGCTGGCCGTGCTGCCGGAGTTCCGGCGCCACCGTGTCGGCGGCCCACTGGTCCGGCACGCGGTACGGACCGCCGGGTGGCTCGGCGGCAGCCGGATGATCGCCCACGTCCAGCTGGCCAACGTGGTCTTCTTCCGCTACCTGGGCTGGAGCCTGGCCGGCGAGCCCGAGCTGTACCAGGGCCTGCCCCACCAGCGCATGTCGATCGGGCTGAGCAGGCCCGCGGACGGGAGCGGGGCGCATGCGCGGGCCTAGGGGCTGGGCCGCCGGGATTTGTGGGCAAAACCTGTCGCTATCACAGCAGAAATTGCACACATTCCGGGGTTCGGCCCGGCCGGGGCGGCGTGGGTCAGCGGGCCACCGGCCGGAGCGGCGCTGGTCAGCGGGCCAGGCGGGTAACGCCTTCGGCGCGCAGGTCGAAGACGGTGGCGGCCGCGCCGCCGGCGGCCAGGCGGACGGCGCCGGAGTCGTCGAGCTCACCGGCCACCGCGGCGGTGATGCCGTGCCCGGCGAACATCGACACGCAGTCACCGGCCCGGTCCGCGGGCCCGGTCAGGACGAAGGCGTAGGACGGGAAGCAGCACAGCCAGTCGCCCACCGGGACCCCGGCCGGCGCGGGCACGGCGGCCAGGTCCACGGTCACGCCCAGCCGGTTCGGTTCCAGCAGCATGGCCAGCGAGCCGATCAGCCCGGCCATGCTGACGTCCTTGGCCGCGACGGCGGCCCCGGACTCGGCGATCTCGGCCAGCAGCCGGACGTCCCCGGCCAGCTGGAAGCCCTGCTGCTCGAACGAGCGGAAGAACAGGAAGTCGTCCCGCATCGCGCCGTGCACGCAAGCCGCCACGATGAGCACCTGGCCGGGCCGGGTGTGGGTGGCGGACAGCACGGCGTTGGCCCGGCCCAGGCCGAACGCGGAGAACGAGGGCGCGCCGTCGGTCTCGGTCAGGTGGCCGCCGACGACCGGGACGTCGTAGCGCTCCCCCGCCCAGCGCAGGCCGCGGAGGATCTCCGCGCACACCGAGGCCGGCCCGACCAGCGTGTCGACGATGGCCAGCGGCCGGGCGCCCATGGCGGCCAGGTCGTTGATGTTGGCCACCATGGCGCCGATCCCGGCTCCGTACGGGTCCTGGGCGACAAAGGCCGGCAGCATGGCCTCACCGCCGACGACCAGCATGCGGCCGTCGTCTTCGACCACCGCGCCGTCGTCGCCCGGCCCCGCCCACCAGTCGCCACCGCCGAGCACGTCGGCCACGGTGCCGATGGCGCTCTTCGAGCGCACGCCGGGCAGGTCCCGGATACGCCGGGCCAGGCCGGCCAGTTCCCCGGGTTCCCCGGGCAGGAGGTCCGATGACGGAGCAGGCACCGGCGCAATGTATCACCGCGCCGCCCGGCGCCCACCAGGGCCGAGGGCTGCGTACCCCCGGCTTCCTGGACCTGCCGGCCCGGACGGTCAAGCCCCGGACGTCCGGGCTGCTGCATGTGCTGGACGACGGCATGTCGGTGCCCGAGGCCCGCCAGCACCTGGCGGTGGCCGGCCCGCTGATCGACATCTGGAAGTTCGGCTGGGGCACGGCCTACATCGACCAGAACCTGGAGGAGAAGCTCGAACTGCTCGACCAGCACGCGGTCCGCGCCTGCACCGGCGGCACCCTGCTGGAGATCGCCTGGGCCCAGGGGGCCGTCAGCCAGTTCCTCGACTGGGCCACGGCCGTCGGCTTCCCGTGCGTGGAAGTGTCGTGCGGCACCGTCACCCTGACCCGGGCCGAGAAGTCGAGCCTGATCAGCGTGGCCGCGCAGCGGTTCGGGGTGCTGGCCGAGATCGGCCGCAAAGACGCGGGCGCGTCCGTGCTGGCCGGGCAGTGGGCCGCTGACGCCGAGGCTGACCTGGGCGCCGGGGCCGATTACGTGGTCACCGAGGGACGCGACAGCGGCACCGTCGGCCTGTACGAACCGGACGGCTCGGTCCGGGCCGACGTGGCCGACGCGGTGGTGGCGGCCATCGGCGCCGGGCGGGTGCTGTTCGAGGCCCCCCAGCGGGCCCAGCAGACCTGGCTGATCAGGCGCTACGGGGCCAACGTGAACATCGGCAACGTCCGGCCGGGTGCGGCCCTGTCGGTGGAGGCGCTCCGGCTCGGGCTCCGCTCGGACACGGTGCCGGACACGGTGAGAACCTGATGCTCATCCCCGGCCAGTACCGGACCGTGGCCTTCACCACGATCGGCGGCGACCTGACCCCGGAGTCGCTGGCGGCCTACTTCGCGGACCACCCGGTGTACCGGCGCACGCGCTTCGTCATCGCCTGCTCCGGCAACCTGGTGGCGCTGGCCGAGGTGGAATCGAAGGACGCTGGCCGGGGGTCCGCCACCGGTGACGACGCCCTGTTCCGCCCGGTCACCGGGGTCACGCTGCTGGCTGGCCCGGCCGAGACGATCCTGGTGACCAGGCCGGAGATCGACACGGCGGTCCCCAGCCAGCTGGCCCGGGTCGCGGCCGAGTTCCCCGGTCACCGCTGCGTGGTGGTCAAGGGCCGGTACGAGCACGTCAACTTCGTGCTCGACTCCGAACCGGCCGTGGTGCACGTGCTGGACGTGGCGCCGCCCTGGCCCGCCAAGTTCTGCGACCAGGTGGACCGGCTGCTCGACACCGCCGAGAGCCTGCCCCCGGTGCTGACCCGGGCCGAAGTCATCGACCTGCAGGACCTGGCCCGGGCCGAGCCGGCCGCCCACTACCTGCTGCCCTGCCGGGGCGGCGGGGCGCGGGTCCCCGGGGCGACCGTCTCCTACCTGGACGAGGTCCCGCCGCCCGATCCGGGCTGGGTGCTGCTGGGCTGCGCCCGCTCCCGGGCCATTCACGACCACTTCTACCCGGAGCAGGCCGGATCCGTGCGGCAGGTCGACATGTGCCCGGCCCGGCTGGCGGCGGCGTCCCCGGTCCCGGCCGGTGAGGTCCGGCTGACCAAGTGCTGCCTGCTGGAAGAGCACATCGAGACCCGCGGTGACACGGTGGTGGTGCCCTGGGGCGCGTCCTTCGACCTCGTGGCGGAGGGGCTGCGGGCCGCCGCTGAGCTGGCCGGTGGCGCCCGGTGAGCGCGCGGATCGCCGACTCGCTGTCCTACGCCCACCTGTGGGGTACCGAGGAACTGCGGGACGTCTTCAGCGAGGAAGGCCGGCTGCGGGGCTGGCTCACCGTGCTGGCCGCGCTGGCCCGGGCCCAGGCCGCCCACGGCCACATCCCGGCCGAGGCGGCCGCGGCCATCACCGCCGAGGCCACAGTGGACCGGCTGGACCTGGACCGGGTCGCGGAGGGCACCCGGATCACCGGGCATTCCACCCAGGGGCTGATCCTCGAGCTGCGCCGGGTGCTGTCGCCGGCCGCGGCCGAGTACGTGTACCGGGACACCACCGTCCAGGACGTCACCGACACCTGGACCAGCCTGGCCCTGCGCACGGTGGGCGGGGTGTGCTGGCGGGACCTGCGCCGGCTCGAGGAGCTGCTGCTCGGGCTGGCCGCCCGGCACCGGGACACGCTCATCTGCGGCCGCACCCACGGCCAGCCGGGCGCGCCCGCCACGTTCGGCTGGAAGGCGGCCACCTGGGCCGACGAGGTGCGCCGTCACCTCGACCGGCTGCGGGAGGGCGCACCGCGCTGGCTGACCGGCCAGCTCGGCGGCGGCATCGGGACGCTGGCCGCGTTCGGGCCGGCCGCCCTGGACATCCGGGCGTCCTTCTGCGCCGAGCTCGGCCTGGCCGACCCGGTCATCTCCTGGCTGGCCACCCGGGACCGGATCGCCGAGGTCGGCGGCGTGCTGGCCATGATCGCGGGCACGCTGGCCCGGTTCGGGACCGAGGTGTACGAGCTGCAGCGGCCGGAGATCGGCGAGCTCGGCGAGCCCCGGGCCAGCACGGTGGTCGGTTCCATCACCATGGGTCACAAGCGGAATCCCGAGGGCAGCGAGCACCTGGCCACGCTGGCCCGGCTGGTCCGGGTCAACGCGGGCGTGCTGATGGAGGGGCTGACCGGCGAGCACGAGCGGGACGGCCGGACCTGGAAAGCGGAGTGGCCCGCGCTGCCCGAGGTGTGCCTGCTGACCGCCCAGGCCCTGCAGATCGCCATCTCACTGGCCGAAGGACTCGAAGTCAACGAGGAGAAGATGGCGGCCAACCTGGCCACCTACCTCGGCTCGACCAGCAACCCGGCCGACCCGGGCGCCGCCCCGCAGATCGTCGACCTGGTCATCAGCCGGGCCCGGCGGGCCCGGGAGCAGGAGCCGGACCAGTGGCCGTGACGCCGGGGGCTGAAGCGGTGGGAGGTACGGTCGGTGCTTTTGGTGCGGCCGGTGCTTCCGATGTCGCCGATGTGCCTGTGACGGCCGATGTGCCTGCTGGGCCAGGGCGGCTGCCGCTGGCGGTGCTGCCCACGCGGCTGACCCCGGCGCCCCGGCTGGCGGCGGCGCTCGGCCTGGCGGGCCGGCTGCTGGTGAAGCGGGACGACCTGACCGGGTTCGCGGTGGCCGGCAACAAGGCCCGGCCGCTGGAAGTGCTGCTGGCCGACGCGGTGGCCGCGTCGGCCACGGTCATCGTCACCGGCGGCACGACCGGCTCGAACTTCGCGGCGGCGGCGGTGGCGGCCGCGGCCTGCGCCGGACTGCCCGCCGTGCTGGTCTACGCCGGGACCGCGCCGGAAAACGAGCACCCCAACCTGGCCTTCGCCCGGCACTGGGGGGCCGAGGTCGTGTTCACCGGCGATCCCGCCCGCGAGTCGGTTGACAGTGGCATCGCGCAGGCCGCGGCCCGGCTCGAGGCTGAGGGCGAGCGGCCGTTCCCGATCCCGCGCGGCGGCGCCACCGCCCGGTCCGCCGCTGGTTTCCACTGGGCCGCCGGGGAGCTGGCCCGCCAGCTGGCCGGTGGGGCTGGTGGGACTGGTGTAGGGGTTGGTGGCCGGGTGACGGTGGTGACGGCCACCGGGTCCGGGGGGACGCTGGCCGGGCTGGTCTCCGGGACCGTCGCGCTCGGGCGGCCGTGGCGGCTGGCGGGCGTGTCGGTGTCCCGGCCCCCCACCGAGACCCGCCAGCGGGTGCTGGCCATGGCCACCGGCTGCGCCCGGCAGCTGGGGACCCCGGCGCCGGGCTCGGACGACGTCGAGCTGACCGACGGCCGCGGCCCCGGGCACGGGCTCGCCTCGGCCGAAGGACGGGCGGCGGCGCGGCTGGCGCTGCGGACGGCGGGGCTGGTGCTCGATCCGGTGTACACGGCCAAGGCCCTGGCCGCGCTGCCCGCGATCCTCGGCGGCACCGCCGCCGATCCCGGCCTGACCACGATTTTCTGGCACACCGGTGGACTGCTCGACGCCGTCGACGAAGCCGCCGCGAAGGAGAGCTGATGCCCGCCCAAGCCCGTCTGGGGCCGCCCGTCAGCGGGCCGGCCCAGGAGCTCATCGACAGCGGCTTCACGCTGGAGAACGCGGACGCCCCGCTGCTGCACGACGGCCTGAACCTGGCCGACCTGGCCCACGTCATCGACCTGCACGAGCGGAAGGTCATCCCGCCCGAGGCGACCCGCGCGCTGCTGACGGTCCTGCTGCGGGCGACCGCCACTCCCGCGGCCGAGTTCCCGTACGACCCGTCGTTCGGCGAACCGTACAACTCCCGTGAGCGCTGCTTCACCGCCCAGATCGGCGACGCGGCCGGCTGGCTGCACGCGGGCCGCCCGCGCCGGGAGGCGGTCCGGATCGCGCTCCGCGTGCACCTGCGCGGGGTGCTGACCGGCCTGATCGCGGCGGCGGCCCGGCTCGGCGTGGAGATCGCCGGGCTGGCCGGGCAGCACACGCGCACCTGGCTGCCGGACCAGACCTACCTGCAGCATGCCCAGCCCTCGACCTTCGGCCACTATCTGGTCAGCTTCGCCTACCCGGTGCTGCGCGACGCGGAGCGGCTCAGCGGGGAACTCGACGGGATCAACCTCAGCCCGGGCGGCGCCGGGTGCGTCAACGGCAGCCGGCTGCTGCACGACCGGTCGCGGGTGGCCAGCCTGCTCGGGTTCGACGGGTTCATCGAGCACACCCGCGACGCCATGTGGCAGATCGACGGCCTGATCGCCGCCATGTCGGCCGCGTCCAGCCTGCTGACCACCCAGAGCAAGCTGGCCGAAGACCTGGAGATCTGGGCCAGCACCGAGTTCGACTACGTGTCGATCGCCGACGGGTACAGCCGGTCCAGCGTGCTGATGCCGCAGAAGCGGAACCCCTATTCGCTGTCCATCATCCGCGGCGCGTCCGGCACCATGATCGGCCGCCTGTCGGGGTTCCTGGCGGTCAGCAAGAGCCCCTCGGCCCGCAGCGACAACCTGATCTACGCCTACGGTGAGGTCCCGCGCGCGCTCGACCTGGCCCTGCGCACCACCCGGCTGACCGCCGGGGTGATCAGCACGCTGGAGGTCAACACGGCCCGCATGTGGCAGGCGCTGGAGTCCGGCTACAGCCAGTCCACCGATCTGGCCGAGTTCATCATGGGCCAGTGCGGCGTGGACTACCGGACCGCCTACCAGATCGTGGGGGCCGCGGTCCGCAAGGCCAGCCGCGACGGCATCCGCGGCGTGGACCTGACCGTCGGCCGGCTGCAGGACGCCGCCGCCGAGTACAACGGCTCCCGGCTCGACCTCGACGACATCGACCTGACCACGGTCCTCGATCCGCGCGGGATCGTGGAGACCCGGGTGCTGGACGGCGGGGCCGCCCCGCAGGTGGTGGCGGGCATGGCCGAGCGCACCGGCCAGCACGGCGAACGGCTGCTCGGCCAGGCCGACCGCCGGAGCGCCGCCATCCGCGCGTCCGAAGACGAGCTCGTCCAGCTGGCCCGGACGCTGCTGGCCGGGCTGACCGAAGGAGAAACACGATGACCGCCGCCGCCTACGAGACCGATCACCCGGTGCGGCTGCCGGACGAGGTGTCGGTGCTCAACGCCGGGCTGCCCCTGTTCGCCCGGGCCGTCGCGGACCAGGGCCGTCCCGTGGTCCAGCTCGACTGGCGTATCCCGGGCGGGGGCGACCCCGACGTGGTGGCGGCGCTGCGCCGGCTGTCCGGGCCCCGGGCCGCGGTGATCGACGCGGCCAACGCCGAGGTCTACCGGCGCCTGGACCGTGGCGTGCCCGAGGCGGTCGCGGTCCGTCCCGCCGCCGAGGTCATCCCGGCCCTGGACGGCGAGCGGCTGATCCTGCACAGCGGCCCGCCCATCGACTACCGCGAGGCCTGCGACCCGCTGCGCCGGTCCCTGCGGTCGGCGGTCTGCGCCGAGGGCTGGGCCGATGGCCCCGGCCGGGCCGACGCGCTGCTGGCCTCGGGCCAGGTGCGGACCGGCTCGGCCAACCACCACCGGACGGTGGTGCCGATGGCCACCGCGATGGGCCCGCGGACCCCGGTCTGGGTGGTGGAGCTGGCCGAGGCCGGCCTCCAGGCCTACGCGCCGCTGGGCCAGGGCTCCGGTGACGTGGCCTGGTTCGGCAAGGACAGCCCGGGCGCCATCGAGCGGCTGATCCTGCTGCGCGACGCGGCCGGCCCGGTGCTGGCCGAGGCGCTGACGGTGACCGGCCCGCTCAACGTCCTGTCGTTCGCCGCCCAGGCGGTCGCGATGGGCGACGACGTGCACGTGCGGACCCAGGCCTCGACCAACCTGCTGCTGCGGACCCTGCTCCCGGCGCTGGTGCGGGGCACCCACCCGCGCCGGGGCGAGGTGGCCGACTTCCTGTCCGCGAACTACCTGCTGTTCCTGAGCCTGGCCATGGCCGCGGCCCGGACCCTCACCCTCTGGGCCGGCCAGGTGGAGGACAGCTCGATCGTCACCGGCATGAGCCGCAACGGCACCGGCTTCGCGGCCTGGCTGGCCGGGCCGGGCGCGCCGTGGCAGTACGCGCCGTCCCCGCTGGTCGGCGACGCGCTCTACCAGCCGGGGCGCACCGAGGACGACGCCGCTCCGGACATCGGGGACAGCTCGGTGCTGGAACTGATCGGCCTCGGCGGCGCCTGCGCGGCCGGGTCCCCGGCCGTGGCCCAGCTGGTCGGCGGCACCATGGCCGACGCGGCCCGGCTCTCCGAGCAGCTGGACCTGGTCTGCGTCGGCCACTCGACCCGGTTCATCCTGCCCACCTGGGGCCTGCGCGGCTCTCCGGTCGGGGTCGACGTGCGCAAGGTCGTCGAGCTCGGCATCACGCCCAAGGTGACCACCGGGATCCTGCACAACGCGGACGGGAGCGGCCAGGTCGGCGCGGGCGTGGCCGTCGCGCCCATCGAGGTGTTCACCCAGGCCCTGCTGGACCTGGACCGCCGGCTCGGCTAGCGGCTACACGCTGTCCTGGGCCGGGGCCGGGAGCGGTTGCACCCCGGCCCGGCGGGCCGCCTCGTTCAGCCGCACCAGCGCCTGCTGCAGGTCCTGCAGCTCACCCAGCTCGACCCCGATCCTGGCCACCACCGCGGGCGGGACCGACAGTGCCATTTCTCGCAGGTCATGACCGTGGCGGGTGAGCTCGATGCGCAGCTGGCGCTCGTCGCGCGGGTCCCGGGCCCGGGTCAGCAGGCCCGCCGCCTCCAGCCGTTTGAGCAGCGGCGACAGGGTGGGCGCGTCCAGCTGGAGCATCTCGCCCAGCTCCTTCACCGACAGCGGCGACCGTCCCCACAGGGCCAGCATGACCAGGTACTGCGGGTGGGTCAGCCCCATCGGCTCGAGCAGCGGGCGGTAGATGGCCAGCACGCTGCGAGCCGCGATCGACAGGGCGAAGCACACCTGGCGTTCCAGGGCCAGCGGGTCGCCGGGAATCTCCGGCAGCCCGGTCACGTCGGCGGCATCCATGTCCCCGATGCTAGCCGCTGCCCCCCGGAATGGCGCACACCCGAACAGTTCGCGGGCGAACTCTTAACACACAATCAGCCCGGCGGGGACTCCGGCTGGGGGCTCCGGCGGGCACTCCAGCGGGCACTCCGGCAGGCCGGCCCGGGCCAGGTTACGGTAGCGGCCATGAACACCATCGACGGCCTCCTCACCGCCCTCCGCACCGGCGAGGTGGCGATCATCGACCTCACCGCGCCGCTGTCGCCGCAGACCCCGATCCTGCAGTTGCCGCCGCCGTTCGCGAACACGATCCCGCTGTCGATGGAGAAGGTCAGCGACTTCGACGACGCGGGCCCGTTCTGGGGCTGGAACAACCTCCACCTCGGGGAGCACACCGGCACGCACCTGGACGCGCCCACGCACTGGGCCACCGGCCGCCGGGGCACGCCGGTGGACCAGATCCCGCCGTCCCGCCTCATCGGCCCGGCCGTCGTGCTGGACTTCACCGCGGCGGTGGCCTCCAACCCGGACTTCCTGCTCGAACCGGAGCACTTCGAGGCCCACGTCGCCGCCAGCGGGCCCCTCCCGGAGGGAGCCTGGCTGCTGTTCCGGACCGGGTGGAGCCGGTTCAACCGGGACGCGGCCGCGTTCCTCAATGCTGACGACCAGGGGCCGCACACCCCGGGCGTCTCCCCGGCGGGGGCGAAGTGGCTGGCCGGCTCGCCGATCACCGGGTTCGGGGTGGAGACGGTGGGCATCGACGCGGGCCAGGCCGGCGGTATGGAACCGGCCTTCCCGGCCCACAACCACCTGCTCGGCGCGGACAAGTACGGCCTGACCCAGCTGGAGAACCTGGACCGGCTGCCGGCCACGGGCGCGATGCTGGTGGTGTCCCCGCTGCCGATCGTGGGCGGCACCGGATCGCCGGCCCGCGCCTACGCCATCGTGGCCGCATGACCCAGAACGTGGCCGGCGTGATCGGCGCGGTCCTGGCCGACCTGGGGATCGGGCACGCCTTCGGGGTGGTGGGCAGCGGCAACTTCCACGTCACCAACGCGCTGCGGGCGGCGGGGGTCGGGTTCACCGCGGCCCGGCACGAGGGCGGGGCCGCGTCCATGGCCGACGGCTACAGCCGCCTCGCGGGCCGGCCCGCCGTGCTCACCCTGCACCAGGGGTGCGGCCTGACCAACGCGATGACCGGCATCACCGAGGCGGCCAAGAGCCGGACCCCGCTGATCGTGCTGACCGCGGACACCGCCGGGGCGGCGGTCAACTCCAACTTCCGGATCGACCAGGACGCCCTGGCCGCCAGCGTCGGCGCCGTCCCGGAGCGGGTGCACGGCCCGGCGTCGGCGGTGGCCGACATCACCCGGGCCTACACCACCGCCGTGCACGGGCGCCGGACGGTCGTGGTCAGCCTGCCACTCGACGTACAGGGCCGCCCGCTGGACGCGCCGCTGCCGCTGGCCGGCCCGGCCGCCCCGGCCCCGGCCCGGCCCGCGGCCGCGGCCGTCGAAGACCTCGCGCTGCTGCTGGCGGCGGCCGAGCGTCCCGTGTTCATCGCCGGGCGCGGCGGGCGGGGCGCCGGGGCGGAAATCGCCACCCTGGCCCGGCAGGCCGGGGCTCTGCTGGCCACCTCGGCGGTGGCCAACGGCCTGTTCGCGGCGGACGAGTTCGACCTGGGCATCTCGGGCAGCTTCGCCACTCCCCTGGCCGCCGAGCTGATCTCCGGCGCCGACCTCATCGTCGGCTGGGGCTGCGCCCTGAACATGTGGACGATGCGGCACGGCACGCTGATCGGCCCGGCGGCCCAGGTCGTGCAGGTCGACGACGACCTGGCCGCGCTGGGCGCGCACCGCCCGGTCGACCTGGGCATCCTCGGCGACTGCGCCGCCACCGCCTTCGACGCCCTCGACGCGCTCAGCCAGCCCCGGGCCGGCTACCGGACGGCCGCGGTCGCGGCCCGCCTGGCCGAGCGGCGCTGGTGGAACGACACCCCGACCGGCGACCTGGGCACGGCGGGCCGGATCGACCCGCGCGAGTTCAGCAAGGCCCTGGACCGGGTGCTGCCGGCGATGAGGCTGGTGTCGGTCGACTCCGGCAACTTCATGGGCTATCCGAGCGTCTACCTGCGGGTCCCCGACGAGTTCGGGTTCTGCTTCACGCAGGCGTTCCAGTCGGTCGGGCTCGGTCTGGCCAGCGGCATCGGCGCGGCGCTGGCCCAGCCCGATCGGCTGCCGGTCATCGCCACCGGCGACGGCGGCTTCCTGATGGGCGTGTCCGAACTGGAGACCGCGGTGCGGCTGGACCGGCCGATGGTGGTCGCGGTCTACGACGACGCCGCCTACGGCGCCGAGGTGCACCACTTCACCGGGGCCGACCACGGGGCGGTCACGTTCCCCGAGCGCGACCTGGCCGCGATCGCCCGCGGCTTCGGCGCCACCGGCGTCACCGTCCGCACCCGGGAAGACCTGGCCGTGGTCGAGACGTGGGCCCGCGACCCGTCCGGGGTCCTGGTCATCGACGCCAAGATCGCCAGCGACGGCGGCGCCTGGTGGCTGGCCGAGGCGTTCAAGGGCCACTGA
>DASXMW010000188.1:0-13148 GCA_036495425.1 Streptosporangiaceae bacterium | reverse complement strand
GTCCCGCAGCACGTTGATGAGCATGGCCGTGAAGCCGTACACGGCGTTGGTCGGCTGGCCGGTGGTGGTGGAAAAGTTCTCGGCGGGCAGCGCGAAGAACGCCCGGTAGGCCAGGGAGTGCCCGTCGAGCAGCAGCAGCCGGCCGTGTTCGGGCTTTTTGGCCTCTTTCGCCTGGTCACCGGCCTTTGAGCTGGTCTGGCCGCTCGGCGCGGTCCCCGTCTTCGTCGCCACGGTCCGATCCTACGGTCAAATGGCGGTGGCCCGGCGGCAGTGCCGCCGGGCCACCTGGAAATCAGCGGTCAGGACGAGAACGCGAAGATCGTCGTCGAGTTGATGGTCTGCCCAGCCTTGATCTCGGTGGACGGGAAGTTCGGCTGGTTCGGGGAGTTCGGGAAATGCTGAGTCTCGAACGTGTAGCCAGCGCCCTGGCGGTAGGTGTGGCCGCTGATGCCCACCAGCGTGCCGTTGAGGAAGTTGCCGCTGTAGAACTGGACGCCGGGCTGGTCGGTCCACACGGTCAGCAGGCGGCCGCTGGACGGGTCGTAGGCGTGCGCGGCGAGGTTGAGGCGCAGCGGGCCGGTCGTCGCCTTGGTCTGCTTGTTCAGCACCCAGTTGTGGTCGTAGCCCTGGGCGATGAGCAGCTGGTTATCGGCCGCGGGAGCATTGTCCGGGGCGCTCACGTCATCGATACGGGAGCCGATGGTGTGCGGGGCCCGGAAGTCGAACGGCGTGCCCGCGACGGGAACGTTGTAGCCGAGCGGGATCTGGGTCGTGTCGGTCGGCGTGTACTTGTTGGCGTTCATCTGCACGAACTGGCTGTAGGCCGAGCCCGCGGGTGAGGCCTCGCCGGCCAGGTTGAAGTAGCTGTGGTTGGTCAGGTTGATGACCGAGTTCAGGTTCGGGGACTCGTCCGTGGTCTTGTAGTGGATAGCCAGCTGGCCCGCGTTGTTGAGGGTGTAGGTCACCACCACCTTGAGCTTGGCCGGGTAGCCGGTGCAGCCGTTGGGGCAGCCGGGGGAACCGGCGGGGTGACTCTCGTCGCCGTTCGGGCTGACCAGCGTGAGTTGCACGCCCGCGGTGCCGTTGCCGTGTACCGCCTGCGCCGCCCAGATGTGATTGCCGAAGCCGACCAGGCCACCGTGCAGGCTGTTGACGCCGTTGTTGATCGGCAGGGTGTACTTGACCGGGCCGACACCCGGTTGGGTCAGGGTGAAGGTCCCCTTGGCGATGCGGTTGCCGTACCGGCCGATGGTCTCGCCGAAGTACGGGCCGCCGTTCGCGGTCACCGGCGGACTGTCGAACTTGACGTAGTCGGCGAGCGTCTTGAAACCGAGCACGACGTCGGCCTGGTGACCGCGGCGGTCCGGCACGTTGATCGACTGGACGATGCCGCCGTAGGTGAGGATCTTGGCGGTAACCCCACGGCAGTTGGTCAGGGTGTAGCGGTAGACGTTCGTGTTCTGCCCCGTGTACGGCTCTACCGTCTGGCCGAAGAACTGGCTGCTGACGCTCGGGGCGCAATGTCCCCCGGCGGGCTTAGCAGGCGACGCAGAGGCGGCGGTCGCGCCGAACGCTCCGGCGGCCGCGGCCATCGCGGTGACGGCCGACACCGCGCCGATACGGGCACGCCGCCCGAATCGCCAGTGTCTCGTTTCCTCAGACAATGAAGGCTCCCTTCGTTGGGTTCCTCGTTGGGTTTCTCGAACATACGGCTTTGCACCGGTTCTCCTGGCATTGTGAGCGTTAACAACGTGAAAGTCACGCCTTTTCCAACAAGAAGATACGGAACGGCGGAGTAACTTAGCGGCGGGTAACCGGCGCCTTCCTGACCTGCAGCAACGCGCTGACCTGCACCGTACTGGCGCAGCGAAACCGGCCGCGTGCAAACGTTAGCTCGGACAAAGGCCCGGCAAGGGAACATAGGAAGACAAAGACGCACATCGGCCACGAAAGCACGCTCGGGATGCTGGCATCAGGGTGCGGACGGGGAAACTTCTGGCTGGTGAGAGCCTGGTTGGCGGGTCCGGGGCTGAGGCCGGAACGGGATGCGTCCGGTCGGAGCGGAACGGGGCCCAGCCCGGGCGGAGATGAGATTGTTATGTTCCGAGTGAGGGTCAGCGTGCTGGCGCCGGGTCAGCGGAAATAATTTCGTGGCGATTCGGTTACATTCAGCCACTGGCGGCTGGCCCAGAGCGGTGGCGGCCGCGCTGATGGGCGGGGCGACCGGGAAGGCAGCGGAGGCGGCCGCAGGAAGGCGGCGCAAGCGCGTCCGGACCGGGAGGCTGAGGGCTGGATAGCCGCCAGACAGCTGCTCACGTTGAGTAGTTGCCTCGGCAGGCTCAGGCGGCGCTCAGGTAAATCACACCTGACTCCTCAGTCACAGAGGGTTGATGACGCATCACCAGGGAGCGGCGGCCCACCCGCCGGGGCGGGGGGACGGTGAACGCCGGGCGACCAAACCGCGACCCCGCGCCCACCGATCGGTGGCTCACCTTTGCGCTACACGGTGAAAGCTCGCTAACGTGGTGGTAGAGAGCCCGGGGAGCTCAGTAGAGAACGTGTCCGACCGGGGAAGGCGGATACGGCACCAAAGGCGCCCCGGGCTCCTCTTTGTCCGGAAAGTTCCGGTTTTGGGGGCGGCAGGCCTGGCTTTCAGGCCAGGAGCCCCGGGTTTCGGGTCAGCTAGGCGGGGATTCGGACTGCTGGGACGCGGACAGCGTGCCCTCGATGACCGCCTCGGCGACCTTACGCATAGTGAGCCGGCGGTCCATTGATGTCTTCTGGATCCACCGGAACGCCTCTGGCTCGGTCATGCCGTGCTCGGCCTGCAGCACTCCCTTGGCCCGGTCCAGCACCTTGCGCACCTCGAGGCGCTCGCGCAGGTTGCCGACCTCGGATTCGAGCGTGGTGATCTCCTGGAACCGGCTGACCGCCATCTCGATGGCGGGCACCAGGTCCGCCTTGGTGAACGGCTTGACCAGGTAGGCCATGGCCCCCGCGTCGCGGGCCCGCTCGACCAGCTCACGCTGGGAGAACGCGGTGAGGATGACCACCGGGGCCAGTCGCTCGGCCGCGATCCGCTCCGCCGCGGAAATGCCGTCGAGTACGGGCATCTTGACGTCGAGGATGGCGAGCTCGGGACGCTGGGCGGTGACCTGCTCGACGGCCGCCTCCCCGTCCCCCACTTCGGCCACCACGGCGTAGCCCTCCTCTTCCAGCATTTCCTTGAGGTCCAGGCGGATCAGCGCCTCATCCTCGGCGATAACGACTCGTAGCTGCTTCTGGCTCACGCTGACGAGCGTACAGGCAGCGGGTACATTTGGGTTCGGCCAGCCCCGGAACGGCGACATGCGCCTTCCGGGCAATCGCCCAGCCGGGGTGATGGAATGGCAGACATGGAGGCCTCAAAAGCTTCTGCTCGAAAGGGCGTGCGGGTTCGAATCCCGCTCCCGGCACACCGCTCGCGTTGCTGATGGCTGCACCGATGGCAGAGCTCTGAACTGTCAGTGCCCACCGCGATGATGAAGTGCGTGTACTCGCACAGAACGGTGGAATTCGCGTTACTGCTGTCGCGATTGGGCGTAACGGACCGGGAGAACGCCGAGCTCTGTGGCGTCTCCGTCCAGACCATCCGTCATTGGCGCAACGGCACCCGGCGTAACGCGGCCAATAGGGTGGTCCGCTGCCCGCGATGCGATGGAAAAGTGCTGGACGGGGACGCCTATGCCTACCTTCTCGGTCTTCACCTGGGTGACGGGCACATCACCCACGGGCGGCGCGACGTCTACGCGCTGAACGTCAAGTGCAGCAACTGCTGGCCGGGCCTGATCGAGGCGGCCAAGGCCGCGATGGCCGCCGTGATGCCGACGTCGAGTGTGTTCTGCGTGGCGCGTACCGGCTGCGTGGAAGTCAAAAGCTGGTCCAAGCACTGGCCGTGCCTGTTTCCTCAGCATGGTCCAGGGAGAAAGCACACCAGAACGATCGCGCTGGAGCCGTGGCAGCAGACAATTGTCGCCACCTACCCGGGCTCATTCGTCCGGGGGCTGTTCCACTCCGATGGTTGCCGCGTCATCAACCGGGTGCGCCGGAAACTGGCCGACAGCGACCACTGGTACGAGTATCCGCGTTACTTCCTGTCCAACGAATCCGCCGACATCCTCGGTCTTTGCGCTACAACACTGGATCAGCTCGGCGTCAGCTGGCGAATGGCGCGGCCGAATTTCCTTTCGGTGGCCCGGCGGGAATCGGTGGCGCGGATGGACGAACTGGTGGGGCCGAAGTACTGACGGCGACGGCCCCACCAGGCAGCGCGGCAGGCTAGAGCTGGATCTCGGGGTAGAGGGGGTGGCGGGCCAGCAGGTCGGCGCAGCGGGCGCGGCAGGCTTCGGCGACCGAGGTGTCGAGCTGGTGCTTGGCCTTGGAGCCGGCCTGGGGCGTGGTGGCGGCCAGGGCGGTGGCCATGATGTCGGCGACCTCGTCGAGTTCGGCGGGGCCCATGCCCAGGGTGGTGAGGGCGGGGGTGCCGAGGCGGATGCCGGAGGTGTACCAGGCGCCGTTGGGGTCGCGCGGAACCGAGTTACGGTTGGTGACCACGCCCGCCTCGATCAGGGCGGTTTCGGCCTGACGGCCGGTCAGGCCGTAGCTGGCGGCCACGTCGGCCAGGACCAGGTGGTTGTCGGTGCCGCCGGTGACCAGGGTCACGCCCCGGCGGATCAGGCCATCGGCCAGGGCGCGGGCGTTGACCACGATCTGGGCCGCGTACCCGGCGAAGGCGGGCTGGCGGGCCTCGGCCAGGGCGACGGCCTTGGACGCGATGATGTGCTCGAGCGGGCCGCCCAGCACCAGCGGGCAGCCGCGGTCCACGAACGGGGCGTACTCGGGGGTGCAGAGGACCAGGCCGCCGCGCGGGCCGCGCAGGGACTTGTGGGTGGTGCTGGTGACCACGTCGGCGTGCGGGACCGGGTTGAGGTTGCCGGTGAGCACGCCCCCGGCGACCAGGCCGGCGAAGTGGGCCATGTCGACCATGAAGGTGGCGCCGACCTCGTCGGCGATCTCGCGGAGCCGGGCGAAGTCGGGGTTGCGCGGGTAGGCCGAGTAGCCGGCCACCAGGATCAGCGGACGGAACTCGCGGGCCTGGGCGGCGATGGCGTCGTAGTCCAGCAGCCCGGTCTGCGGGTCGGTGCCGTAGCTGGCCTGGTCGAACATCTTGCCCGAGATGTTGGCCCGGAAGCCGTGGGTCAGGTGGCCGCCGGCGTCCAGCGACATGCCCATCATCCGCTGGGACCCGAACTGGGCCCGCAGCTCGGCCCAGGCGTCCCGCTCGAGAGCGTCCACGTTCTTGGCCCTGGCCTCGTCCAGGAACGGGCGCTCGACCCGCTTGGCCAGGATCGACCAGTAGGCGACCAGGTTGGCGTCGATGCCCGAGTGCGGCTGCACGTAGGCGTGCTCGGCCCCGAACAGGGCGCGGGCGTGCCCGGCGGCGATGGCTTCCACCTCGTCGACGACCTCGCAGCCGGCGTAGAAGCGGTGGCCGATGGTGCCCTCGGCGTACTTGTCGGACAGCCAGGTGCCCATGGCCATCAGCACCGCGGGTGAGGCGTAGTTCTCCGATGCGATCAGCTTGAGCTGGTGGCGCTGGTTGGTGAGCTCATCGCCGATGGCGCGGGCGATGCCGGGCTCGACGGCCCCGATCACGTCCAGCATGGCGCGATAGCCAGCGGAAATCTCGGAGCTGACGGTGGTGGTCTCGGTCTCAGCCATGCCTTCTCCCGGGCAGACGGTCAGGAACGGGTGCCCAGGCGCGCGGCGAGGCGGCGGGCCGCTCCCCGGTGGTGCTCCACCTCAGCGCCAGTCACGACCCGGGAGAGGACTCTACCAGCCGCCCGGCCCGCACCGGGGCCGTGCGCCGCTGGACCTGGTCCGGCTGCGGATCCCCCAGACCATCGCCGCCGCGGTCCTGATCGTGGCCGACGGCGCGATTCTGATCGCCGACAACGACGCGCACGGGATCCCGATCCTGGCCGGGCTGGTCATCGGGGCCGGGCTGGCCCGGTGGTCTGATTTAGGCCATCGGGCGGGCGGTGGGCGGGATGGCCACCGGGAGCACGGTCTGGCCGCTGAGCCAGGTATCCAGCCCGGCGGCGGCGCTGCGGCCCTCGGCGATGGCCCACACGATCAGGGACTGGCCGCGGCCCATGTCACCGGCCACGAACACGCCGGGCACCGAGGTCGCGTAGCTGGCGTCCCGGGCCACGTTGCCGCGCGGGTCGTACTCGACCCCGAGCTCGGTCAGCAGCGCGCCCTTCTCCGGGCCGGTGAAACCCATGGCCAGCAGGACCAGGTCGGCGGGCAGGTCCCGCTCACTGTGGGCCACCGGCTCGAACCTGCCGCCGGAGAACTCCACCTCGACCAGGCGCAGCGCACGGACGTGCCCGGCCTCGTCGGTGACGAACTCCCGGGTGGAGACCGCGTAGACCCGGTCGCCGCCCTCCTCGTGGGCGCTGGAGGTGCGGAAGATCATCGGGTAGGTGGGCCACGGCTGATGGCCCGGACGCAGCTCCGGCGGCCGCGGCATGATCTCCAGCTGGGTCACGGACGCGGCGCCCTGCCGGTGGGCGGTGCCCAGGCAGTCGGCACCGGTGTCGCCGCCGCCGATGATGACCACGTTCTTGCCCCGGGCGTTGATGGCCGGGTCGCTGACCGGGCCACCGGTCGCGCCGGCCTGGTTGACCACCCGGTTGGCCAGCGGCAGGTAGTCCATGGCCTGGTGGATGCCGTCGGCGTCGCCGCCGGGGACCGGAAGGCCGCGGGCCACGGTCGAGCCGCCGGCCAGCATGATCGCGTCGAACCCGGCCCGCAGCTCATCGGCGGTGATGTCGGTGCCGGCCGTCACGCCGCAGCGGAACTCGGTGCCCTCGGCCCGCATCTGGGTCAGGCGCCGGTCCAGGTGCCGCTTTTCCATCTTGAACTCGGGAATGCCGAAGCGGAGCAGCCCGCCGGGCGCCTCGGCCCGCTCGAACACGGTCACGTCGTGCCCGGCCCGGGTCAGCTGCTGGGCGGCGGCCAGCCCGGACGGGCCGGACCCGATCACCGCGACCTTCTTACCCGTGCGCACCTTCGGCGGCTCCGGCTGGACCCAGCCCTCTTCCCAGGCCCGGTCGATGATCTCCACCTCGACCTGCTTGATCGTGACCGGGTCGGAGTTGATGCCGAGCACGCAGGCGGACTCGCACGGGGCCGGGCAGAGCCGTCCGGTGAACTCGGGGAAGTTGTTGGTCGCGTGCAGCCGCTCCGACGCCTCGTACCAGTCGTGCCGCCAGACCAGGTCATTCCATTCCGGGATGAGGTTACCCAGCGGGCAGCCGGTGTGGCAGAACGGGATACCGCAGTCCATGCAGCGGCCGGCCTGCCGTTCCAGGCGCCCGGCCGGGAAGTCGTGGTAGACCTCGCGCCAGTCCCGGATCCGCACGTCGACCGGACGGCGGGCCGGGGTCTCGCGCGAGGTGGTCAGGAATCCCTTGGGATCGGCCATGGGGCGGTCGTCCTTTGCTTCCGTCGTGCTTTCGTCGGTCACAGCCGTTGCGGTGCTGGTGTGTTGGGGGACCCGGCGCCGTTGGCGGGTCCCGCACCTGGGCGGCAGCCCACACGGACGGCCGCTGCCCAAGCTGGTGGTGGTCAGCCGTGCGAGGCGGCCATGACGGCTTCGTTCACGTCACGGCCCTCACGCTCGGCGGCCATGGTGGCGCTGAGCACGCGCTTGTAGTCCTTCGGCATGATCTTGCCGAACCGGGTCAGGGCTTCGTCCCAGTCCTCCAGCAGCCGCGCGGCCACTGGGGATCCGGTCTCGGCCGCGTGGACCTCGACCGTGTTGCGCAGGAACGCCTCGTCCTCGTGGTCCAGCGGGTCCAGGTCCACCATCTCGGGGTTGACCCGGTGGGTGGGCAGGTCCAGCACGTAGGCGATACCGCCGGACATGCCGGCCGCGAAGTTGCGGCCGATCGGCCCCAGCACGGCCACCTTGCCGCCGGTCATGTATTCACAGCCGTGGTCGCCGACGCCCTCGGCCACCGCGACCGCGCCCGAGTTGCGCACGCAGAACCGCTCGCCGACCACACCCCGCAGGTAGATCTCACCGTTGGTGGCGCCGTAGCCGATCACGTTGCCCGCGATGATCTGCTCGTCGGCGGCGAAGCCGGCCTCCGGGTCGGGCGCGACGATCAGCCGGCCGCCGGACAGGCCCTTGCCCACGTAGTCGTTGGCGTCGCCGGCCAGCCGCAGGGTGACCCCCCGGGGCAGGAAGGCCCCGAACGACTGGCCCGCCGAGCCGCGGAACGAGATGTCGATGGTGTTGTCGGGCAGGCCGTCGGCGCCCCACCGCTTGGTGACCTCGTAGCCGAGCATGGTGCCGACGGTGCGGTTGACGTTGCGCACCGGCAGCTCCAGCCGGACCGGGCGGCCGTCCTGCAGGGCACCCTCGGCCAGCTGGATCAGCGTGTTGTCCAGGGCCCGGTCGATGCCGTGGTCCTGAGTGGTGGTGTTGCGCCGGGCCGCGCCTTCGGGCAGGTCCGGCTGGTACAGCACCGGCTCCAGGTTGAGCCCGTGGGCCTTCCAGTGCCCCACGGCCTCCTGGCTGTCCAGCATGCCGGCCTGGCCGACGGCCTCGGCCACGCTGCGGAAGCCCATCGCGGCCAGGTACTCGCGCACCTCTTCGGCGATGAACTCGAAGAAGTTCACCACGAACTCGGGGCGGCCCGAGAACCGCTTGCGGAGCTCAGGGTTCTGGGTGGCGATGCCGACCGGGCAGGTGTCCAGGTGGCACACCCGCATCATGATGCAGCCCTCGACGACCAGCGGGGCGCTGGCGAAGCCGAACTCCTCGGCCCCGAGCAGGGCCGCGACCACCACGTCGCGGCCGGTCTTGAGCTGCCCATCGGCCTGGACCACGATCCGGTCCCGGAGCTTGTTGCGCAGCAGGATCTGCTGGGTCTCGGCCAGGCCCAGCTCCCACGGGGTGCCCGCGTGCTTGAGGCTGGTCAGCGGGGCCGCGCCGGTGCCGCCGTCGTGCCCGGAGATCAGCACCACGTCGGCGTGGGCCTTGGACACGCCGGCCGCGACCGTGCCCACCCCGACCTCGGAGACCAGCTTGACGTGGACCCGGGCGGCCGGGTTGGCGTTCTTCAGGTCGTGGATGAGCTGGGCCAGGTCCTCGATGGAGTAGATGTCGTGGTGGGGCGGGGGCGAGATCAGCCCGACACCCGGGGTGGAGTGCCGGGTCTCGGCGATCCACGGGTAGACCTTGTGCCCGGGCAGCTGGCCGCCCTCGCCGGGCTTGGCCCCCTGGGCCATCTTGATCTGCAGGTCGTCCGCGTTGACCAGGTAGTGGCTGGTCACCCCGAACCGTCCGCTGGCCACCTGCTTGACGGCGGACCGGCGCAGGTCGCCATTGGTGTCGCGGCTGAACCGCTTCGCGTCCTCGCCGCCTTCGCCGGTGTTGGACCGGCCGCCGAGCCGGTTCATGGCGATGGCCAGGGTCTCGTGCGCCTCGGCCGAGATCGACCCGTAGGACATGGCCCCGGTGGAGAACCGGCGGACGATGCTGGAGACCGGCTCGACCTCCTCGACCGGGATCGGCTCCCGCACCCGGGGCGCGTCCACGCCGCGCAGCCGCATCAGGCCGCGCAGGGTCATCAGCTTGGCCGCCTGGTCGTCGACCAGCTGGGTGTACTCCTTGAAGATCTCGTACTTGCGGCTGCGGGTGGCGTGCTGCAGCTTGAACACGGTCTGCGGGTTGAACAGGTGCGGCTCGCCCTCACGGCGCCACTGGTATTCGCCGCCGACCTCGAGCCGCCGGTGCGCGGGCTGGTTGCCGCCGGCCGGGAAGGCCCGGGCCATCCGGTGGCCGGCCTCGGTGGCCAGCACATCGAAGCCGACCCCGTCCAGGCGGGAGGTGGTGCCGGCGAAGCAGGTGTCGATGACCTCCTCGCCCAGGCCGACCGCCTCGAAGATCTGCGCGCCCTCGTAGGAGGCCACGGTGGACACGCCCATCTTGGACATGATCTTGAGCAGGCCCTTGTTCAGCGCCTTGATCAGGCTGCTGGCCGCCTTCTCCTCGGCGACGCCCTCCAGCACGCCGCGCCGGGCCATGTCCTGAACGGTCTCCACGGCCAGGTACGGGTCGACGGCCGAGGCGCCGAAGCCGATGAGCAGGGCGATGTGATGGCACTCGCGGGCGTCGCCGGACTCGATGACCAGGCCGACCCGGGTGCGGGTCTTCTCCCGGATCAGGTGGTGATGGACGGCCCCGGTGAGGAGCAGCGACGGGATGGGAGCCAGTTCCGGGTCGGGCGTGGTGGGCTCGCCGTTGGCGGTGATGCCGCGGTCGGACAGCACCAGCAGGCGGGCGCCGTTACGGATCGCGCCCGAGGCCTCGGCACAGATCTCGGTCAGCCGGGAGAGCAGCGCTGGCCCTCCGCCGGCCACCCGGTACCGGCCGTCGATCGCGTAGGCGGCGAACCCGGGCAGGTCGCCGTCGGAGTTGATGTGCACGATCTTGGCCAGATCGCGGTCGCTGATCACCGGGTACGGCAGCACCACCTGGCGGCAGGACGCGGGCGACGGCTGGAACAGGTTCTCCTCCGGGCCGGTGGTGCTGGCCAGCGAGGTGATCAGCTCTTCCCGGATGGCGTCCAGCGGCGGGTTCGTCACCTGGGCGAACATCTGGGTGAAGTAGTCGAAGACCAGCCGGGGCCGGTCCGACAGCACGGCCACCGGGGTGTCGGTGCCCATGGACCCGATCGGCTCGGCGCCGGTGCGGGCCATCGGGGACAGGATGACCCGCAGTTCCTCTTCGGTGTAGCCGAACGTCTGCTGCCGGGTGACCAGTTCGGCCGGGCCCGGGACCCGCCGCTCGCGCGGAGGCAGGTCGTTCAGGTGCACCTGGCCCGCGTGCAGCAGTTCCTCGTACGGGTGCTCCTCGGCCAGCGCCGCCTTGACCTCTTCGTCCTCGACCAGGCGGCCGGTGCCGGTGTCGGCCAGGAAGATCCGGCCCGGCTGCAGGCGGCCCTTGCGGACCACCGAGGCCGGGTCGATGTCCAGCACGCCGACCTCGCTGGCCAGGATGACCAGGCCGTCGCGGGTGACCCAGTAGCGGCCAGGCCGCAGCCCGTTGCGGTCCAGCACCGCGCCGATCACGGTGCCGTCGGTGAACGCGATCAGGGCCGGGCCGTCCCAGGGCTCCATCATGGCCGCGTGGAACTGGTAAAAGGCCCGGCGGCCCGGGTCCATCTCCTCGTGGTTCTCCCACGGCTCGGGGATCATCATCAGCACCGCGTGCGGCAGGGAGCGGCCGCCCAGGTGCAGCAGTTCCAGGCACTCGTCGAAGCTGGCCGAGTCGCTGCCGCGGGAATCCAGGATCGGGAACAGCCGGTCGATGCCGCGCCCGTCGGCGCTGTCCGGGATCAGGCTGGTGGACAGCATGGCCTCGCGGGCCCGCATCCAGTTCCGGTTGCCGCGGATCGTGTTGATCTCGCCGTTGTGGGCGATGTACCGGTACGGGTGGGCCAGCGGCCAGGACGGGAAGGTGTTGGTGGAGAACCGGGAGTGCACCAGGGCCAGCGCCGAGCGGTAGCGCTCGTCGGACAGGTCCGGGAAGAACGGCTCGACCTGGGGCGCGGACAGCATGCCCTTGTAGACGATGGTCCGCGGCGACAGGCTGGCGAAGTAGGTGCCGGTCTCGTGCTCGGCCCGCTTGCGCAGGCAGAACGTCATCCGCTCCAGCTCGATGCCGCGCTGGCGGTCACGCCCGGCCACGAACAATTGGGCCAGGTGGGGCAGGACGGAGCGGGCGCCGCGGCCGCAGGCGTCGGGGTCGAACGGCACGTCGCGCCAGCCCAGCACGACCAGGTTCTCGGCCGCGGCCAGGTCGGCGATGACCGCCATGGCCTGCTCGCGCTCGGACAGGTCGGGCTCTTCCTCGCGGCCCCCCTCCTCCTGCGCGGCCCTGGCCGCGGGCAGGAAGGCCAGGCCCGCCGCGTAGGAGCCCGCGGGCGGGAGGTCGAAGTCGCAGACCTCGCGGAAGAAGGCGTCCGGGATCTGGGTCAGGATGCCGGCGCCGTCCCCGGTGCCGGGGTCGCCGCCCTGGGCACCGCGATGCTCGAGGTTGCACAGGGCGGTGAGGGCTTTGGACACCACGTCGTGCCCTGGTTTACCGGTCAGATCAGCGATGAAGGCCACGCCGCAGGCGTCATGCTCGAAACTGCTGTCATAAAGACCCTGAGCCTGGCTCGCAGTCCGGCCTACGTTCTGGTCCCTACCGGCAGGCGCCATCGAAACTCCTGTCGTCGTCTCTGCGATCGAGTACTGCGGTCCGGGACGACACTGGCCCTGCCGCGAAGGCCGCTCGGGCGGCTCGCTGGCTACGTGAAAGTTACGCACACATTACATCACCGGACGAATCCGGCCCAAGATCTGGTGAACCCTCAATCTTTACTGGTTGAACAGGGTTCCCACCAGGCAGCTCTGTTAACCCTGGCGATCAATGGTTAACGGGAGCGTTCCCGGGAGGTTAACCGTAACAGCACGGTGTCATGAGGTCGATGGCGTTCGGGTCACGAAGTCGGCGGCCGGTTACGACGCCGATGGGGCGCCGTGGGTGGTACCGGCGGGGTGGCCGGCCTTGCTGGGCAGCGGCGGGGCGATGGCGTCCGGTCCGTGCCGGTGCCGGGTCCGGTACAGGTAGGCCACGGACCCGAGCACGGTGATGATTTCCGCCCACTGGTCCACGTGCAGGCCAGCCAGCTGGGTAGCCGGGCCAGCCAGCAGCGATTCGGCCGCGCACAGGCCGGCGAAGGTCAGCGCCAGTTGCAGGGCGAAGGCCCGCTCGCCGATCAGGGCGAACCGCCGCGCGGCCCACGCCACCGTGAATCCGGACGCCAGGCACCACAGGGTTTCGTAGCCGAATACCGGTTCAAATGTGGCGAAGTTCTCATAGCCGGGCAGCCGGTGCGCGGGCGCGATATCCACCGCCCAGGGCAGCCCCGAGGGCCGGCCGTAGGAGGCCTGGCTGAACCAGCCGCCCAGGTAGGCCACTGCCGCCCCGAACGCGGTGGCCGGGGCGGCCGCGCCGGCCACCGGGCCCAGCCGGATCCCGG
>DASXMW010000187.1:0-29777 GCA_036495425.1 Streptosporangiaceae bacterium | reverse complement strand
TCATACCCATGCCACTGGGCCCGCAATAGGCTTAATCGCGAATCCCCGGTCCAACGACGGCCGGGGCGGGACGTAAAGGGTCACTACAGTGGCAAACGTTTTCGCGAGATCCCACAAGGACGGCGGTTCGGCAGGCGACCCGATGGGGCACGAGCAGGTGGTCTTCTGCCAGGACACTAGCAGCGGCCTGCGGGCGATCATCGGCATCTATTCGACCGTACTAGGCCCGGCCCTCGGCGGCACCCGGTTCTACCCGTACCGCACCGAGGACGAGGCGCTTACCGACGTGCTGCGGTTGTCCAGCGCGATGGCCTATAAGAACGCGCTGGCTGGCCTGAACCTGGGTGGCGGCAAGGCGGTGATCATCGGCGACCCGGCCGAGCTCAAGTCCGAGGCGCTGCTGCGCGCCTACGGGCGCTTCATCGAATCCCTCGGCGGGCGCTACATCACCGCCTGCGACGTCGGCACCTACAGCGAGGACATGGACATCGTGGCCCGCGAGAGCCGCTGGGTGACCGGGCGGACCCCGGCCTACGGCGGGGCCGGCGACTCCTCGGTGCTGACCGCGCTCGGCGTGTTCGCCGGGATGCGGGCCGCCGCCGGGCACATGTGGGGATCCACCAGCCTGCGCGGCCGCCGGGTCGGGGTCGAAGGCGTGGGCAAGGTCGGCCGCAAGCTGGTCAGCCACCTCATCGAGGACGGTGCCGAGGTCGTGATCTGCGACGTGAGCGAGGCCGCGGCCGACGGCGTGCGGGCCCACCACCCCGAGGTCGAGGTGGTGGACGGCGCCGCCGAACTGCTGGCCGAGGGGCTGGACGTGTTCGCCCCTTGCGCGCTGGGCGGATCCGTGGACGACCAGGTGGCCGCCACCCTGGAGGCCAGGATCATCTGCGGCGGGGCCAACAACCAGCTGGCCCATCCCGGGGTGGAAAAGCTGCTGGCCGACCGCGGCGTGCTGTACGCCCCGGACTACGTGGTGAACGCGGGCGGAGTCATCCAGGTCGCCGATGAGCTGGGCGGATTCAGCTTCGAGCGAGCCCGGGCCCGGGCCGAGCAGATCTTCGGCACCACCACCCGGATCTTCCAGATCGCCGACTCCGATGGCGTGCCGCCGTCGGCCGCGGCCGACCGGCTGGCCGAGCAGCGCATGTCCGACGTGGGCCGTTTGCGTGGCCTCTGGCTTGATTCTGCGGGCCACTGATCACACATTTCGGGCGAGACGCGGCGTCCACCGGAGGCCTCAGCGTAGGCATCGGGGCCGCAAAGCGGGTACGGTTGTACCTGTACGGAAGCTGGTGCGCGCCGCGCTCTCGCCAGGAGAGCTCGACGGGTCCGTTCGTTGTGCGGAAAGCCAGCGCATGCATACATCGAGGAGCCCCTGAGGCTCCGGACGTTCGAGGGGGTCGAGCCAATGGGGCGCGGCCGAGCCAAGGCCAAGCAGGTGAAGGTGGCCCGCCAGCTGAAGTACAACAGCGGCGGTACCGATCTTGACCGGCTGCGTGCGGAGCTCAGCGTAGGCGCGGACCACGACGACCGGCACGACTCGGCCGACGTGGTGGACCGCGATGACGACGACGCTGAGGAAGACGAAGACGACGAGTGGTCGGCTTCCTGAGCGATCAGGCATTCCGCATCGCGGCGTGATCTGAGCGAGTGACGAGCGCTTCGGCTCTAGCTGAGCGCAGGATGACGGCTGCCTGCGTCCAGCCAGGGCGAAAGCCCGTAGGCCGGCGTGGGATTCATGGCCCCTACGGCCGGTACGCCCCGTTCAGGCGGCTGGTCCCGGAACCGGGTACCACCTCGCCCAGCACCCACGCGGGGACTCCGCGCGCGGCGAGCAGGTCCAGGGCCCGGCCGGTGCTGTCCCGGCCGACCACCGCGGTCATGCCGACGCCCAGGTTGAACACCCGCTCCATCTCAGCGAGCGGGACGTTCCCGGCCGCGGCCAGCACGCCGAAGACCGGGGCGGGTGACCAGGTCCCCCGGTCCAGCACCGCGTCCACGTGGCCGGGCAGGACCCGGGCCAGGTTGGCCGCGAGCCCGCCGCCGGTGATGTGCGCGTAGGCGTGCACGTCACACTCGGCCGCCAGGGCCAGGCAGTCCAGGGCGTAGATGCGGGACGGCTCCAGCAGCTCCGCCCCCAGCGGCCGCTCCAGTTCCGGCACCTCCTGCTCCAGGTTCAGCTCGGCCCGGCGGAGGATCTCCCGGACCAGCGAGTACCCGTTGGAGTGCAGCCCGGACGAGGCCAGGGCCAGCACCGTGTCGCCGGCCTGGACGCGCTCCGGGCCCAGGATGGCGTCGGCCTCGGCCGCGCCGGTGGCCGCGCCGGCCAGATCGAAGTCGTCCGGGCCGAAGTGCCCCGGGTGCTCGGCGGTCTCCCCGCCGAGCAGGGCGCAGCCGGCCAGCGCGCAGCCGCGGGCCACACCGGACACGATGGCCGCCACCCGCTCGGGCCGGACCGCGCCGCAGACCACGTAGTCGGTCATGAACAGCGGCTCGGCCCCACAGGCGGCCAGGTCGTCGGCGACCATGGCCACCAGGTCCATCCCGACCGTGTCGTAGACCCCGAGCCGGCTGGCCAGCACCACCTTGGTGCCCACGCCGTCGGTGGAGGTGGCCAGGACCGGGTGCCGGTAGCTGGCCAGCCGCGAGGCGTCGAACAGGCCGGCGAACCCGCCGATGCCGCCCATCACCTCGGGCCGGGCCGTGCCCGCCACCGAGGCCCGCATCAGGTCCACCGCGCGGTCACCGGCGTCGATGTCCACCCCGGCGGCGGCGTAGCCGAGACCGTCCGGGGCGGGCTCGCCGCCGGGCTGACCGGTCACGGGCGGGCCTCCTGCAGGGCGAGCTTGGTCTCACGCGCGTACTTGCCCCGCTCGACCTCCTCGACCGGGATCGGGTACTGGCCGTCGAAGCAGGCCCGGCACAGCCGGCCGGCCGGGATGGTGGTCGCGGCGATCAGCCCGGGGAGCGAGACGTAGCCGAGCGAGTCGGCCCCGATCGACGCGCAGATCTCGGTCACCGACTCGTGCCCGGCGATCAGCTCGGCCCGGGTCGCGAAGTCGATGCCGTAGAAGCAGGGCCAGCTCACGGGCGGGCTGGAGATGCGGACGTGCACCTCGGCCGCGCCTGCCTCGCGCAGCATGGCCACGATCGCGCGCTGGGTGTTGCTGCGCACGATCGAGTCGTCCACCACCACCAGCCGCTTCCCGGCCACGACGCCGGTCAGCGGGTTGAGCTTGAGCCGGATGCCGCGCTGGCGGATGGTCTGGCTGGGCTGGATGAAGGTCCGGCCCACGTAGGAGTTCTTGACCAGGCCCTGGCCGTAGGGGATGCCGCTGCCGTCGGCGTAGCCGATGGCGGCGGGCGTGCCGGACTCGGGCACCGGGATGACCAGGTCGGCGTCGGCCGGGTGCTCGGCGGCCAGCCGGCGCCCCACCTCGACCCGGGTGGCCTGCACGTTGCGGCCCGCGATGGTGGTGTCCGGCCGCGCCAGGTAGACGTACTCGAACAGGCAGCCGCGGGGCTGGGCGGGCGCGAAGATCCGGGAACGGACGCCGCGCTCGTCGATGGTGATCAGCTCGCCGGGCTCGATCTCGCGCACGAACCGGGCCCCGATGATCTCCAGCGCCGCGGTCTCGCTGGCCACCGCGTATCCGGTGGCCAGCTGGCCGAGGACCAGCGGGCGGAAGCCCTGGGGGTCGCGGGCCGCGTACAGGGTCCGCTCGTTCATGAACACCAGCGAGTAGGCCCCGCGCACCCGCGGCAGCGTGGCCAGGGCCACCTCCTCGATGGTGTCCCGGCGGGAGCCGGCCGGCCGGGTCGTGGCCGGGCGGGCGAACAGCTCGGTCAGCACGTCGGTGTCGGAGGTGGCCACCGGCATCCGGGCCTGGTGGTCCGGGTCGCCGTCCAGCAGCCCGGCCAGTTCCGAGGTGTTGATCAGGTTGCCGTTGTGGGTCAGGGCCAGGCCGCCGTCACCGATGGGCCGGAACGTCGGCTGGGCGTTCTCCCACACCGAGGAACCCGAGGTCGAGTAGCGGCAGTGGCCGACCGCGATGTAGCCGCGCAGGTTGTTGAGCGTGGCCTCGTTGAAGACCTGGGCCACCAGGCCCATCTCCTTGTAGACCACCATCCGGTCGCCGTCGCTGACCGCGATGCCCGCCGACTCCTGGCCCCGGTGCTGGAGCGCGTACAGGCCGTAATAGGCCAGCTTCGCGACCTCCTCACCCGGCGACCAGACTCCGAATACACCGCAGGCGTCTTGTGGCGGCCGGTCCGAGGGATCGAGATCATCGGTCAGGCGGCCGTCGGGCTTTGGCACGGTTCCAGTTTAGTGACGACTCCGGGCTGCGCTACCCGTCCGTCTGCCCTCACACCTCGCCAACCGGCAGAAATGGGCTCAGATCGGCCCGGGAACCGCTGGCCTGAACCCGGCCCGACGCCACCGCATCGGCCCAGTCCAGCCGCCCGGTGGCCAGCCGGATCCAGGTCACCGGGTCGGTCTCGACCACGTTGGGCGGGGTGCCCCGGGTGTGCCGGACCCCCGGGATGCACTGCACCGCGGCCACCGGCGGCACCCGCACCTCGACCGACTTGCCCGGCACCTTCTCGGCCAGCACCAGCAGCAGGTAGCGGACCGCCGGCCGCAGCGCGTCCCGCGGCGGCTCCTGACCCGCGTCCAGCGCGCGGGTGACTTCGGTCACACGCACCGCGTCGCCGGGGTCGGGCCGCCGGGCTGGCATCCGCGCCGGCCCGTCAGCTGGTGACCGCGGGGGCGGTACTGGCCGGGCCGAAGATCGCCGGCAGCGTACCCCGGTGCGCCGCGGCCAGTTCGGCCAGCGGCACGGTGAAGCAGCCGTCCACGTCCAGGCTGGTCCCGCCCACGGCCCCGATCGTCCCGGCCGGCACGCCCCGCTCGGCGCAGAGCCGGGTGAACTCGGCCTCGGCCCCGGGCCGGACCGCGACCACGGCCCGGGCCGCCGACTCGCTGAACAGGAACGTGAACGGGTCGCCGGGCAGCGTGACCCGGGCCCCGTGCCCGCCGCGCAGGCAGGACTCGGCCAGGGCCACGGCCAGGCCGCCGTCGGACAGGTCGTGGGCGGCGTCCAGCAGGCCGGCCGCGGCCGCGTCGGCCAGCACGCCGGCCAGCGCCCGCTCGGCGGCCAGGTCGACCCGGGGCGGGCGGCCGCCGACGTGATCGTGGACCACCTGGGCCCAGGCCGAGCCGCCGAACTCGTCGCCGGTCCGGCCGAGCAGCACGACCGGGGCGCCCTCGGTGCCGAAGCCGATGGACAGCCGGCCGCGCACGTCGTCGTGCACGCCCAGCACCCCGATGACCGGGGTGGGCTGGATCGCGGTCCGGCCGGTCTGGTTGTAGAAGCTGACGTTGCCGCCGGTGACCGGGACTCCCAGCTCCAGGCAGCCGTCGGCCAGGCCCCGGACCGCCTCGGCGAACTGCCACATCACCCCGGGGTCCTCCGGCGAGCCGAAGTTCAGGCAGTTGGTCACGGCCAGCGGCCGGGCCCCGGTCGCGGCCACGTTCCGGTATGCCTCGGCCAGCGCGAGCTGGGCCCCGGCGTACGGGTCCAGCAGCGTGTAGCGGCCGTTGCCGTCGGTGGCCAGGGCCACGCCCAGGCCGGACTCCTCGTCGACCCGGATCAGGCCGCCGTCCTCGGGCATGGCCAGCACGGTGTCGCCGCGCACGTAGCGGTCGTACTGCTCGGTGACCCAGGTGCTGTCGGCCAGCCCCGGCGCGGCCAGCAGCCGCAGCAGCGTGTCCCGCAGGGCGGGCCCGCCGTCCGGCCGGGCCAGCCGGGCCGGGTCATCGGCGGCCAGGTCGTCCTGGCCGTCCGGGCGGGCCAGCGGGCGCTGGTAGACCGGGCCCTCGTCGGCCGCGGTCCCGGGCGGGATGTCGACCACGGTCTCGCCGTGCCAGGTCATCTCGAGCCGCCCGGTCCCGGTGACCTCGCCGATGACCGTGGCCTGGACGCCCCAGCGGGCACAGACGGCCAGGAAGCGGGGCACGTTGGCCGGGGTGACCACGGCCATCATCCGCTCCTGGGACTCGCTCATCAAGATCTCCGGCGGCCCCAGCGAACGGTCGCGCAGCGGGACCTCGTCCAGCCGGACCCGCATGCCACCGGTGCCGGCCGCGGCCAGCTCGGTGGTGGCGCAGGCCACCCCGGCCGCGCCCAGGTCCTGGATGCCGGTGACCAGGTCCTCGCGGTACAGCTCCAGGCAGCACTCGATGAGCAGCTTCTCCAGGAACGGGTCGCCGACCTGGACGCTGGGCCGCTTGGCCGACTCCCCGCCCTCGCCCGTGGCGCCGAAGGTCGCGCTGGCCAGCACCGAGGCGCCGCCGATGCCGTCCGGGCCGGTGCGCGAGCCGAGCAGGATGACCTGGTTGCCGGGTCCCTCGGCGATGGCCTCCTTCAGGTCCCCGTGCCGCATGACCCCCACGCACAGCGCGTTGACCAGCGGGTTGCCCGCGTAGCAGGGATCGAAGGCCAGCTCGCCGCCGATGTTGGGCAGGCCCAGGCAGTTGCCGTAGAAGGAGATGCCGCTGACCACGCCGGGGAGCACCCGGCGGGTGTCCGGGGCGTCGGCCGGCCCGAACCGCAGCGCGTCCATGACCGCCACCGGCCGGGCGCCCATGGCCAGGATGTCGCGGACGATGCCGCCCACCCCGGTGGCCGCACCCTGGTGGGGCTCCACGTAGGACGGGTGGTTGTGGGACTCGATCTTGAACGTGACCGCCCAGCCGTGGCCGATGTCGACCACCCCGGCGTTGGCCCCGATCCCGGCCAGCATCGCCTCGCTGCGGGGTGCCTTCTCGCCGAACTGGCGCAGGTGCACCTTGGACGACTTGTAGGAGCAGTGCTCGCTCCACATCACCGAGTACAGGGCCAGCTCGGCGTCGGTGGGGCGGCGGCCGAGCAGGTCGCGGATGCGCTGGTACTCGGGCCCGGTCAGGCCCAGCTCGGCGAACGGCTGAGGTGCAGCGTCCTGGCCGGTCATCGTGTTCTCCACCGTCACCGGGCCACCTCCGTCAGCGCCGACACCGCCGAGGCGAAGAAGCCCAGCCCGTCGGTACCGGGCCCGGTCAGCCCGTCGGTGGCGTACTCGGGGTGCGGCATCAGCCCGACCACGTTGCCGGCCTCGTTGCTGACCCCGGCGATGTCCCGCACCGAGCCGTTGGGGTTGGCCAGGTAGCGGACCACCACCTGCCCGCCCGCCTCCAGCGCGGCCAGCGTGCCCTGGCCGGCGGCGTAGGCGCCCTCGCCGCTCTTGAGCGGGATCGTGATCTCCTGGCCCTCGGTGTAGGCCCGGGTCCACGCGGTCCGGGTGCTCTCCACCCGCAGCCGCAGGTCCCGGCTGACGAAGTGCAGCCCGGCGTTGCGGGTCAGCGCGCCCGGCAGCAGGTGGGCCTCGCACAGGATCTGGAAGCCGTTGCAGATGCCGAGCACCGGCAGCCCGGCCCGGGCCGCGGTGGCCAGCTCGGCCATGACCGGGGAGAACCGGGCGATGGCCCCGCAGCGCAGGTAGTCGCCGTAGGAGAAGCCGCCGGGCAGGATCACCGCGTCCACGCCGCGCAGGCCGGGCTCGTCGTGCCAGAGCGCGACCGGCTCACCGCCCGCCCGGCGCACGGCCCGGGCGGCCTCGTCCTCGTCCAGGGAGCCCGGGAACGTGATCACACCGACCCGCGCGGTCATGACGCACCGTCAGAAAAGCAGTTGAGGGGCACGCCCCGAGATTACCGGCTAGCTGGCGGCGCGTAGCTTGGTCAGCGGCGCGTCGGTGGCCCAGGCGATCCGCCTGCGCATGGTGACCACCGTGCCCCGGCCCGGCCGGGTCCGCAGCGACACGTCGTCGACGCAGGCTCGCATGATCTCCAGGCCCCGGCCGGACTCGGCCAGGCTGGCCAGCTCGGACTCGCGGGCGGCCCGGCGCCGGTCCCCCGGCGTACCGTCGCCGCGGGCCGGGCCACTGGCCGGCCCGCCGCGGAAGCCCAGCCTGCGGGAGGGCAGCCGGACGCCACGGGTGGGCCCGGGCAGGCGGCCGGCCGCCACGGCCCGGCGGCCCGGATCGCGGCTGACGGTCCCGCCGAAGCTGGTGTCCCCGGCCACCTCGACCTGGCACCGGGTCGGCTCGATGGTGACGACCACGGCGTAGCCGGTGACCCGCGGGCCACCGTGCCGGAGCACGTTCGAGCAGGCCTCGGTGGACGCCAGCAGCAGGTCGGACACGCTGGTGTCGTCGACGCCGACGGAGTGCAGGATGCCGCCGAGCACGTGCCGGGTCACCGGCACGCTGAGCGGCTCGCGCTGAAAGGTCAGGCAGAATTTAGCGGTCAAGGGCGTCCCGCCCGCCACGCCCCCGGCTGGCTTTGGCTGAGTCACCTTGCGTTCGCACCCGCTTCCGCGTCTCGGGGCACCGCCATCCGGTGGTGCATCACCTCATGCGAAGACTTCCCGCCGGCGTCCGCCATAACCGTGAAATCCCAGGGTTACACCGGTCTGTTACCTGGGCACCCCAACGAGTCTCGGTCAGCCGGCGTGCAGGGTGAATTCCTCGATCACCGGGTTGGCCAGCAGGTCGGACGCCAGCTTGGCCAGCTTTTCCAGGGCGTCGGTGTCGGCCGGGCCGTCGATCTCGACCTCGAACCGCTTGCCCTGCCGCACACTGCGGACACCGGAATACCCGAGGCGCTGGGCCGAATCCGCGATGGCGTCGCCCTGCGGATCGTGGATTTCGGGCTTGAGCATGACCTCAATAACCACACGGGCCACGTATCCTCCCTGGGCCGGCTGGGCACATATGCTCACATGCATCTGCGCCAGGGCCGCAGCGTACGCGATGTGACCCACCGTTCGCTGCGACCCCGGTCCGCCCGGCTGGACCTGGCGATCCCAGGCCGGTCCTGAGGATCAAGGAGTGCACGTGTCCGTCGAACCCATGGCCTCGGCACCTGCGGCCGCGGCCGGCCTGCCCCAGGCGGCAGGCGCACCAGCGGAGCTGATCCAGCTCCTCACCCCCGAAGGCGAGCGGATCCGGCACCCGGACTACCCACTCGACCTCAGCGCCGAAGAGATCCAGGGCCTCTACCGCGATCTGGTGCTGGTCCGCCGGATGGACACCGAAGCCGTCGCCCTCCAGCGCCAGGGTGAGCTGGGCATCTGGGCCTCCCTGCTCGGGCAGGAAGCGGCCCAGGTCGGTTCCGGCCGGGCCCTCAGCCCGCAGGACATGGCGTTCCCGAGCTACCGCGAGCACGGCGTGGCCTGGTGCCGCGGGCTCGACCCGATCAAGCTCCTGGAGCTGTTCCGCGGGGTCAGCCACGGCGGCTGGGACCCGGCCGAGCACAACTTCCACCTGTACACGATCGTCATCGGCAGCCAGACCCTGCACGCCACCGGCTACGCCATGGGCGTCCAGCGCGACGGGGCCGTCGGCGACGGCTCTGCTGGCGAAAACAGTGAGGCCGTGATCGCCTACTTCGGCGACGGGGCCACCAGCCAGGGCGACGTGAACGAGGCGTTCATCTGGTCCGCGGCCAACAACGCCCCGGTGGTGTTCTTCTGCCAGAACAACCAGTGGGCCATCTCCGAGCCGACGGAACGGCAGAGCCGGATCCCGCTCTACCAGCGATCCCGCGGCTTCGGCTTCCCGGGCGTGCGGGTCGACGGCAACGACGTGCTGGCCTGCCTGGCCGTGACCCGGGCCGCGCTCAAGGCGGCCCGCGAGGGCCAGGGCCCCACGCTCATCGAGGCCTTCACCTACCGGATGGGCGCCCACACCACCACCGACGACCCGACCCGGTACCGGCTGGCCGCCGAACTGGAGGCGTGGAAGCTGCGCGACCCCATCGAGCGGGTCAAGGCCTACCTGCTGCGCAGCGGGGCGGCCGACAACGCCTTCGTGGAACAGATCGACGCCGAAGCGGCCAAGCTGGGCGCCTGGCTGCGCGAGGCCTGCCGGGCCATGCCCGACCCGGCCCCGCTGACGGCGTTCGAGCACGTCTACGCGGGCGCCAACCCGATCCTCGACGCCGAACGGGACACCTACGCCGCCTACCTGGACTCGTTCGCCGGCGTACCCGGCCCCGAGCCGGACTCGACACCACAGGGTGACGCCAAGCCGGTCCAGGCCGAGGTGGCCCAGGCCTTCGCCCGCGGCGGGGAGGAACTATGAGCACGCTGACCCTGGCCCGGTCGCTGAACGAGGGCCTGCGCAAGGCGCTCGAGGACGACCCCAAGGTCCTGATCATGGGCGAGGACGTGGGCAAGCTCGGCGGCGTGTTCCGGATCACCGACGGCCTGCAGAAGGACTTCGGCGAGAGCCGGGTGGTCGACACCCCGCTGGCCGAGTCCGGCATCGTCGGCACCGCGATCGGGCTGGCCCTGCGGGGCTACCGGCCGGTGTGCGAGATCCAGTTCGACGGCTTCGTGTTCCCGGCCTTCAACCAGATCGTGGGCCAGCTGGCCAAGATGCGCTACCGGTCCCGGGGCGCGGTGGCCCTGCCGGTGGTCATCCGCATCCCGTTCGGCGGCGGCATCGGCGCGGTCGAGCACCACAGCGAGTCCCCCGAGGCCCTGTTCGCCCACACCGCGGGCCTGCGGGTGGTGGCCTGCTCCAACGGCCCCGACGCCTTCACCATGATCCAGCAGGCGGTGCGCAGCGACGACCCGGTGATCTTCTTCGAGCCGAAGCGCCGCTACTGGGAGAAGGCCGAGATCGACACCTCGGTCAGCCTGGACGAGGTGCTGCCGCTGGACGTGGCGCGCACGGTGGCCGAGGGCACCGACGTGACCGTGCTGGCCTACGGGCCGATGGTCAAGGTCGCGGTCGAAGCCGCGGCCGCGGCCGTCAACGACGGGCGCAGCCTGGAAGTGATCGACCTGCGGTCGCTGTCCCCGGTGGACATGGCCGCCGTCACCGCCTCGGTCCGCCGCACCGGCCGCTGCGTGATCGTGCACGAGGCCCCGGTCTACTCCGGCCTGGGCGCCGAGATCGCGGCCCGGATCACCGAGGAGTGCTTCTACTCCCTGGAGGCCCCGGTGCTGCGGGTCGGCGGGTTCTCTACCCCGTACCCGCCGTCCCGGCTCGAGGACCACTACCTGCCGGACCTGGACCGGGTCCTGGACGCCGTCGACCGCGTCTTCGCCTACTGAGAGGGGAGCCACATGACCGAACAGCAGTTCCGGCTCCCCGACGTCGGGGAGGGCCTGACCGAGGCCGACATCGTGACCTGGCGGGTCAAGCCGGGCGACACCGTGACCGACGGCCAGACCATCGTGGAGATCGAGACGGCCAAGGCCGTGGTCGAGCTGCCCAGCCCGTACGACGGCGTGGTCACCCGGTTGCTCGTCGACGAGGGCCAGACCGTGGACGTCGGCACGCCGATCATCGCGGTCGACACCGCGGGCGCGGCCTCGGCTCCACCCGCCCCGGAAAGCACAGCCCCGGCCACCCCAGTCCCGGCCACCCCAGTCCCGGCCACTCCGGCTCCGGCCGCCCCGGAACGGCAGCCGGTGCTGGTCGGCTACGGTGTGAAGACCGGGTCGACCGCGCGCCGTCCCCGGAAGACCACCCCCATGGTCGCCGCAACGGCGGCCCCGTCAGCCCCAGCGCCCGCGACCGCAACGCCAGTCAAATTGGGCCCGACGGCCACGGCCGTGCGGGATAAAAATGGCGGCGGCCGGGCGCTGGCCAAACCTCCCGTCCGCAAGCTGGCCCGCGACCTCGGCATCGACCTGAGCCAGCTCACCGGGACCGGGCCGGCGGGCTCCATCACCCGCGACGACATCCACCAGGCCCGGGGCCGGGCGGACAGACCTTCGATATCAAATGAGGGCGCGCGTGAGGAGCGGGTCCCGGTCCGCGGCGTGCGCAAGCACACCGCCGAAGCCGTGGTGGGCAGCGCGTTCACCGCACCGCACGTCACCGAGTTCCTCGAGGTCGACGTCACCGCCACCATGGAAGCCGTGGCCCGGGTGCGGGCGCTGCCGGAGTTCGCCGACGTCCGGGTCTCGCCGCTGCTGTTCGTGGCCCGGGCCCTGCTGACCGCGGTCAGCCGCCACCCGATGATCAACTCCAGCTGGGACGGCCAGGCCCAGGAAATCGTGGTCAAGCACCACGTCAACCTGGGCTTCGCCGCCGCCACCGAGCGCGGCCTGCTGGTCCCGAACATCAAGGACGCGCAGGCCCTGGCCCTGCCCGAACTGGCCCGCGCGTTCACCGACCTGACCGCGACCGCGCGGGACGGCCGCTGCACCCCGGCCCAGCTGACCGGAGGTACCATAACGATCACCAACGTAGGGGTGTTCGGAGTGGATGCTGGCACGCCGATCCTGACGCCGGGTGAGGCGGCCATCCTGGCCTTCGGACGGATCAGGGAAGCACCCTGGGTGCACGACGGCCAGCTCGCCGTGCGCCAGGTGACCACGCTGTCCCTGTCGTTCGACCATCGCATCGTGGACGGGGAACTAGGCTCGGCCGTGCTCCGCGACACAGGCCAGATGCTGGAGGACCCGGTCCGGATGCTGGCCTGGGCCTGACCCGCGAACGACTGGAGAGACCGATGCCTGACCGCCGAGCCGCCGGCCTGCTGACCGGCGACGATCTGGGTGACCGCGGGTCCGCGGCCTGGCGGCAGGGCCTCTCCGTCGGCAGGGCCATCCGGGCCCTGATCTTCGTGGGCGGCTTCCTCGGCCTGCTGTGGCTGATCCAGCTGATCAACTGGGCCGACAGCTACCACCTGGACCGGTTCGGCATCCTGCCCCACCACCCGAGCCACCTGGGCGACATCTTCACCGCGCCGCTGCTGCACTTCAACTGGGCGCACCTGGAAGGCAACTCGATCCCGTTCCTGGTCCTGGGCTTCCTGGCCGCCTACCGGGGCATCTCGCGGTTCATCGCCGTGACCCTGATCGTGGCCATCACCAGCGGCCTGGCCGTGTGGTTCTTCCAGTCCAGCACCGAGCTGACGGTGGGAGCCAGCGGGCTGATCTTCGGCTACTTCGGCTACGTCCTCGTGCGCGGGATCTTCGACCGCAACCTGATCGATGTCGCGGTCGGGGTCCTGGCCGGGGTGCTGTACTTCAGCATCCTGACCGTCGCGATTCCGGGCACCCCGGGTGTCAGCTGGATCGGGCACGCGGGCGGCCTGGCCGGCGGGGTGCTGGCCGGCTGGATCCTGCGGTCCCGGCGCCCGGCGTCGCCGCGGCCGGTGGCTTCGGCCCCGAGGGTCCCGGTCACCAAGGACAGCTCGCGCGCGGCGCTGCACAAAGAACTCGACGACATGGGGCTCTAGGGCGCCCCGGGAGGAGCACCGGTTGATCCGGCACACGGTCATGTTCACCTGGAAGCCCGAGGCGACCGAGGAGCAGATCAAGCGCGTCCCGGCCGAACTGGCCCGCCTGCCCAGCGTCATCCCCAGCCTCAAGGCCTACTCCATGGGCACCGACATCGGCGTCAACGAGGGCAACTGGCAGTTCGTCATCGTCGCCGACTTCGACGATCTCGACGGCTACCTCGCCTACCGGGACGACCCCACCCACCGGGGCATCATCGCCGAGCACATCCAGGGCCTGGTCGCCCAGCGGGCCGCCGTCCAGTACGAGTTCTAGGCGTCCGGGAGCCCCGCCGCCCCGGCACCCGGGCCGCGCGCTCGGGCAGGTCAGCCCGCGCCCGCGTGGGTCAGAAGGCCTCTTCGGGGAGTTCCATGAGGTCGAGGGTCGTGTCCTCTGTTATGCGGCGGTCGGCGTTCAGCCTCGGGAGCACCGTGGCCGCGAAGAAGCGGGCCGCGGCCAGTTTGCCGGTGTAGAAGTCGCGGTCCTTGGCGGCCGGCGACAGCTCCAGTTCGTCCAGGCGCTCCAGGGCGACCTCGGCCTGGCGGGCCAGGAGCCAGCCGACCAGCAGGTCCCCGAGGGCCAGCAGCAGGCGGGTCGTGTTGAGGCCGACCTTGTAGATGGCCTCCGTCTGCTCGCCCAGCTGGCCGAGGAAGCCGTTCATCGCGGCGACCATGGCCTCGACGTCATCGGCGCCCTGGGCCAGGGCGGCGCGCTCGGACTTGAGGCGGCCGTTGCCGCCGTCCTTGGCCGCGAAGGCCCGGATCTCGGCCAGAACCGTACCCAGAGCGGCGCCGCCGTCGCGGACGATCTTCCGGAAGTAGAGGTCCTGGCCCTGGATCCCGGTGGTGCCCTCGTACAGGCTGTCGATCTTGGCGTCCCGGATGTACTGCTCCATCGGGTAGTCCTGCAGGTAGCCCGAGCCACCCAGGGTCTGCAGGGACAGGGCCAGCATCTCGGAGGCGCGCTCGGAGCCGAGGCCCTTGACCACCGGGAGCAGCAGGTCGTTCAGGGCCGTCGCCGCCGGGTCCGGCCGGCCCTCGGCGGCGGCCTGCTGCAGGGCGTCCTGGATGGTGGCGTTGTAGAGGACCAGGGCGCGCATGCCTTCGGCGTAGGACTTCTGCAGCATGAGCATGCGGCGTACGTCGGGATGGTGGGTGATGGTCACCCGGGGCGCGGCCTTGTCCAGCAGCTGGGTCAGGTCGGCGCCCTGCACCCGGTTCCTGGCGTACTCCAGGGCGTTCAGGTAGCCGGTCGACAGCGTGCCGATGGCCTTGACCCCGATCACCATGCGCGCGTGCTCGATGACCTGGAACATCTGCCGGATACCGTCGTGCACGCCACCGACCAGGGTGCCGGCCGCGGGGGTCTCGCCGCCGAAGGTCATCTCGCAGGTAGTCGAGGCCTTGAGGCCCATCTTGTGCTCGACGTTGGTGACCCGGACGCCGTTGCGCTCACCGAGCGAGCCGTCCTGGTTGACCAGGAACTTGGGCACCAGGAACATGGACAGGCCCTTGGTGCCGGGGCCGGCCCCCTCGGGGCGGGCCAGCACCAGGTGGAAGATGTTCTCGGTCATGTCCTGCTCGCCACTGGTGATGAAGCGCTTGACCCCCTCGATGTGCCAGGTGCCGTCGGGCTGCTCCACCGCCCTGGTCCGGCCCGCGCCGACATCGGACCCGGCGTCCGGCTCGGTCAGCACCATGGTCGAGCCCCACTTGCGCTCGATGGCCTGGACCGCGAACTCCTTCTGCTCGGGGGTGCCGATGTTCCACAGCAGGTGGGCGAAGGCGGGGCCGCTGGAGTAGAACCACACGGCTGGGTTGGCCCCGAGGATCAGCTCGGCCACCGCCCAGTACAGCGAGCGCGGCGCCTGCGAGCCGCCGATCTCGGTGGGCAGGTCGAGCCGGTACCACTCGGCGTCCATGTAAGCCTGGAACGAGCGGCGGAACGAGTCCGGGATCGTCACCGAGCCGTCAGCCGGGTCGAACACCGGCGGATTGCGGTCGGCGTCGGTGAACGACTCGGCCAGCGGGCCGACGGCCAGCCGGTTCACCTCGTCGAGAATGCCCCGCGCGGTCTCCTCGTCGAACTCCTCGTACGGCTCGGCGCCCATGATGTCCTGGCGGCGCAGCACCTCGAACAGGTTGAACTCGATGTCGCGGAGGTTGCTCTTGTAGTGGCTCATCCCAAACCTCAAGCGTGTGTCCGTCGGCGTCTTTCCGGCTGGCCTGCCCGACCCCGGCGGCCAGCGACAAGCTACTCGCCAGTAACTATACCCGAGACCACGGAAGCAGGCCAGCCGGGGAAAGACCCGATCGGGCCGTCGGCGCTGCGGCCGGGCTTCAGTGAGCAGCGGCGATAGCCTGAATCGGGGCCGGAGTGGGGAGAGGTGTGAGCGAGCGGGAGGGGCGCGGCAGCGCCTGGACTGAGGAGCGCCAGCGAGCGGAAAACGCTGCCCAGGGCCGGTTCACGGCCCGGGTGACCAGCAGCCGGTCGGCCCGGCACCGCCGGCTGGCCCTGCTCATCTGCGGTGCCATGTCGGCGGTGGTGCTGGTGGTGGCGGGCGGTGCCTGGGGCCTGACCGGGTGGGTCAACGACACCATCAAGCGGGTGAACGCGGGCACGGCCGACTCCGCGTCCAGCGGCCCGCTCAACATCCTGGTCGCCGGGGTGGACCAGCGCACCGGGCTCACCCATCACCAGGAGGTCATGCTGCACGTCGGGAGCGACGTCAGCACGAACTCGGACACGCTGATGCTGCTGCACGTGTCGGCCGACCGCGGCACGGTGACCGTGGTCAGCATCCCCCGCGACTCCTGGGTCGACATCCCCGGGCACGGCATGAGCAAGATCAACGCCGCCTACGGCCTGGGCGGTCCCAAGCTCATGGTGCAGACCGTCGAGCAGGCCACCGGGCTGACCATCAACCACTACGTGGAGGTCAACTTCCTCGGCTTCGTCAAGATCATCGACGCCCTGGGCGGGGTGAACATCTGCCTGCCGCAGCCGGTCGACGACACCTACAGCGGGCTGCGGTTGTCGGCCGGTGAGCACCGCGTGGACGGGATCACCGCGCTGGCCTACGCCCGGGACCGGCACTCGTTCGCCACCTCGGACCTGGCCCGCATCCAGGACCAGCAGAAGCTCCTGTCGACCGCGCTGGCCAATGCCATCCACTCCGGGCTGCTGGCCAACCCGATCAAGCTGTCCGGCTTCATCAGCGCGGCGGTATCGGCGCTGACCGTGGACCAGGGACTGAACGTGTCGGCGCTGGCCGACCAGATGCGCGGCATCAGCACCCAGGACGTGCGCTTCATGACCGTGCCGCTGGGTAACTACGACTTCCACGCCCCGGACGGCGAGGTGGCCGTGCAGTGGAACCAGCAGGCGGCGGGCGCGCTGTTCGGGAAGCTCAAGAGCGACCAGAGCCTGGCCCCGGCCACGCCCAGGGCGACGTCGGCGAGCCACGCCGCCAGCGGCGGATCCACGGCCCCCGGATCGGGCGCCGGATCGGCCACCGGGTCCGCCTCAGCGGCCCCTCAGACCTCAGGAACCTCAGGCACCGCGACCGGGTCGGCGGCCGGGAACACCGCGGCTCAGGATGCATGCGGTTAGTCCCGTCACTGCTACGACCCGCTGTCGTGTTTTTCCGCTTTTACGGCATGCCGGATCGTCCGCGACTACGCTCACCATGTGGCCGATCTGCGGGAACCAGTTACCGGGCTGCCCAAGCGGCAGCCGGCACCCTCCCATGCCCCGACGCCGCCGCTTGAGTCGCGTGAGTCTCGTGAGCAGGCGTCCCGCCCCCGGGGCGGGCCCGGCGGGCCCGGTCCTGGGACGGGCCGTCACCGGCGGCCGGTACCGGACGGGCTGCCCCCGGAGGCGCCCGCGCTCGTGGTCGCGGTGGTCGGTCAGCCCGGCTCGCCGGACGTGGCCGTGGACGTCACGTCGATCGTGCGGGTGGAGAACCCGAGTGTGGATGTGCGCCTGGCCCGGATCGGGGTCGGCCCGGACGACCCGTCCAGCCTGCAGTCGGTGCTGACCACGGCGGAGGAGAACCGTCCCGCCGACCAGCCGTCGGCGATCGTGGTGCCGCTGCTGGCCCTGCCGTACCCGGCGGTGACCGACGCGATCCGGTACGACATCACCCAGAGCGGCGCCAACGCCCTGATCGCCGAGCCGTTCAACGTCAGCCTGACCTTCGCCGAGGCCCTGCACATCCGGCTGGCCGACGCCCGGCTGGCCCGGGCCGACCGGGTCCGCATGTTCAGCATCCCCACCGCGGCCGACGGCATCATCGTGGCCACGGTGGGCGGTACCCAAGCGGCGGCCGCCGCCACCCCGACCTCGGTGCTGCTGGCGGCGCGGCTGGCCCTGCCGGTGTTCGCGGCCGCGCTGGACGGCAGCCCGAGCATCGCCGAGGCCGCGGCCCAGTTGCGGGCGATGGGGGCGGTGCGGATCGCGATCGCCCCCTGCATCATCGGCCCGGAGTCCCGGCCGGGTGAGCTGGAGTCGGCCTGCGCGGCCATCGGCGCCGACTCGGCGGCTCCGCTCGGCGCCCACGACAGCGTGGCCAAGCTGGTCACGCTGGCCTACGGGCAGATCCTGGAGCAGCTCGAGGAAGCGTCGGCACCTTCGTCCTGATCCGGCACCTTCGTCCTGATCCGGCACCTTGATCCGGTTCAGGGTGTTTCGTACCCGCGCGCGGGGTAAGGCGGAAGGGTGGCGGTGCCACCCCGGCGTCGTCCCTTTCGACCTGCGGGGAGGCACGGATCATGACCAACGGCCCGACCGGACCAGGCGACTTCAGCGGACCCTTCGACGACCTATTCGGCGGCTTCTTCGGCTCCGGCGCGGGTGGCGCCCGCGGCCCGATGCGGCGCGTGGACATCACCCAGTTCATGACCGAGCAGGCCAGGGACCTGCTGCGCGACGCCGCCACCAAGGCCGCCGAAGACGGCGATCCCGACCTGGACACCGACCACCTGCTGTGGGCGGTGGCCCGGCAAGACACCGACCGCCGGCTGCTGTCCGCCACCGGGGCCGACCCGGACCAGATCGCGCAGCAGGCCATCGCGCAGCGCGCCCGCCGGGAGGTGGGCCGCGAAGGTCCGCCCACGCTGACGCCCGCGGCCAAGCGGGCGCTGCTGGACGCGCACCAGATCTCCCGGGCCCTCGGCTCCTCCTACATCGGCCCGGAACACGTGCTGTTCGCCCTGGCCGTCAACCCGGACTCGCACGCCAACGAGGTGCTGCGGGCCAACCACATCACGCCCGAGACGCTGCAGCAGACGCTGTCGGGCGGCGGTCCCGGCGGCCCGGGCGGTTCCGGCGGCCCGGGACGCCCGGCCACCAGCACACCCACGGTGGACGAGTACGGCCGGGACCTGACCGCCCTGGCCCGCGAAGGGCAGCTGGACCCGGTGGTGGGCCGGGACGACGAGATCGAGCAGACCGTCGAGGTGCTGTCCCGCCGGACCAAGAACAACCCGGTGCTGATCGGCGACCCGGGGGTGGGCAAGACCGCCATCGTCGAAGGCATCGCCCAGCGGATCGTGGACGGCGAGGTCCCGGACACGCTGCGGGACCGGCGGGTGGTCGCGCTGGACCTGGGCGGTCTGGTCGCCGGGACCCGGTACCGCGGGGACTTCGAAGAACGGCTGAAGAAGGTCATCGACGAGATCCGCGACCACGGCGACGAGCTGATCGTGTTCATCGACGAGCTGCACACCGTGGTCGGCGCGGGCAGCGCCGAGGGCGCGATGGGGGCGGCCAACATGCTCAAGCCCGCCCTGGCCCGCGGCGAGCTGCACATCATCGGGGCCACCATGATCGACGAGTACCGGAAGAACATCGACAAGGACGCGGCCCTGGAGCGGCGGTTCCAGCCGATCATGGTGCCCGAGCCGTCGGTCAGCGACACCATCGAGATCCTGCGCGGCCTGCGGGACCGGTACGAGGCCCACCACCAGGTCCGGTTCACCGACGAGGCGCTGGTGGCGGCGGCCGAGCTGTCCGACCGGTACATCACCGACCGGTTCCTGCCCGACAAGGCCATCGACCTGATCGACCAGGCCGGCGCCCGGGTCCGGCTGCGCAGCGTCACCCCGGCCAAGGACCGGCGGGACGCCGAACGCCAGCTGGAGGAGCGCCGCCGGGAGAAGGACCAGGCGGTGGCGGCCGAGGACTACGAGCGCGCCTCCCGGCTGCGGGACGAGATCAGCCAGCTGGAGCAGCGGGCCGCCCACGGCAATGGCAGCCAGCAGGAGGTTCCGGAGGTCACCGCGGCCGACATCGCCGAGGTGGTGTCCCGCTCGACCGGTATCCCGGTCAGCCAGCTGACCCAGGAGGAGAAGGACCGGCTGCTGCGGCTGGAGGAGCACCTGCACCAGCGGGTCATCGGCCAGGACGAGGCCGTGCTCGCGGTGGCCGAGGCGGTCCGCCGGTCCCGGGCCGGGCTGGGCGACCCCGACCGGCCCATCGGCAGCTTCCTGTTCCTCGGCCCCACCGGGGTGGGCAAGACCGAGCTGGCCCGCGCCCTGGCCGAGGCGCTGTTCGGCAGCGAGGACCGGATGATCCGGATCGACATGAGCGAGTTCCAGGAGCGGCACACGGTCAGCCGCCTGGTCGGGGCGCCACCCGGCTACGTCGGCTACGAGGAGGCCGGGCAGCTGACCGAGGCCGTCCGCCGGACCCCGTACGCGGTGCTGCTGCTCGACGAGATCGAGAAGGCCCACAACGACGTGTTCAACATCCTGTTGCAGCTGCTGGACGACGGGCGGCTCACCGACGGCCAGGGCCGGCTGGTGGACTTCAAGAACACGGTCGTGATCATGACCAGCAACCTGGGCTCGGACCTGATCTCCGGGCGCCGCGCGGCCGGGTTCACCGCCGGGAGGGCGGAGCAGGCCGACGAGTCGCTGCGGGACCGGCTGATGAGCCGGCTGCGGGAGCAGTTCCGGCCCGAGTTCCTCAACCGAATCGACGAGATCGTCGTCTTCCGCCAGCTGGACGAGACCCAGCTGCACCAGATCACCGGCCTGCTGCTGGAGGAGACCAAACGGCGGCTGCACGCCCAGCACATCACCGTCGACTTCACCCCGGAGGCCGTGGACTGGCTGGCCCGGCGCGGGTTCCAGCCTGGCTTCGGGGCCCGGCCGCTGCGCCGGACCATCCAGCGCGAGGTGGACAACCGGCTGTCGGCCCAGCTGCTGAACGGCCGCCTGCAGCCGGGCCAGCACGTCACGGTGCGCATCCGGGACGACCACCCCGACTTCGAGGTCACCGGCGCCCAGGAGGGCGCCGCGACGAGCTAGCCGATCGCCGGGGCCGGCCGGTCGGTCGGTCAGTCGGTGCCGGCCACCAGGGTCTCGAGCAGCACGTCGGCGTGGTCGCGCTGGATCGCGGCCAGCCGCCACTTGTCGGTGAACAGGGCCAGCAGCGCCCCGTCCAGGCGCCGGGTCAGCACCTCGCAGCCGCGCAGCCCGGCCAGGCCGGCCACGCCCTCGGCGTCGGTCCGGCGGGCCAGGGAGTAGCCGAGGTGCTCCAGCTCGGCCCGGGCCCCGAACTCGTGCTCGAGCCGGTTCAGGACCACGTCGAACTGCAGCGGCCCGACCGCGGCCAGCACCGGGGCCTGGTCGCCGCGCAGATCGGAGGACAGCACCTGGACCACGCCCTCGGTGGCCAGCTGGTCGATGCCCTTGCGGAACTGCTTGTGCTTGCTGGCGTCCTTGCTGCGGACCACCGCGAAGTGCTCGGGGGCGAAGCTGGGGATCGGCGGGAACTCGACCGGCAGGCCCTCGTACAAGGTGTCGCCGGGCCGCAGCGCGGTCGCGTTGACCAGCCCGATCACGTCGCCCGGGTAGGCCACGTCGAGGGTCTCGCGGTCGGAGCCGAACATGCTCTGGGCGTACTTGGTCGCGAACGGCCGGCCGGTCGCGGCGTGGGTGAGCACCATGCCCCGCTCGAACCGGCCCGAGCACACGCGCACGAACGCGACCCGGTCCCGGTGGTTGCGGTCCATGTTGGCCTGCACCTTGAACACCAGGCCGGAGAACGGCGCGTCGACCGGGCGCGGCTCGTCCTTGATGTCGGCCCGCGACGCGGGCGGGGGGGCCAGCACGACCAGGCTCTCCAGCAGCCGGCGGACGCCGAAGTTGGGCAGCGCCGCGCCGAACAGCACCGGCGAGGACTCCCCGGCCAGGAACGACTCCATGTCCACCTCGGCGCCGATCTCGGTCAGCAGGTCGAGCTCTTCCCGCGCGGTGGTGTAGGCGTCACCGCCGAACTCTGCTGCCTTTTCGGCGCTCAGGTGCTCCTCGATGGCCCGCCCGGCGCCACCGGGGGTCCGGGTGAACGCGGTGAACTCGCCAGTGCTGCGCTCGATCAGCCCGTGGAAGTCGCCCGCCACCCCGACCGGCCAGTTCAGCGGGGTGGGCCGCAGCCCGATGCGCTGCTCGATCTCGTCCAGCAGTTCCAGCGGCTCGCGGCCGGGCCGGTCCCACTTGTTGACGAACGTGATGACCGGGATGTGCCGGTTACGGCAGACGTCGAACAGCTTCAGGGTCTGCGGCTCCAGGCCCTTGGCCGAGTCCAGCAGCATGATCGCGCAGTCGACGGCCTCCAGCACCCGGTAGGTGTCCTCGGAGAAGTCGGCGTGACCCGGGGTGTCGAGCAGGTTCAGCACCATGTCGTCGTAGTCGAAGCGCAGCGCCGCCGACGTGATCGAGATGCCGCGGTCGCGCTCCATGGCCATCCAGTCCGAGGTGACCCCGCGCCGGCCGGCCTTGCCGTGCACCGCGCCGGCCTGGGTGATGGCCGACGCGTGCAGGGCCAGCGCCTCGGTCAGCGTCGACTTGCCCGCGTCCGGGTGACTGATCACCGCGAACGCCCGGCGCCGGTCCGCTTCGGCCACGACTTCGGTTCCGCCCGGACGCTGGTGCGCCTGCTCTCCTTGCTCCACCACCGTCACTTGCGGCCGCTCTCCTTCGTCGTCTCACCGGGTCCCGCCCGCACGGGCAGCCCGCGCGAGTCTATGGTCACGCGGGTATAACACGAGAATCGGCCGTCAAAATTTCATCGAAGGTCTCGTCCCCCAGCCTCTGGCCGGGGGGGCGCCCGGTGCGCCGGGACACCCGACGAGGAGGTCAGCCCGGTTTGCGGGCTTCGATCAGGAAGCGCACCGAGGTGGCCACGAACGGGCCGTCCCGCTGAATCTGCTCGTCCAGGGCCCGCAGCCGGTCCCGGTACCCGGCCACGGTGAACCCGGGCACGATCCAGATCACCTTGCGCAGGAACACCACGACCGCGGCCACGTCGAAGAACTCCATCCGGCCCCGGAACTCGCGCAGGTCGACCAGGTCCAGGCCCACCTGTTCGGCCGCGCGCACCGACCACCTGGGGTCCCGGTTCGGGCCGTCCGAGACCGGCTGCGGGCCCATCATGAACTCGGTCAGCTCGCCCACCGACGGGTGCCCCACGTCCTGGGAGAAGTAGGTGCCGCCGGGCTTGAGCACCCGGGCCACCTCGGCCCAGGGCACCTGGACCGGATGCCTGCTCACCACCAGGTCGAAGGATCCATTCGCGAACGGCAGGTCACTGCCGGGTCCCGGTACCGGGACCACCGTGGCCCCCAGCTTGGCCAGGTTGCGCCGGGCCACGGCCAGGTTGGGCGGCCAGGACTCGGTGGCGACCAGCGTGGGCGGCGCGGCCTGCCCAATCGACGCGGCCTGCCCAATGGACAGAGCAGCGGCCAGCACCTCGCCGCCGCCGGTCTGCAGGTCCAGGGCGGCCGCGCCGGGCACCCCGGCCAGCGCGGCCAGCCGGCCCCCGAGCAGGCGGGCGTACCCCCAGGGCGGGCGTTCCTCGGTGGCGCGGCCGTTGAACCAGGAGAAGTCCCAGCCCTCGACGGGCACGGACTCCCCCTCGGCCAGCAGATCGTCGAAGCGGGACACGGGGCGAGTCTGCCGGTCCCCCGGCGGCCACGCCAGTCAATTCGGCTCGGGGGCCCGGGCCGCGGGGGTGATCACGCGATGGCACGTAACCGGGTAGCGGGTGCTCGCGAACCGCTGGCGGATTACTCGCCAGTAACAAATAATGCGATCAGGGACGGGGCAACCGGGAGGACGGACAGGCATGGCCGACAGCGATGTCATCGTGGTCGGGGCCGGGCTGGCGGGCCTGGTCGCGACCGCGGAGCTGGCCGACAGTGGCCGGCGGGTGCTGCTGCTGGACCAGGAGCCAGCCTCGAACCTGGGCGGCCAGGCGTTCTGGTCGTTCGGCGGCCTGTTCCTGGTCGGCTCGCCGGAGCAGCGCCGGGTCGGCATCAAGGACTCGTTCGAGCTGGCCCGCCAGGACTGGCTGGGCAGCGCCGGGTTCGACCGCGGCATCGACGACCCGGCCGGCCCGGACTACTGGGCCTACCGGTGGGCCGAGGCCTACCTGGACTTCGCCGCGGGCGAGAAGCGCTCCTGGCTGCACGGCCAGGGCCTGCGCTGGCTGCCGCTGGTGTTCTGGGCCGAGCGGGGCGGTCAGCTGGCCGACGGGCACGGCAACTCGGTGCCGCGCTTCCACGTCACCTGGGGCACCGGGCCGGCCGTGGTGGCCCCGTTCGCCCGCCGGGTCCGCGCGGCCGTTTCCGAGGGCCGGGTCCAGTTCCGGTTCCGGCACCGGGTCGACGAGCTGACCGTCACCGACGGCGCCGTGGACGGGGTGCGCGGCACGGTGCTCGAGCCCAGCCCGGCCGGGCGCGGCCAGGGCAGCTCCCGCACCGCGGCCGGGGAGTTCGAGCTGCACGCGCCGGTGGTCCTGGTCACCTCGGGCGGCATCGGGGCCAACCACGACCTGGTCCGGCAGAACTGGCCCGCCGACCTGGGCCCGGCCCCCCAGCGGATGATCTCCGGGGTGCCCGCGCACGTGGACGGCCGGATGCTGGGTATCACCGAGCGGGCCGGCGGCCGGATCGTCAACCCGGACCGGATGTGGCACTACACCGAGGGCATCCAGAACTGGGACCCGGTCTGGGACCGGCACGGCATCCGCATCCTGCCCGGGCCGTCCTCGCTGTGGTTCGACGCCCGCGGCCGCCGGTTCCCGGCCCCGAACTTCCCCGGCTTCGACACCCTGGCCACGCTGCGGGCCATCGGGCGCTCCGGCTACGACTACTCCTGGTTCGTGCTGACCCAGAAGATCATCGAGAAGGAGTTCGCGCTCTCCGGCTCCGAGCAGAACCCCGACCTGACCGGCAAGGACATCAAGGGCCTGCTGGGCCGGGCCCGGGCCGGCGCGCCCGCCCCGGTCGAGGCGTTCAAGCGGCACGGGGCCGATTTCGTGGTGGCCGACACCCTGCCCGAACTGGTGCGGGGCATGAACAAGCTGACCGAGGAGCCACTGATCGACCTGGCCGGCCTGGAACGGCAGATCGTGGCCCGGGACCGGGCGCTGGACAACTCGTTCGGCAAGGACGCGCAGGTCATGGCCATCCACAACGCCCGCCGCTCGCTCGGCGACCGGATCGTGCGCACGGCCGCGCCGCACAAGATCCTGGATCCGGCGGCCGGCCCGCTGATCGCGGTCCGGCTCAACATCCTGACCCGCAAGACCCTGGGCGGCCTGCAGACCGACCTGGCCGGGCGGGTGCTGTCCCGCTCGTCGGACGGGGCCGAGCCGGTGCCCGGGCTGTACGCGGCGGGCGAGGTGGCCGGCTTCGGCGGCGGCGGGGTGCACGGCTACCGGTCGCTGGAGGGCACGTTCCTGGGCGGCTGCCTGTTCTCCGGCCGCCAGGCGGGCCGGGCCATCGCCCGCGTGACAGCTTAGCCGACCAAGCTCAGCGCCCTCGGTGAGCCACGCCCGGCCCACTCACCAGGCCCCGGCGCACCAACCGGCTCCGGCGCACCAGGGCACCAGGGCACCAACCGGGGCGATGGTAACTTCGCGCCGGTCATGGCCGGAGCGATGGTAACTTCGCGCCGGTTCACGGGCCGGGCCGGCGGGGCGCCGGACTGCTAGTGGCGCACCTGGGGCGCGGTGCGGCGCGGGCGCAGCGACCACAGGTGGCTGGACGCGAAGCTGACCGGGGTCAGTAGCCCGGTCACCAGCACGTTGGCGATGACGTAGTTCATGCCCAGCCAGTCCAGCACCGCGTAGCCGGCCATGCCCAGCCCGGTCACGGCCAGCTGCTGGGCGTTGAACTTGATCAGCCCGTGCCCGAACGACACGCTCCGGTCGCGCCAGGTCAGATACCGGGACAGCAGGAAGCTGAGCTGGATCGAGACCAGCGTCTGCACGATGTACGACGGCACGTGGGCCATGCCCAGGTACTGGACCAGGATGATCTGGATCATCAGCCCGGCCGCGAACACCGCGGTCCCGTTCAAGCCGAAGATCGTGAGCCGGGTGCGCTGCCCCCAGACCCGGGCCCGCACCACGGACCCGGCCGCGCGCGGGCCGCGGGCCGCGGCCGGGTCCGGGGTCCGGGCCCGGCCAGGCGGGGCCGGGTTGGGAGCCGGAGTCCAAGCCGGACCGGGCCGGGCCTGGCTGGGAACCGGGGTCCAGGACGGCCGGGGCCGGGCCGGGCGCTGGACCGGAGCCGGGTCCGGGGCCGGGGTCCAGGTCGGGCGCCGGACCGGCGGCGCGGCCGGCCGGGCGGGCGCCGAACCCACCAGCCGCCCCGTCTGCTGATCCCAGCCCCGGTCATCCCAGTCCTGCTCGTCCCACGGCGCGGCCACGGTCACCCCGGTCAAGAACGTCCTCCCCCTGCTCGGCCCATACGTCCAGAAGACGCGCTGCTCACGCCGGCCGTTGCCCGGTTCATAAGGTCTTTACCTAAAATGTCGCGAAGATCACTTCGTCTAGGCTGGCCGGGTGAACGTGCCCGGGGCCGCGGACCTGCTGCGAGGCCCGCGCGGGCGGCGGCTGTGTCACGAGCTCCGGCGCGCCGGTGGTGCCACCGACGCCGGAGCCCTGCTGACCGCCCTGGCTGACTCGGTGGCCTTCGCCATGTACTGGCAGGAACCGGACCAGCAGGACCGGGAGCTGGCCGGCCCCGCGGTCCGGGGCACCCTGCGGCCGGTGGCCGATAGCGTCGCGGCCACCCAGGCCGCAGCCTGGTGGTGGACCCCGCTGGCCATCAGCGATCAGCACTACGTGGAGTGGATCACTCCGGCGGGTGACTTCTCACCCGCGCTGACCGGCTCGGCGGCCAAGCTGGCCGCCTGGCGACGCGAAACCCGGCAGGACGAACGGGCCAGCGCCGGCCGGCCCGCCGATCCCCGGGCCCCGTTCAGCGGCTACTGGTGGTCCACCCCGGCCCGGTCCGGCCTGCCGTCCACGTCCCGGGCCGCGGCCGGCCTGGGCGCGGTCGCCCTGGCCCTGACCGAGGACTACCCGGGCTGGCAGGAGGCCCGGTGCTGGCCGATGCGGGTCCGACCCGGCGCCCGCGTCTACGAGCTAACCGGTCCCGCGGCCTGGATCGAGCTGGTCCGGCGCTATCCACTGGATGTGACCCAGGGCCGCCGTCACGACTGGTGGCGGGTCACCGGCCGGGCCGGCCGCTGGCTGATCCCCGACTACGCCGCGGTCGCGGCCGACTGGGACGCCGTGCATCTCACCGTGGCCGGCTACCTGAGCACGGCCGGGACCGCCTGGCCGGTGACCAGCGAGGCGGCCACCGTGCTGGCCGGCTGGGACCCCGACCTGACCTGGTGGCTCACTGACGTCCTGACCAGCGGCGGGCCGGCCACCTACTGGGTCAATCCCGACGGCGGCGGTCCCGGCTGGCGGTCGGCCAGCACGCAGTCACCGCAGAAGCCGGACCCGCCGCCGGGGGCCGCGCGGTAGATGAGACAGCAGTTGCGGCGCCGGAAGCCCGGGCCGCCGGGAGCGCCGCGGTGGCGGCCGGCCAGGTTCGGGGTGGCCAGCAGGGCTCCGGCCAGACCGATGGCCTGGTCACGCAGGCCGGGCTGGGACCGGATGAGCATCACGGCCGCGCCGTTGATGGCCGAGGCCACGTTGCCCCACAGGATCTGGCGGGACACCGACAGGGCCGCGAAACCGTCGACGAGATCCTGAACCGGGCCGTCCAGCCACCGACCTTCGATACTTGTGGAAAGAGCCGCCAGCTCCGGGATCTCAGCACCCGGCAGGGTCGCCGCGGGCAGGGACAGCGGGAACATGCTGCCGTCGCCGGGGACCCAGCGGGCCTGGCCGGCGTCGAATCCGAGCACGCGGCGCCCCAGGACCGCGACGCCGAACGCCGGGGCGATCAGCCGGGCGGCCAGACCCAGCTGGCCCACGGACGCCGCCACCCGCAGCTCCACCTGGTCCGGGGCCAGGCCGCCGGCCCGGGCCAGCGCCGCCCGCACCTGCTCGGCCCGCTCCCGCAGCGCGGCCGGCGACCCGAGCAGCTCGGTCAGCGGCCGCCACGGCGCGGGCATCGGCTCACCCGGCTGGTGGGTCTCGATCGCGAAGTAGGGGCCCAGCTCCCGCAGGGCGGCCAGCGACACTCCCCGGCGGCCACCCATACCGGCATGCTAGGCCAGCCTCGGCCGGGAACGGCCACCCGCGCGCCCGGGGCGGTGATCAGGCCAGGCGGGCGAGGCCGGCGACGGTTTCGGTCAGGGCCTGCCAGGCGGCCTCGGTGCCGGCCGTGCGACGGTGCCCGGCCCGCAGCTCGGCGGTGAAGGCGGCCAGGTCGTCCAGGGCCCAGCGGATCTGGTAGCAGCGCAGGCTGTCCGGGTCGACGGGGTGGCCGGTGGCCCCGGTGTAGCGGCGGGCCGCGTCGCCGGCGGCGTCGGGCCCGGCGCCCAGGACCTCCCACAGGTCGCGTTCGGGGACGGCCAGGCCGACGGTGTCCCAGTCGATCAGGCGCAGGCCGCCCGGGGTGCGCAGGACGTTGCCCGGGTGCGGCTCGCCGTGGGTGATCACCTGGTGGGGCGCGGCGGCCACCCGCGCGGCCAGCCGGTCGAAGGTGGCCAGCAGGTCGCGCACGGAGCTGGCCGCGCCGGCCAGCAGGGCCCGGGCCGGTTCGGCGAACGGGCCGCCGGGCCAGGGCCGGCCCAGGTCATCGAGGGCCGCGGCCAGGATCCCGCGCTGCGGCAGGTCCGGCCGGGCCACCGGCACCCGGGGGCCGGGGGTCACCTGGTGCAGGGCCACCAGCATGTCCACCAGCTGATTGCGCACCGGCGGCGGCAGGCGGTCGCCGAACTCCCAGCCGCTACCTTCGATATATCGGTAGAGGGCGAGGGCATATCTGGGGCTCAGCCGCTGGACGGCCGCCCCGTCCCGGGCCGGCTCCGGCGCCACCACGAACCTCAGCCCGGCCCGGTCCCGCAGCCAGCGCGCGGTGTCCAGGGCCGCGCCGAGCCCGGCGTACACATCCTCGCGCGTGCACCCCAGCCAGCTCTTGCCGTCCAGGTCATCGACGGTCACGAACCAGCGGCCGCCAGTGTCGCGGCCCGGGCCGCGGGCGGGGGCGCGGGCGGGGCCGCGGGCCAGCCAGTGGTAGCTGCCGGCTCCGACCGGGAGGTATCGCAGCGCAGCGGCACGCAGGTTCCAGCCGCGGGCCAGCGCGAGCCGCAACTCCAGTTCGCTCACGCCCTCGGGCCGGTCCCGCACAAGGGCTCACGGTACGCCGGCCGGTTTGGGATGGGGGCGCACTGGTATAGCAGGCCCATGACCGATCTCATCGACCTGGCCGGCACGTCAGTGATCGTCACCGGGGCGTCCTCCGGTATCGGGGAGGCCACCGCGCGGCGCTTGCACGCCGCCGGGGCAAATCCGGTGCTGGCCGCCCGGCGGGCCGACCGGCTGGCCGAGCTGAGCCAGGAGCTCGGCGGGGCGCTGGCCGTGCCCACCGACGTGACCGACCCGGCCCAGGTCCACGAGCTGGTGGCCGCCACCCTGGACCGGCACCAGCGGATCGACGGGCTGGTCAACAACGCCGGCACCAGCGTGCACGGCCCGCTGGACGAGACCGATCTGGCCGAGTTCAGCCGGGCCCTGCAGCTCAATGTGGTCGGCCTGCTGACCGTGACCCAGGCCGTGCTGCCGGCCATGCGCAAGCAGCGGTTCGGGCGCATCGTGAACATCAGCTCCGGCACCACCCGCCGGGTCGCGGTCGGCACCGGCGCGTACGCCTCGTCCAAGTACGCGGTCAACATGCTGAGCGCGGTGCTGCGGGAGGAACTGGCCGACGACGGGATCGCGGTGTCGCTGCTGCTGCCCTCGGTCACCGCTACCGAGTTCGGCGACGGCATGTTCAAGCTGGGCGCCTCGCCGCGGCCCGGCATGGTCGTCCAGAGCCCGGGCTACGTGGCCGGAGTGGTCCTGCGCCTGCTGCGCACCGGGGAAGAGGTGTTCGACATCCCGCACGGCCCCGAGCAGCCCGGCCTGGCCGACGTGACAGCCTGAACGCCTGGCCTGACGGCCCGGGGG
>DASXMW010000186.1:0-41504 GCA_036495425.1 Streptosporangiaceae bacterium | reverse complement strand
AACTCGCGGATCCTGATCCACCAGCCGGCCACCGAGGGCGGCTACGGGCAGGCAAGCGACATGGAGATCCAGGCCGACGAGATCGACCGGATGCGCCGGGCCATGGAGACCATCCTGGCCAGGCACACGGGCCGGCCCGAGGCGGAGATCGAGCGCGACATCGAGCGCGACAAGTTCCTGAGCGCGGCCGCGGCCAAGGATTACGGCCTCATCGACGAGGTGCTGACGTCGCTCAAGCGAGGGCAGTCGGCCGCCGTGCCGGTAGGCTCTTAGCGCGGGAAGGGCCTCTCACTTCCCCGCCGGGACCGTGAAAGGCGGCGGGGTTTGAGTGGCAGACGGCCGCCCTGCCGGTAGCCTCTTAAAGTGGGAAGGGCTTGACCCCTTCCCTCCCGGGCCGCTGAGGGGGTTTGATTGGTCCATCGGACTCCACAAGGCGGTACCGTCAAATAGCAAGCGCAAGCGGTTGACGGCATGGCGGGACATGCCCGCCACGCCGGATCACTTTCGATCCGGCGCTGGCGGCCCCATGTAAAGGAGAAACTGGGTGGCACGCATCGGTGACGGTGGGGACCTGCTGAAGTGCTCGTTCTGCGGCAAGAGCCAAAAGCAGGTAAAGAAGCTCATCGCCGGCCCAGGTGTGTACATCTGCGACGAGTGCATCGACCTCTGCAACGAGATCATCGAGGAAGAGCTCTCCGAGCCCGACGGCATCAAGTGGGACAGCCTGCCGAAGCCGCGGGAGATCTACGAGTTCCTCGACGCCTACGTCATCGGTCAGGACAAGGCCAAGAAGGCTCTCTCCGTCGCGGTGTACAACCACTACAAGCGGATTCAGAGCGGCGGTGAGCGCGCGGGCGACGAGAGCGTGGAGCTGGCGAAGTCCAACATCCTGCTCCTCGGCCCGACGGGCTCAGGCAAGACCCTGCTCGCCCAGACCCTGGCGCGACTGCTCAACGTGCCGTTCGCGATCGCCGACGCCACCGCCCTCACCGAGGCGGGCTACGTGGGCGAGGACGTCGAGAACATCCTGCTCAAGCTGATCCAGGCCGCCGACTACGACGTCAAGAAGGCCGAGACCTGGATCATCTACATCGACGAGATCGACAAGATCGCCCGCAAGAGCGAGAACCCGTCGATCACCCGGGACGTGTCCGGCGAGGGCGTGCAGCAGGCTCTGCTCAAGATCCTCGAGGGCACCACCGCGTCGGTGCCGCCGCAGGGCGGCCGCAAGCACCCGCACCAGGAGTTCATCCAGATCGACACCACCAACGTGCTGTTCATCTGCGGTGGCGCGTTCGCCGGCCTGGAGAAGATCATCGAGGCGCGGTCCGGCCACAACGGCATCGGCTTCAACGCCGTGCTGCGGGCCCGCAAGCAAGACAACACCGACGACTCGTTCGCCGAAGTGATGCCCGAGGACCTGCTCAAGTTCGGCATGATCCCCGAGTTCGTCGGCCGGCTCCCGGTCATCACCAGCGTGCACAACCTGGACCGCGAAGCGCTGATCTCGATCCTCACCGAGCCGCGCAACGCGCTGGTCAAGCAGTACAAGCGGCTGTTCGAGCTGGACGGCGTGGACCTGGAGTTCACCCCGGACGCGCTCGACGCCATCGCCGACCAGGCCAACCTGCGGGGTACCGGGGCGCGCGGCCTGCGCGCGATCCTCGAAGAGGTGCTGATGTCGGTGATGTACGAGGTGCCCAGCCGCAAGGACGTGGAGCGCGTGGTCATCACCCGCGAGGCCGTGCTGGAGCACGTCAACCCGACTCTGGTTCCCCGCGGCGTCAGCAACCGGCGGACCCCAAGGGAAAAGAGCGCGTAAGCGCGTAGGAGCACATCACAAATGCGTGTAGTACAGGGATAACGAGGGCTCAACCGCAGGTCCGGAGTCAATAGACTCGTCTGTCGTGAGTGACACGGTTCAGCTAGCACCGCAGTACAGCCCGGGTGAGGTCGAAGGGCCGCGCTACGCCCTGTGGGAGAAGGCCGGCTACTTCACCGCCGACCCCGAGCGCGACGCCCCCACGTTCTCGATCGTGATCCCGCCGCCGAACGTGACCGGCGTGCTGCACATCGGGCACGCGCTGGACCACACGATCATCGACACGATCGTCCGGCGCCGCCGCATGCAGGGCTACACCGCGCTGTGGCTGCCCGGCATGGACCACGCGGGCATCGCCACCCAGAACGTGGTCGAGCGCGAGCTGGCCAAGGAGGGCCTGAGCCGCCACGACCTGGGCCGCGAGCGGTTCGTGGAGCGGGTCTGGCAGTGGAAGGCCGAGTCTGGCGGCAAGATCCTCGGCCAGATGCGCCGCCTGGGCGACAGCGTGGACTGGACCCGCGAGCGGTTCACCATGGACGAAGGCCTGTCCCGCGCCGTCCAGACCATCTTCAAGCGCCTGTTCGACGAGGGCCTGATCTACCGGGCCGAGCGGATCATCAACTGGTGCCCGCGCTGCCTGACCGCCCTGTCCGACATCGAGGTCGACCACGGCGACGACGATGGTGAACTGGTCTCCATCCGCTACGGAGACGGTGACGACTCCATCGTCGTGGCCACCACCCGGGCCGAGACCATGCTCGGCGATACCGCGGTGGCCGTGCACCCCGACGACGAGCGCTACCGGCACCTGGTCGGCAAGACCGTGGAGCTGCCGCTGACCGGCCGGCGTATCCCGATCATCGCCGACGAGCACGTGGACCCGGCCTTCGGCACCGGCGCGGTCAAGGTCACCCCGGCCCACGACCCCAACGACTTCGAGATCGGCCGCCGCCACAACCTGCCCAGCCTGACCATCCTGGACGAGCGCGGCGTGGTCACCGCCCACGGCCCGTTCCAGGGCCTGGACCGGTTCGAGGCCCGGCCCGCCGTGGTCGACGCCCTGCGCGAGCAGGGCCGCATCGTCCGCGAGGTCCGGCCCTACCTGCACGCGGTCGGGCACTGCCAGCGCTGCGGCACCACCGTGGAGCCGCGGCTGTCCCTGCAGTGGTTCGTCCGGGTCGCCCCGCTGGCTAAGGCGGCCGGGGACGCGGTCCGCGACGACCGGGTCACCCTGCACCCGCCGGAGATGGCGGCCCGCTACTTCGCCTGGGTCGACGACATGCACGACTGGTGCATCAGCCGCCAGCTGTGGTGGGGCCACCGGATCCCGGTCTGGTACGGGCCCGAGGGTGAGGTGCGCTGTGTCGGCCCCGACGAGGAGCCGCCCGCCGGCGACGGCTGGCGCCAGGACTCCGACGTGCTCGACACCTGGTTCTCCTCGGCCCTGTGGCCGTTCTCCACCCTCGGCTGGCCGGACGACACCGCCGACCTGCACGCCTTCTACCCGACCAGCGTGCTGGTGACCGGCTACGACATCCTGTTCTTCTGGGTCGTGCGGATGATGATGTTCGGCCTGTACGCCATGCGCGACCGGGCCCCCGCCGACAGTGTGCCGTTCCACGATGTGGCCCTGCACGGGCTGGTCCGCGACGCCACCGGCAAGAAGATGTCCAAGTCCCGCGGCAACGCGGTCGACCCGCTGGACTGGATCGACCGCTTCGGCGCCGACGCCACCCGGTTCACCCTGGCCCGCGGGGCCAACCCCGGCAGCGACGTCCCGGTCAGCGACGAGTGGGCGGCCGGCTCGCGCAACTTCGTCAACAAGCTGTGGAACGCGGCCCGGTTCGCCCTGGGTCACGGGGCCCGGATGCCGCGCCAGCTTCCGGACACGGCCGCGCTGCCGGTCCCGGACCGCTGGATCCTGTCCCGGCTGTCCTCGGTCATCGCCGAGGTGGACCGCGACCTCGACCGGTACGAGCTGGCCAAGGCCTGCGACACGCTGTACCACTTCGCCTGGGACGAGGTCTGCGACTGGTACCTGGAGCTGGCCAAGATCCCGCTCAACAGGGCGGTTGACCGGCCGGACGACCAGGACGCGCAGGCCGCGGCCGAGGTCACCCGGGACGTGCTCGGCCTGGTCCTGGACAACCTGCTCAAGCTGCTGCACCCGCTGATGCCGTTCGTCACCGACGAGCTGTGGACCGCGCTGACCGGCGAGGAGTCGGTGATGGTCGCACCCTGGCCGCGCCTGACGTTCGACGACCCGGTGGCCGAGGCCGAGCTGGAGGCGGTCATGCGGCTGGTCACCGAGGTGCGCCGGTTCCGCTCGGACCAGGGCCTGCGGCCGAGTCAGCGGGTCGCGGCCCGGCTGCGCGGCCTGGACGGCAGCCCGGTGGCCGGTCACGAGGAAGCGGTCCGCTTCCTGCTCCGGCTCACCCCGCCCGCCGACGGCTTCACCCCCACCGCCGCCATCGAGGCCGAGAATGTGACCGTCGAGCTCGACACGGCCGGCACCATCGACGTCGCCGCCGAACGCCGCCGCATGGAAAAGGACCTGGCCGCCGCGGGCAAGGAAGCCGATCAGGCCCGGGCCAAGCTGAACAACCCCAGCTTCACCGCCAAGGCCCCCGCCGCCGTCATCGACAAGACCCGCCAGCGCCTCGAAACCGCCGAAGCCGACATCGACCGCCTCGCCGAAAGGCTCGCTGTCCTCGAGGGTTGACTCACCCCGCCGTAGCCGCTTCCCGTCCCCCTCATCGCCCACCACCGCTCCCTTCATTTAGTCGAAGGTGGGGTGGCGGGGGGCCCAATTTTGGTGCCGTCCCGGGTGGCTGTGGCACGCCCCTCCACGGGTCGGTGCAGGTCCGTGCGGCTGCACGTGCATCTCGGGGGCTCGCTGCCCGACTGTCCTTCCGTGATGTGTTCGGCACACTTTGTTGCGATTGCCGCTTTTGCGCGCCACCATGTAACCAGAGCGGTTCAGAGAGCGACGGTTGGCAGATCGGAGGTCTCGTGGCGGAGACGGCGGAACGGGCCTATCCGGCCTCGGGCACCCCGCCGCCAGCCCGGCGAACGACCTTCCGCGACGTGTTCGCCGATCGTGAGTTCCGGGCCATCTGGCTGGCCGAGTTCGCGTCGATCGCGGGCGACCAGTTCGCCCGGGTCGCGCTGACCGTGATCGTGTTCCAGCGCACCGGCTCCCCGCTGCTGACCGCGCTGACCTACGCCTCGACGTACCTGCCGTGGCTGGTCGGCGGCCTGTTCCTGTCGGACCTCGCGGACCGGTTCCCTCGCCGCGGCGTCATGATCACCGCCGACGTGACCCGGATGGTGCTGGTGGCCGCGATGGCCGTGCCCGGCATGCCGCTGTGGGGCATGGTGGCGCTGCTGTTCGTGGTCGCCTCACTGAACGCCCCGTTTCAGGGCGCGCGATCCGCGCTGCGGGCCACGATCATGCCCGACGACCGCTACACCCTGGGTCTGGCCGCCTCTCAGGTCACCCGGGAGATCGGCGTGGTGGGTGGGTTCGTCGGCGGTGGCGTGATCGTGTCGTTCCTGGGCGCCCGGCCCGCGCTGCTGATCGACGCGGCCACGTTCGCGGTGTCCGCCCTGCTGCTGTCGGTGGCCGTGCGGCACCGGCCGGCCGTGGGGCACCGCCGCCTGTCCCGGCTGGCCGAGATGAGGGCCGGACTGCGGCTGGTGTTCACCTCTGACCGGCTGCGCTTGCTCATGCTGCTGGGCTGGCTGTGCGCGTTCTACACGGTGCCGGAAGCGCTGGCCGTGCCCTACGCGGCCAAACTGCACCACGGGGCCGCCGCCGCCGGTCTGATCTTCGCGGCCGGCCCGCTGGGCAGCGCCGTGGGCATGCTGGTGTTCACCCGGGCCGTCCGCCCGGCGCAACGGCTGCGCTGGATGGGCCCGCTGGCGGTGGCCGCGTGCCTGATCCTGGTCAGTTGCCTGGCTGACCCGGACCTGCCGGTGCTGCTGGCTATCGTGACCGCGTCCGGCTTGCTGGCCTCGTACCAGATCGCCGCCAACGCCGCGTTCGTGCTGAACGCGCCGGACGATCGCCGCGGGCAGGCCTACGCCATCGCCAACGGCGGTATGAACCTGGCCCAGGGTCTGCTCTACGTGCTGGCCGGGGTGGCCGCCACTGTGGCCACCCCGGCCCGGGCCGTCGCGGGCAGCGGCCTGGTCGGAGCCGTTCTGGCCACCTGGCTGATGCTCAGGTGGCGGCGTGGAACCTCGGCCGTCCCGCGGGGACCTGAATCGTCAGCCGTCCCGGAAGGAGGGTGAATTCGGTTGGTCCGGATCTGGAGCACTGGTGCTGATCGTCAGTCCCAATCGATGCTCATGCTGTTTCCTTTCCCTGGTCCACAGCACTCTTTTCTGGCTTGCACGACCTCAGTCAGCCCCAATCGGCTCGCATGGCGTTCCTTTCTGAGAAAACCAACAATGGCGAGATTCCCTGCTGGCCGCCTTGCAACACTTGATAATGAACAGCCAAAAATAACAATTAGGCGTATTTGCCGAAGTTTCGGCAAAACTTTTTTGGCCGCTGAAATAAAAGCTGAAATGAAAATTGCAGGAGCCCGGGGATGACCGCTACGTCCGTCCCGCGGGGCCGCCTCTGGTCGGTGGCCCGGATCCGGCGTTGGCCGGTGTGGTCGCTGTCACCGGTCGCGCGGGCCTACGTGATCGGCACCGTGCTGGCGGCGTTGGCCGCGACGGTGGTGGCGGCCTGGCACACCACCTGGCACTTGTCCCAGGTTCCGGTCTATGCCGTGCTGCTGGCCTGCGCGGTGGCCATGGTTGAGGCCACTCGCGACGTCAAGCTGGCCCGCGACACCTTGACCCGTGACCTGCAGGAAGTCTGGTACATCTCGATCGCGGTGCTGCTGCCACCGGTTTTCGCGCTGCTGGCCCCCATCGCGCCGACGGTCATGAAACAGTTCCGGGTCCGCCGCAACCTGGTGCACCGGCGGGCGTTCAGCGTGGCCTCCAACGGCCTGGCCAACGCGGCGGCTTCCTGGGAATTCCACAGCGGCTTGCAGCCACTGCTCCATGGCCACCTTCCGCCGGGAAAGCACACCGTCGGCTTGTTTTTCGCCGTCCTGGCCGCCGCCGTGTCCGGCTGGCTGATCAATCACTGGCAGATCGTCTTCGCGGTCCGGCTGACCAGCCCCACCGCCCGGATTCGCGCCCTGATCCTGAACCGCGAAGCCATCACTACCGACGCGGTGGTCACCTGCCTGGCCTCGCTGATCGCGTTCGCGCTGACCTTCACCCTGGCCGCCTTGATCGTGGCCCTGCCCGTCGTCCTCATGCAGAAGCGGTTCCTCATGCATTCCCAGCTCGTCGCCGAAGCCCGGACCGACTCCAAGACCGGACTGCTGAACGCCGCCACCTGGCACCGCGAGGCCAGTACCGAGCTGTCCCGCATCCGGGGCTACTGGTCGCCGACCTCGCTGGCCATCATCGACATCGACCACTTCAAGCTGGTCAACGACACCCACGGGCACCTGGCCGGCGACCGCGTGCTGCGGGTGATCTCGGACCGGTTCAAGACCGAGCTGCGCGAGGGCGAGCTGATCGGCCGGTTCGGCGGCGAGGAGTTCGCCATCCTGCTCCCGCACACCTCGGGTACCGAGGCCGGGCGGGTGGCCGAGCGGCTGCGCGGGCACATCGCCGACGATCCGATCGTGGTCAGCGACGGCCGCGAGGCCGCGGTTGGCGTCAGCATCACGATCTCGGTCGGCGTGGCCGAGCTGGCCCACACCCGCCAGGACCTGGACGAGCTGCTGGCCGTGGCCGACGCCGCGCTCTACCAGGCCAAGGCGGCGGGCCGGGACCGCATCTGCATCATGGCCCCGGGCCTGGACGAGCCCCAGCTCCCGGTCCCGCCGGGGACCGGACCGGCGGCGCCCGCACCCCAGTAGCCTGGACGGGTGAGTACTGCGCCCAGGACCCAGCCGTGACCGACGACGGCGCGCTGCGGGAGGTGGAGCGGCAGATCCTGCTGCGCCGCCCCGAGTCCTCGATCGAGCCGACCCTGGACCGGATCGCCACCCTGGCCGGGCTGCTCGGCGACCCCCAGCGCGCGTACCCGGTCATCCACGTCACCGGCACCAACGGCAAGACCTCCACCGCCCGCATGATCGACGCGCTGCTGCGAGCCCGCGGCCTGCGCACGGGCCGGTTCACCAGCCCGCACCTGGTCTCCATCCGGGAGCGGATCTGCATCGACGGCCAGCCCATCGACGCCGATCAGTTCGTGGCCCTCTACCAGGAGATCGAGCCGTACCTGAAGCTCACCGACGAGCAGGCCGGGAGCCGGCTTTCCTTCTTCGAGGTGCTGACCGGCATGGCCTTCGCCGCCTTCGCCGACGCCCCGGTGGACGTGGCCGTGATCGAGGTCGGCCTGGGCGGGACCTGGGACGCGACCAACATCGCCGACGGCGCGGTGGCCGTGGTCACCCCGGTCAGCCTGGACCACACCCAGTACCTGGGCGACACCGTGGAGGAGATCGCGGGGGAGAAGGCCGGGATCATCAAGCCCGGCGCGCTGGCCGTGCTGGCCCAGCAGTCGCTGCCCGCGGCCGAGGTGCTGCTGCGCCGGATCTCCGAAGTCGGCGCGACCGTGGCCCGGGAAGGGTTCGAGTTCGGCGTGCTGGAGCGGGAGATCGCCCTCGGCGGCCAGCAACTGACCCTGCGCGGCCTCAACGGCACCTACCCCGAGCTGTTCCTGCCGCTGTTCGGCGAGTACCAGGCGTCCAACGCGGTCTGCGCGCTGGCTTCGGTGGAAGGCTTCGCCGGGGCCGCCGGGGAGGGCCCCGACGGCGGCGGCACCCGCGCCCCGCTCGACGTGGACCTGGTCCGCCAGGCCTTCGCGGGCCTGCGGTCCCCGGGGCGACTGGAGGTGCTGCGGCGCAGCCCCACGGTGATCGCGGACGCGGCCCACAACCCGGCCGGCATGGCCGCCACCATGGCCGCGCTGACCGAGGCGTTCAGCTTCAGCCGTCTGGTCGGCGTGCTGGCCGTCAGTGCCGACAAGGACGTGGCCGGCATCCTGGACGAACTGGAGCCGGTGCTGTCGGACGTGGTGGTGACCCGCAACTCCTCGGACCGCTCCATGCCCACCGAGGAGCTGGCCGACCTGGCCGGTGGCGTGTTCGGCCTGGACCGGGTGCACGTGGCCGAGCGGATGGACGACGCCATCGAGGTCGCGGTCGGCCTGGCCGACGAGACCCCCGACCCGGACCTGCCCGGCGGCGGGGGCGTGCTGATCACCGGCTCGGTCATCACCGCGGGCGACGCCCGGCTGCTGCTGGCGCCGGACGCGCCCACCACCGACCTGCCCGTGGGCGACGGCGGCACCGGCCGCCACCCCTTCACCGCGGCTGATCTGTCGTGACCGAACCCGTGACCGACCAGCCGGCCGAGGCTCCGGAACAGGCCCCTCCGCCCCGCAAGAAGCGGTCCGTCCTGCGGCGGCTGCTGTCCTCGGTGCTGGTGTTCGAGGCGATCATCTTGATCCTGGCCGTCCCGGTGGCGGTCACCATCCAGCACCTCAACCACGGCGTCGCCTTCGGCGTCGGCGGGGGACTGGCCGTGGTCGCGATCGTGCTGGCCGGGCTGATCGGACGCGGCCGCTGGGCCCTGATCGCGGGCACTGTGCTCCAGTTCCTCATCATTCTGGCCGGTATCGAGGTCCCCGCCCTGTACGTCCTCGGTGTCGTCTTCCTCGCGCTGTGGTTCGGCGGAATTCGTCTCGCGAACAAGGTGGAGCCGCCCGACCGGGGCTAGTCTAAGAACCGTCGCCCTGAGTAATTAGAGGTGAGCGGTTAGTGACGAGTCTCGGACGGCTGGTCCGGCCTGGCGCCCACGCCAGGCCAGCCCGCGACGCCTCCCGGCCCGGCCACCCGGTCTCGCCCGGCACCGTCCCCGGCCCGGCAACCCCCGCGGACTCCAGGCCGCCCGGCCTGCCTTACGCTCGGCTACTCCGTGCCCGCGAACTTCCACCCCGCGCCCACGCCTGCCGCCCCGTCGCACCCCGCCCCCGCCCCCGCGCACGACGTCCCCGCGCACGACGTCCCCGCGCACGCCACCCCCGCGCACGCCGCCCCCGAAAACCCGCCCGCCCCACGGGCCACACGCCGTATCGCCGCCGACCTGGTAGCCGCGGCCGTGGTGGCCGCCGTAACCCCCCTCTGCCTCCTGCAGGCGCCGAACGCCATCGCCTGGGTCCTGGGCCCGGCCGGCGGTGTCGCGGGCGGCGCGGACACGCCGGCCGCCGTCCTGCGCGCCGCCGGGCTGGCCCTGCCCGCCATGGCCGCCGTGGCCGGGATCGCCGGGCTGGCCGTCATCCGCTGGCGGGCCTGGCCCGTCCTGCTCACCGGCCTGCTCATCATGGCCGTGGCCGACGTAGCCGGCGGGTCGGCCCGGACGGTGGCCGCGATCGGCACGGTCCGGGTGCTGCATGGGGTGGCGGCCGGCCTGGCCCTGCCCGCCGCGCTCGGCCTGGCCTGGGAACGAGCGCCGAGGCCCCGGCGCCTGCTGGCTGCCCTGTGGGCCGCCACCACCGTGGCCGGCCTGGCCGCGGTGTCGGCGGTGACCCGGGAGCGGCTGGCCAGCGGCGGCTGGCACGGCGCCCTGGCCCCGTACCCCTGGCTGACCGGGGTGGCCCTGACCGTGGCCGCCCTGTACGCCCTGCTCGCCGACGGCCCCGGCGCCCCCCGCCCGGCCCTCCGCTCCCGCACCTCCCGCCGAGCCCCCCAGCCCCAGCACACCCACCAGCCCCAGCCACCCCGCACATCACGAGCCCGCCAGGACGCCACCCAGGAGCGGGCCCAGCTCGCCGTCCTCACCGTCCCCGGCCTCGGCCTGGCCACGCTCAGCGTCGGCGTCACCTACCGGTCGCCCGCGGCGCTGCTGGCCGCCGGAGCCGTAGCCATCCTGATCCTCTACGGGGTAGCCGCCGTCGCCTCGGCCGACCGCCTGGTGGGCGGCCCGCTCTGCTTCCCCATGGTCGCCGCCGTCACCGGCCTGGTCGTGGCCCCAGCCGCGGGCGCGATCACCAGCCTGCGCGAACTGAGCCCGGAACCCGCCCACTCTCAATCCTGGCTGCCGCTCGGCGTCACGGCCGCCGCCGTGGCGGCCGGGGTGGCCGCCGCCCTGACCTTGCGGCGCCACCCCCGCCCCGTGGTACTGGCCGGACTCGTTGTGGCCATGGAAGGCCTGGCCGCCGCGCGCCTGGCCGGCCCCTTCGTGCCCGACCTGGTCCTGGCCGGCGTCAGCGCCCCGCTGGCCGGTGGGCTGGCCGCCGCCCTGACCGCCGCCCTGACCGGCACCGAGGCGCCCGGGACCAAGGCGCCCGGGACCGAGACGACCGTGCCCAAAGCCAGCGCCCTGTCCGGGGCGTCCCTGCTGCTGAGCGGGGTGATGACCGGCTACCTGGCCGCCGGGGCGGTGCAGGTCCGGATGGTGACCCAGCTGGCCGCTGGTTCGAATCACCCTCAGGCGGGGGAGCGGCTGGCCCTGGCCGGCGCGGTAGGCGCGTGGGAGCTGGCCGGCCTGGTGTCGGTGTTGATCGCGATTGCCGTCATAATTCTCACGGGCCGGGCGCGCCGCGCCGGTGCCGTCACCCGATGACGCGGGTAAACTGCCTGCCGCGGGTATCTCTCGCGACTACTGGACCGTTGCCCTCGCTCACATGCATCCTCAGAAGGAGCGTCGTTGCCGGAACGTACTCTTGTCCTCATCAAGCCCGATGGGGTTCGACGTGGCCTCGTCGGCTCGGTGATCGAGCGGATCGAGCGCAAGGGCTTGCGCATCGTCGCGCTGGAACTGAGGATCCTGGATCGGGAGACGGCCAGCACCCACTACGCCGAGCACGTCGGCAAACCGTTCTTCGAACCGGTGGTGGAGTTCATCACCTCCGGGCCGCTGGTGGCGCTGGTGGCGGAGGGTCCGCGGGCCATTCAGGCCTTCCGCGGGCTGGCCGGCGCGACCGACCCGGTCGCGGCCACCCCGGGCACCATCCGTGGTGATCATGCGCTGGAGATCGGCGAGAACGTCGTCCACGGATCCGACTCGCCCGAATCGGCCCAGCGGGAAATCAAAATCTTCTTCCCCGAGTTCACCTGACCCGGCCCGGCCGAGGCAGGCCCCTGCTACCCGCAACCAGAGCGGTGTGGCCCCCACAGTATTTGTAAAGGCGCCAACCAACCTGACCAGCCGAAATGGCCTGACCAGCTCTGAAGCGCCCGACCGGGAAGGTTGCCCTCCCCCATGAGTAACGCGATGGCGATTCTCGGCCGCGACATGGCGGTCGACTTGGGCACCGCCAACACGCTGGTGTACGTGCGGGGCCGCGGGATCGTGCTCAACGAGCCCTCCGTCGTCGCGCTCAACACCAACAACGGCCAGATCGTGGCCGTGGGCATCGAAGCCAAACGAATGATCGGCCGGACCCCGGGCAACATCGTCGCGGTCCGGCCGCTCAAGGACGGCGTGATCGCCGACTTCGACGTCACCGAGCGCATGCTGCGTTACTTCATCCAGAAGGTGCACCGCCGGCGGCACCTGGCCAAGCCCCGCATCGTGGTCGCCGTGCCCAGCGGCATCACCGGAGTCGAGCAGAGCGCGGTCAAGGAAGCGGCCCACCAGGCCGGCGCCCGCCGGGTCTACATCATCGAGGAGCCGATGGCGGCCGCGATCGGCGCCGGGCTGCCGGTCAACGAGCCGACCGGCAACATGGTGGTCGACATCGGCGGCGGCACCACCGAGGTCGCGGTGATCTCGCTGGGCGGCATCGTCACCTCGCAGTCGATCCGGGTCGGCGGCGACGAACTGGACGACGCCATCATCAGCTTCGGCAAGAAGGAGTACTCGCTGATGCTCGGCGAGCGCACCGCCGAGGAGATCAAGATGGCGCTGGGGTCGGCGTTCCCCGGGGCCGACGAGCCGCACGCCGAGATCCGCGGCCGCGACCTGGTCAGTGGCCTGCCCAAGACCATCGTGATTTCTGCCTCCGAGATCCGGCGCGCCATCGAAGAACCCCTTAACCTGGTCATCGACGCGGTGAAGACCACGCTGGACAAGTGCCCGCCCGAGCTCGCCGGTGACGTCATGGACCGGGGTATCGCCCTGACCGGCGGCGGAGCGCTGTTGCGCGGGCTCGACCAGCGGATCCGCGAAGAGACGGGGATGCCCGTCCATGTGGCCGACAACCCGCTCGACTCGGTGGTACTGGGAACCGGGAAGTGCGTGGAGGATTTCGAGACGCTGCGCCAGGTTCTCGTGCCCGAGACCCGGCGCTGAGTAACAGGGCGCCGCCCAGCCGCGGCGCCCGCGAGGAGTCGCATGCACGACACCCGGCGAGTGCGCCTGGTCCTCGGTGTCCTGCTGGTCGCCGCCATCGCGCTGATCACGATCGACTTCCGGGACGGCGGCACCTCGGGCGCCCGGGGCGTCGGGTCCGGCATCTTCGGGCCGGTGGAGCGGGTGGCCAGCGACGTCACCAGCCCGGTGTCCTCGGTGTTCGACTGGGTGACCGGCGGCCCCTCCTCGGACGGCAAGATCGCCTCGCTGCAGGCGGCCAACGCCAGACTCCGCGCCGAGCTGAGCCAGGCTCAGGTCAGCAAGGCCGACGAGGCCCAGCTGTCGTCGCTGCTCAAGCTGGCGGGCAAGGGCGGCTACCGGGTCGTGGCCGCCAGCGTGATCGCGGCCGGCCAGGACTACAGCGACACCGTCACCCTCGACGTGGGGCGCAAGGACGGGGTCAAGGTCCACGAGACCGTGCTCAACGGCCAGGGCCTGGTCGGCACCGTGACCCAGGTCAGCGCGAACACCTCCACCGTGCTGCTGGCCACCGACGCCTCGTCGGTGGTGGGCGCGCGGATGGCGGGCAGCCAGCAGGTCGGGTCGATCACCGGGACCGGCAAGTCGCTGTCCGGCCCGACCGTGCTCAAGCTCAAGCTGTTCGACGGCAACGCCACCCTGCAGCCCGGCCAGGACCTGGTCACGTTCGGCTCGGTGCACAACACCCCCTACGTGCCGGGCGTGCCGATCGGCCAGGTGACCAGGGTCCAGGGCAACGCGGGCTCGCTGACCCAGACCGGGCTGGTCAAGCCGTTCGTGAACTTCACCTCGCTGGGGGTGGTCGGCGTGGTGGTGGCCGGCCCGGCTCAGGACCCGCACGACTCCGTGCTGCCCACCGCGCCCAAGCCAGCCCCGACCGTCACCGTGACCGTCACCCCGACCGCCCCGTCCCAGCCCGCCACCTCCGGCACCACCACCGGGGGCTGAGGTGCGGCGGCTCCTCATCTCGGTGGTGCTGTGCGCGGTCGCGCTGGCGGCCCAGTTGACCGTCGTCAACCGGCTGGTACTGCCCGGCGGCGCCGGGCCGGACCTGGTCCTGCTGGTGGTGGTGGCGCTGGCCCTGACCGGCGGCCCGGTGCCCGGCATGCTGACCGGGTTCCTGGCCGGCCTGGCCCTGGACGTGGCCCCGCCCGCCGGGCACACCATCGGGCAGTACGCGCTGGTCTTCACCCTGGTCGGCTACTTGTGCGGCCGGCTCGCGGGCCTGGGCGAGGAGTCGCCGGCGCTGTACGTGGCCATCTCGGCCGGGGCCGCCGCGGTCGGCGCGGTGCTGTACGCCGTGCTGGGCGTGATGCTGAGCGACCCTCAGGTCACCTGGGCCGCGGTCCAGCACGTGCTCCCGCCCCAGGTCGTGTACAACGTGCTGCTCAGCCCGTTCGTGCTGTTCGGCGTGATCAAGCTGAACAGCCGGGTCGGGGCGACCTCCGGGCAGGAGGGCCCGTCGGCCGCGCTGTCCTCGGCGGCGGCCAGTGCCATCGGCGCCGCCGGGCTGTCCACCGGCGCGGTCCGGCAGGCCAGCGCGTCCGGCTCACCCCGCCTGCACCTGGGGGAGCGGCGCGGCGGCGACGCCTGGATCGCGGCCGCCCGCGCGTCCAGCCCGACCCGGCCCTCGGCCCTGGGCGGCACCCCGCAGCGCGAGCCGCGGCTGCGGGCCAGCGGGCTGCGCGGCACCGGTGGATCAGCGTCCGGCCTGGGTGGCACCCGCCCCCGGTACTCCGGGCCCAAGGCCGCGCCGCGCCTGCACTTCCACGGCCGCCGCAGCCCGTTCGCGGGCCGGCGCACCAGCGCGGCGTCCCGGGCGGGGGCCAGCCCCAAGTTCCGTAAGCGCAGCATGGGCGCCAGCATCGGCACCGGCCCGGTGCTGGGCCGGGCCACCCCGCGCCGGGGCACGTTCGGCGGCGGCCGTTCGTTCCGCAAACGCAGCGCCCTCGGCCGCGGCCGGCCCTTCGGCCGCTCGTCCGCGCCGCGGCTGAAGATGCGCCGGGGCACCTGGCTGGGTCGTTTGTTCCGCAGGCACAGTGCTGGCAGGAAATGGGGAGGATTTAGATGATCTCGGCGTCGCGGCGGCGCATGCTGGTGCTGTACGTGGTGGTGGCTTCGCTCTTGATCACGCTGGGCGGCCGGCTCTGGTACATCCAGGTGATGAACGGCACCAGCTACGTCAAGCTGGCCTCGCAGAACCAGACGCGCAACATCGTCGTGCCCGCCGTCCGCGGCCAGATCCTCGACGACGTGGGCGGCCCGCTGGTCACCAACCGGACCAAGCTCGTGGTCTCGGTCGACATGATGACCCTGTCCCAGCGCAACGACGGCGGGACCAGCGTCCTGCGGCGGCTGGCGCCCATGATCAACATGCCCTACGACACGCTCGAGAAGAAGGTCCGGCTGTGCACGGCCAAGGTCAAGCAGCCCTGCTGGGCCGGCTCGCCCTACCAGCCGATCCCGGTCGATGAGAACGTCAGCGACCAGGTCGCCCTGCAGATCATGGAGGAGCAGAGCCAGTTCCCCGGGGTGACCGCGCAGGCCCAGGGGGTCGTGACCTACCCGATGCCGGACGGGGCCAACCCGGCCCAGGTCCTCGGTTACCTGCAGCCCGCCACCACCGAGCAGCTGAAGAAGGATCACCTGCCCGCCGGGACCGGCTACTCCACCGCTGACCTGGTCGGCCAGGCCGGGCTGGAAGAGCAGTACAACCGGGCCCTGACCGGCACGACCGGGACCGACACGGTCTCGGTGAACGCGGCCGGCGACGTTACCGGCACCGTGGGCGGGACCGCCGCCAAGCCCGGCGACAACCTTGTGACCAGCATCAACTCCAAGATCCAGGCCGACGCCCAGAACGCGCTGAACTCGGCCATCGCCAAGGCCCGGGCGTCCGGCAACGACGCCAACCAGGGTGCGGCCGTGGTGATGACCACGACCGGCCGGGTGGTGGCCATGGCCAGCTACCCCGACTACAACCCCAACGTCTGGACCAACGGCATCTCGCAGACCCAGTTCGACGCGCTGTTCGGCCAGTCGGACGGGGCCCCGGCCATCAACTGGACCACCCAGGGCCAGTACGCCCCCGGTTCCACGTGGAAGGTGACCTCGACCGCGGCCGCGGTGTCGGACGGCTTTCCGCTCGACGGCCAGTACGAGTGCCCGGCTTCGGTCAACATCGGCGGCCACACCTACAAGAACGACGGCGAGCCCAACCAGGGCGCCATGAGCTTCTCCGAGGCGCTGATCCAGTCCTGCGACACCGTGTACTACAACCTGGGCTACGAGATGTGGCAGCGGGACAACCCCCACGCCAACGTGGTCACCAGCGCCAAGGCCCCGGTGCAGAAGATGCAGAGGGAGGCGCTGGCCTGGGGCTTCGGCAAGGCGACCGGGATCGACCTGCCCGAGGAAGCCACCGGCACGGTCCCGACCCGCGAGTGGCTGTACTACTACTGGAAGGACAACGCCCACCAGGGGCAGAACTGGTGCAAGTACGGCAAGGCCGACGGTACCTACGTCCAGCAGATCGAGTACCAGGACTGCAAGAGCGGCAACGTCTGGGAGCCGGGCCAGGCCGCCATCGCCGCCATCGGCCAGGGCTATGACCTGGTCACCCCGCTCCAGCTGACCAACGCCTACGCGGCCATGGCCAACGGCGGCACGCTGTACGCACCGCGCATCGGCAAGGCCCTGGTCAGCCCGTCCGGCCAGGTGGTCAAGCAGATCGCGCCACCAGTGGCCGGGCACCTGCCGGCCTCGTCGAGCTTCCTGTCCTACCTGCGCAGCGCCCTGGCCGGGGTGGTCACCCAGGGCACCGCGGCCGGCGCGTTCTCCGGCTTCCCGCTGAACAAGGTGTGCGTGGGCGGCAAGACCGGTACCGCCCAGGTCATGGGCAAGGTCGCCACCTCGGTGTTCGCCTCGTTCGCGCCCTGCAACGACCCGCAGTACGTGGTGGTCGTGATGATCCCGGACTCCGGTTACGGTGCCGACGCCTCCGCCCCCGCCGTCCGGCAGATCTGGGACGGCATCTACGGCCTGGAAGGCCACCAGGCCGCGGTGCCCGGCGGCCAGGTGCCGAAGTCGCTGCCGCGGATCGCCTCGACCGGCAAGATCACCGCGCCGAAGGGATATGCCGGATGAGCGTGACCCAGCGCAGCTACGGCGGTGGGCCGCGGCCGGGCGCGTTCCGGACCCGCCCGCGCTCGATGATCACCCGGGTCACGTCCCGGGACAGCCGCCTGCGCCACCTGGACTGGATCCTGATCGCGGCCGTGCTGGCCCTGTGCGCCCTGGGGGTGCTGCTGGTCTATTCGGCCACCGAGCCGAGCCTGGTCCAGCGCGGCGCCAACCCGCACACCTACCTGGACAAGCAGGCCATCTTCGCGGTCATCGGCCTGGTCATGATGACCCTGGTCAGCCTGGTCGACCACCGGCAGCTACGGGTGCTCGCGCCGGTCGCCTACGGCCTGGCCATTCTCGGCCTGCTGGTCGTGCTGACCCCGCTCGGGGCCACCGTCAACGGCGCCGCGGGCTGGATCGACCTGCCCGGCGGCTTCCAGATCGAGCCGTCCGAGTACGCCAAGATCGCCCTCATCCTGATGACCGCGCTGCTGTTCAGCGAGCTGCGCGAAGGGGGCCGGGACCCGTCCGCGGGCCGCCCCGGCCCCAGCCTGCGCGACGTCGGCATCGTGATCGCCTGCGGCCTGCCCCTGATCGGCCTGGTCATCATCGAGCCGGCCCTGGGCATCTCCATGGTCCTGGTGGTCGTGCTGGCCGGGATGATCCTGCTGTCCGGCATTCAGCTGCGCTGGGTGCTGAGCCTGCTGGCGGTGGCCGCGGTCGGGGTCATCGGCGCGCTCAGCCTGCACCTGGTCAAGGGCTACCAGCTGACCCGGTTCTCCTCGTTCCTGCACCCGTCCAACGACGCGGCCGGATCCGGCTACAACGCCATCCAGGCCAAGATCGCCATCGGCTCCGGCGGCATGTTCGGCCAGGGGCTGTTCCACGGCCAGTCGGTGTCCGGCAGCTACGTGCCCGCCCAGAGCACCGACTTCATCTTCACCGTGGCCGGCCAGGAGCTCGGCTTCGTCGGCGCCGTGGTCATCGTGGCCCTGCTCGGCGTGGTGGTGGTCCGCGCCCTCCGCATCGCCGCCCGCGCCGACGACAGCTTCGGCATGCTGGTCGCCTCCGGCATCGCCATCTGGTTCCTCTTCCAGGCCTTCGTCAACGTCGGCATGACCGTCGGCATCATGCCCATCACCGGCCTCCCCCTCCCCTTCATCTCCTACGGCGGCTCCGCCATCTTCGCCGACCTGATCGCCGTCGGTCTCCTGCTGTCCGTCCACCACAAACGCCAGGTCTTCGAGTGACCCCTCCGCCGCCGGCCGCCCCTCTACCTCGGTTGGCCGGCGGAATAAGCCTGCCTGCGTAATTGCTGAACTCGGGTGTCGCCCGAACAATGGCCAGCCGTAGGTAGGCTGGTGTGATGCCAACAGAGTCGGTTTACGCGCGTCTGGAGCCGCTGCTCCCGCGCGTCCGGAAGCCGATCGCGTACGTGGGCGGGGAAGTCAACTCGGTCGTCAAGGACTGGGACGCCACCGACGTGCGCTGGGCGCTGCTGTATCCGGACGCGTACGAGGTGGGCCTGCCCAACCAGGGCGTGCAGATCTTGTACGAGATCCTGAACGAGCAGGACGGCGTGCTGGCCGAGCGCACCTACAGCGTCTGGCCCGACATGGAAGCCCTGATGCGCGAGCACGGGATTCCGCAGTTCACCGTGGACGGGCATCGCCCGGTGGGCGACTTCGACCTGCTCGGAGTGAGTTTCTCCACCGAACTCGGTTACACCAACCTGCTCACCGCGCTCGATCTGGCTGGCATTCCTCTGCACAGCGACAACCGCGACCCGGCCGACGGGACCTGGCATCCGCTGGTCATCGCGGGCGGGCACGCCGCGTTCAACCCCGAGCCCATCGCCGACTTCCTGGACGGCGTGGTCCTCGGCGACGGCGAGCAGGCCGTCCTGAACATCACCGCGCAGGTCCGGCGCTGGAAGGCCGAGGGCCGCCCCGGCGGCCGCGACGGGCTGCTGCGCACGCTGGCGGCCGAATGCCAGCTGTACGTGCCGCGCTTCTACGACGTGACCTACCGGCCCGACGGCCGCATCGACCGGACCGTGCCCAACGACCGGGGCATCCCCCCGGTGGTGGCCAAGCACACGGTCATGGACCTGGACGAGTGGCAGTACCCGCGCAAGCCCATCGTCCCGGTGGCCGAGACCGTGCACGAGCGCTACAGCGTGGAGATCTTCCGCGGCTGCACCCGCGGCTGCCGGTTCTGCCAGGCCGGGATGATCACCCGCCCGGTGCGGGAGCGGGCCATCACCACCGTGGGCCAGATGGTCGAGCGGGGGGTCCAGGCCACCGGCTTCAGCGAGGTCGGCCTGCTCTCGCTGTCCAGCGCCGACCACAGCGAGATCAACGAGATCGCCAAGGACCTGGCCGACGCCTACGAGGGCACCAACACCGGCCTGTCGCTGCCGTCCACCCGGGTCGACGCCTTCAACGTGACACTGGCCGACGAGCTGACCCGCAACGGCCGCCGGTCCGGCCTGACCTTCGCGCCCGAGGGCGGCTCGGAGCGGATGCGCAAGGTGATCAACAAGATGGTCACCGAGGACGACCTGATCCGCACGGTCACCACCGCCTACGCCAGCGGCTGGCGGCAGGTGAAGCTGTACTTCATGTGCGGCCTGCCCACCGAGACCGACGAGGACGTGCTGGCCATCGCCGATCTGGCCCGCCGGGTCATCCAGACCGGCCGCGAGGTCACCGGGCGCAAGGACATCCGCTGCACGGTGTCGATCGGCGGGTTCGTGCCCAAGCCGCACACCCCGTTCCAGTGGGCGGCCCAGTGCCCGCACGATGTGGTCGACAGCCGCCTGCGCCAGTTGGGCGCGGCCCTGCGGGCCGACAAGACCTACGGCCGGGCCATCGGCTTCCGCTACCACGACGGCCAGCCGTCGGTGATCGAGGGCCTGCTGTCCCGCGGCGACCGGCGGGTTGGCCGGGTCATCGAGACCGTGTGGCGGGACGGAGCCCGGTTCGACGGCTGGAGCGAGCACTTCTCCTTCGACCGCTGGCTGGCCTGCGCCGACCAGGCCCTGGCCGACGAGCCGGTCGACCTGGACTGGTACACCACCCGCGAGCGCGACGAGGACGAGGTCCTGCCCTGGGGCCACCTCGACGCGGGCCTGGACCCGGACTGGCTGTGGCAGGACTGGCAGGAAGCCCTCCAGGGCGACGGCGACGTCGAAGACTGCCGCTGGTCGGCCTGCTACGACTGCGGCGTCTGCCCGTCGATGGGCACCGAGATCCAGACCGGCCCGACCGGGGAGCGGCTGCCGGCCGGCACCAAGCTGCTCCCGGTGCTGAGCGTGAGCTGACCCATGCCCGCGCCCAAGAACCGCCCCACCGGCCCGGAACCCGCGCCGGCCGTCCAGCATCTGCTGGTCCGGTACGCCAAGCGGGGCCGGATGCGGTTCGCCAGCATCCGGGACGTGCAGCGGGCGTTCGAACGTGCCGTCCGCCAGGCCAGGCTGCCGATCGCGCACTCGGCCGGCTTCAGCCCGCACCCCAAGATCTCCTACGCCAGCGGCACGCAGACCGGGGTGGCCAGCGAGGCTGAATACCTGACCCTGGCCCTCACCGCGCCCGTCGATTCTGCCGGTATGCGTTCGGTACTGGACAGAGCGTTGCCGGACGGGATAGACGTTATCGAAGTAGCTGAAGATTCCGGCGGCTCGCTCAACGGCCGCCTGACGGTGTCGGAGTGGCTGGTGGAACTGCCCGGGGTCGCACCGGACGTCGCCGCGTCCGCGGTCCGTGCGTTCCTGGCCGCCGCCGAGGTGCCGGTCGAGCGGCTCACCAGCAAGGGTGTCCGCCGCTTCGACGCCCGCGCGGCCGTGCTGACCTTGGAAGTCGGCCCGCGCGCCGGGGCGAACGACCATCACGAATGTGCGACAATACGGTTGGTTGTTCGGCACACAGAGCCCGCCGTACGGCCTGAGGATGTACTGAACGGGATGCTCCCGGGGGGAGCTGCGGCCGTGCAACCGGCCCCGGCCGTGACCCGGTTGGCCCAGGGCATTCTCGGCCCGGACGCGGAGGTCGTGGCGCCGACGCCAGCAAAGGTAAACGTGCCATGAGGGCGCCTGTGCGCCCCATGGGCTGCGGACCCGTGCGGTTCACCCGCACGCCGGTCCGCATTTCCGCGCGTCAGCGCGGCCAGTACGCCGCGTGGCCCGCGGGGCAGTCCCCGCGATCACGCGCAGAACTAAGACAGGTAACGAACCTGGGCGCCGCAGCCGCCGTCAAGGCCGGCTCCGTCCAGGGACGAGGACACTATGTGCTCCCGTGTGGCGCGCAGGACCCTGGCCGGGTCCGCGCGCCCGGGAGCTTGACGGGAGATTGCCCGGATGCTCGAGAACGAGCCAGACAACGCAGGATCAGGTGACGGGACAGGTGGCCCAGACCACGGTGCGGTGAGCACCGGGCCGAGCCGGGGTGGCGTTTCCAGCCGCCCGGCCGGCCCTCCTGACCCCGCCCCGCCGGCCCCGGCCGTGCCCGCGGTGGCCTTCCAGGCCCCGCAGGTGCTGTTCCAGGCGCCGCAAGCCCAAGCCCAGGCCGAGGCTCCGGCCCCGGCCGAGCGGCCCGCGGCCACGCCCGCCGCCGAAACTTCCGGTGGCGACGAGGAGAACGGCACCCGCCCCACGCGCCGCCGCAGCCGGGCCAAGTCCGACACCGGTCCGGCCGACAAGCCAGACCACAAATCAGATAAGAAGGCCGACAAGAAGGCCGACAAGAACGAACCCGCCGCGCCGGAAGCGGCCCAGGCCGCGCCGGAAAGCGCGGGCGCGGACGACACCTCCGGCCCGGACGACGAGTCCGACGAGGACGGCGGCCAGGCCGGCCGCCGCCGGCGCCGCCGGGGCGGTCGCAGCCGTTCCCGCGGCCGGGGCGGCAACGGTGCCGACGACGCCGACTCCGACAGCGACTCCGGCGACAGCGACGCCAGCCAGCCGGGCGCCGGGGCCGAGGACACCGCGGCCGACGCCGACTCCGGCGACGACGAGGACAACGACGAGGACGGCGAAGGCAACGGCCCGGGCCGCCGCCGCCGCCGCAAGCGCCGCCGCGGCTCGGCGTCCGAGACCGACAAGACCAGCGAAGACGACCCGCCGGACACGGTGGTGCATGTCCGCGAGGCGCGCCCGGCCGCCAGCCGGTCGGATGACGTGCGCGCGATCAAGGGCTCGACCCGGCTGGAAGCCAAGCGGCAGCGGCGGCGCGAGGGCCGCGAGTCCGGCCGCCGGCGCCCGCCGGTCATCACCGAGGCCGAGTTCCTGGCCCGGCGCGAGGCCGTCGAGCGGACCATGGTCGTCCGCCGCCGCGGCGACCGGACCCAGATTGCCGTGCTCGAGGACGACATCCTGGTCGAGCACTACGTGAACAAGTCCAGCCACCAGAGCTACGTCGGCAACGTCTACCTGGGCAAGGTCCAGAACGTGCTGCCGTCGATGGAGGCGGCGTTCGTCGACATCGGCAAGGGCCGCAACGCCGTGCTCTACGCCGGCGAGGTGAACTTCGACGCCAGCGGGCTGGAGGGCCAGTCCAAGCGGATCGAGTCCGCGCTCAAGTCCGGCCAGTCGATCCTGGTCCAGGTGACCAAGGACCCGGTCGGCCACAAGGGTGCCCGGCTGACCAGCCAGGTGAGCCTGCCCGGCCGCTACCTGGTGTACGTGCCGGGCGCGTCCATGACCGGCATCAGCCGCAAGCTCCCGGACACCGAGCGGACCCGGCTCAAGAAGATCCTCAAGAAGGTCATGCCCGAGGACGCCGGCGTGATCGTGCGCACGGCCGCCGAAGGTGCCACCGAGGAGGAACTCGAGCGCGACGTGGCCCGGCTGTCCGCGCAGTGGGAGAACATCGAGCGCAAGTCCAAGACGGCCAGCGCCCCGGAACTCCTCTACGGTGAGCCGGACCTGACCATCCGGGTCATCCGCGACGTCTTCAACGAGGACTTTGGCCAGCTCATCGTGTCCGGCGACGAGGGCTGGGCCGAGGTCGACGAGTACGTCAGCTACGTGGCCCCTCATCTGGCCGACCGGCTCAGCCACTGGGCCAACCCGGACGGCGAGGACGTGTTCGCCGAGTACCGCATCGACGAGCAGCTGACCAAGGCGCTGGAGCGCAAGGTCTGGCTGCCCAGCGGCGGCTCGCTGGTCATCGACCGCACCGAGGCCATGACCGTCATCGACGTCAACACCGGCAAGTTCACCGGCCAGGGCGGCAACCTCGAAGAGACCGTCACCCGCAACAACCTGGAGGCCGCCGAGGAGATCGTCCGCCAGCTCCGGCTGCGCGACGTCGGCGGCATCATCGTCATCGACTTCATCGACATGGTGCTGGAGAGCAACCGCGAGCTGGTCCTCCGGCGCCTGCTGGAATGCCTGGCCCGGGACCGCACCAAGCACCAGGTGGCCGAGGTCACCTCGCTGGGCCTGGTCCAGATGACCCGCAAGCGGGTCGGGGCCGGCCTGCTGGAGGCGTTCTCCCAGCCCTGCGAGTGCTGCAACGGCCGCGGCGTGCACGTTTCCCTGGACCTGGCCGAGCTCGGCTCGTCCGGCTCCGACTCCGGCTCGGGTTCGTCCAACGGCCACGGCCGCGGCCGCCACGAGCGCCGCGACGAGTCCTCGGACCAGGGCCACGGCAAGTCCGAGGGCGGTAACGGGAACGGCCACAACGGCAACGGGAACAACGGCGAGAGCAAGCCGGGGGAGGGCCGCCGCAGCCGCAACCGGCGTCGCGGCAACCGCCAGGACACGTCGCCCGCCACTGAGGTCCTGGCCGCCGAGAACGCGCCGGAAGCCCAGGAGCCGGCCGAAGCGTCGAGCACGGTGGCCACCCTGGAGGCGACCGAGGCCGCCGGTCAGCCCACCGAGCCCGCCGAGCTGACCGAGCTGCTGGTCCCGGCCGAGACGCCCCCGGCCACCGAGGCCCCGGCCGTCGACGCCGCTCCCGCCACCGGCACCCCAGCGACCCCAGAGGCCCCGACGGCCGAACTCGGCCCGGACCTCGAGGCCGTCGCCGTTTCCGCCACCGACGCTGAGCCGGCGGCCGAGACCCCCGAACCCCCCACCGAAGGGCACTGAGACGCGCGACTGTTACTGCCTACCGCAAAAGCTCTGGTAACCTGGGTTGTCGGCGCCTGGGACGTGCCCGCAGCACGGGCCCCCGACGCCAGTTGTAAGTTCAGGCGAGCCCGTCGTTGGCACATCGTCCCCTGGCCAGGCCAAGGGATTCGCGAGGGCACGCACGAGGGAGAGAGAGTTCTCGGGTGTACGCGATTGTGCGCGCAGGCGGCCGGCAGGAAAAAGTGTCGGTCGACGACGTCCTGAACGTCGACAAGCTTTCCGGTGACGTCGGCTCCAGCATCACGCTGGTCCCCGTCCTGGTGGTCGACGACGACAACGTGATCTCCGACCCCGCTAAGGTCAGCGGGTACCAGATCACGGCGGAGATCGTCGGCGACGCCGCCGGGCCGAAGATCAACATGATCCACTACCGGAACAAGACCGGCTACCGGCGTCGTCTGGGTCACCGCCAGAAGTACACGCAGGTCCGGATCACCGGTATCGACGCGCCGAAGAAGGCAAGCACAGCGAAGGCGAAGAGCTGACATGGCACACAAGAAGGGCGCCTCGTCCAGCCGGAACGGCCGCGACTCCAATGCTCAGCGGCTTGGCGTCAAGCGTTTCGGCGGCCAGCGCGTGAACGCGGGCGAGATCATCGTCCGGCAGCGCGGGACCCACTTTCACCCCGGCATCAACGTCGGGCGGGGCGGTGACGACACCCTGTTCGCGCTGGTCGCGGGCAAGGTGACGTTCGGCTCGCACCGCGGCCGCCGGGCCGTGAGCATCACGCCGGAGAGCGAAGAGACCCCGGTGGCCGCCGGCTAGGTCCGCGGCCCCGCAAGGGACACATCAGGCAGAGGCGGACCGGCCACCCGGTCCGCCTTTGTCATGCCTGAGACCGGAAGCCCCCAGGACAACGGAAGGGAGGGGCGCCATGGCGGAATTTGCCGATGAGGCACTGCTCAAGGTGGCCGGCGGCCACGGTGGCAACGGCTGTATGTCCATCCGGCGGGAGAAGTTCAAGCCGCTCGGCGGCCCCGACGGGGCCAACGGCGGGCGCGGCGGCGAGGTGATCCTCGAGGTCGACCCGAGCGTCAGCACGCTGCTGGATTTCCACCGCCGCCCGATCCGGCGCGCCGGGAACGGAAAGCCGGGCGAGGGGTCGAACCGCACCGGAGCCGAAGGCGGCGACATCATCATCGGGGTACCCGACGGCACCGTGGTCCGGACCGGCGGCGGCAAGTTCCTGGCCGACCTGGTCGGGATCGGCACCCGGTTCGTGGCCGCAGCCGGCGGCAAGGGCGGCCTGGGCAACGCCGCGCTGGCCTCGCCCCGCCGCAAGGCCCCCGGGTTCGCGCTCAAGGGCGAGCCGGGCGAGGAGCGCGACCTGGTCCTCGAGCTCAAGAGCATCGCCGACATCGGCCTGATCGGCTTCCCCAGCGCGGGCAAGTCGAGCCTGATCGCCGCGATGTCGGCCGCCCGGCCCAAGATCGCCGACTACCCGTTCACCACCCTGATCCCCAACCTGGGCGTGGCCGAGGCCGGTGACGTGCAGTTCGTCATCGCCGATGTGCCCGGCCTGATCCCCGGGGCCAGCCAGGGCAGGGGCCTGGGCCTGGAGTTCCTGCGCCACATCGAACGCTGCGCGGCCCTGGTCCACGTCATCGACTGCGCCACCGAGGAGCCGGGCCGGGATCCGCTCACCGACTTCGAGGTCATCGAGGCCGAACTGGCCGCCTACGCCGAGCTGACCGGCACCGACCTGGCCAGCCGTCCCCGCCTGGTCGCGCTGAACAAGGTCGACGTGCCCGCCGCCCGCGACCTGGCCGACATGGTCCGGGACACCCTGACCGAGCGCGGCCTTCAGGTGTTCGAAGTCTCGGCCGCCACCCGCGAGGGCCTGCGCGAGCTCGGTTTCGCCATGGCCGGGCTGGTCGCCGCGGCCCGCGCCGCCGCCCCGGCGCCCGAGCCGACGCGGACCGTCATCCGGCCCGAGCCCGCGGCCGGCCCGGACTTCGAGATCGTCCGGACTCCCGAGGGCGGCTACTTCGTCCGCGGCGAGAAGACCCGCCGCTGGGTCCTGCAGACCGACTTCAGCAACGACGAGGCGGTTGGCTTCCTGTCCGACCGGCTGGCCCGCCTCGGTGTCGAGGAAAAGCTGGCTGAGGCCGGGGCGGTGCCCGGCGACATGGTGCTGATCGGCGACCCGGCCGACCCCGTGGTGTTCGACTGGGACCCGACCCTGCCGACGGGCTCCCTGCCCGGCCCCCGCGGCACCGACCGCAGACTGGGATGACCGTGGCCGAGCGGACCGACATCGCGTCCGCACGTCGCGTCGTGGTCAAGGTCGGCTCGTCCTCGCTCACCACCCCCGACGGCAGCATCGACGACGACCGCATCGCCGCCCTGGCCGACGCCTTCGCTGGAAGGCTGCGGGCCGGCGCCGACCTGATCCTGGTCTCGTCCGGCGCCATCGCGGCCGGGATCGCCCCGCTCGGCCTGCCCACCCGCCCGCACGACCTGGCCACCCAGCAGGCGGCCGCGTCGGTCGGGCAGGGCCTGCTGATCGCCCGCTACGCGGCCGCGTTCGCCCGCCACGGCGTGGGCACCGGCCAGGTCCTGCTGTCGGCCGACGACCTGATGCGCCGGGCCCACTACCGGAACGCCCAGCGCACCCTGGACCGGCTGCTGGAACTGCACATCCTGCCCATCGTCAACGAGAACGACACCGTGGCCACCGAAGAGATCCGCTTCGGCGACAACGACCGGCTGGCCGCCCTGGTCGCGCACGTCACCAGGGCCGACGCGCTGGTCCTGCTGTCCGACGTCGACGGCCTGTACGACAGTGACCCGCGCCGTCCCGGGGCCCGCCGCATCGCCGAGGTAAATGGCCCGGCCGACCTGGACGGCGTCCGGGTCGGCGGCAGCTCCGGGGCCGGGGTCGGCACCGGCGGCATGACCACCAAGGTGGACTCGGCCCTCATCGCCACCGGGGCCGGCATCCCCACCGTGGTGGCCGGCGCCGCCGACGCGGCCGCGGCCCTGGCCGGGGAGCCGGTCGGCACCTACTTCGCCGCCACCGGTCGGCGCCCGCGGACCCGGCTGCTGTGGCTGGCCCACGTGGCCGTTCCCCGCGGCCAGCTCTACCTGGACCAGGGCGCCGTCGACGCGGTGGTCGGCCGCCACGCCTCCCTGCTGCCCGCGGGCATCACCAAGGCCGAAGGCAGCTTCGAGCCCGGCGACCCGGTCGACCTCTGCGCCCCCGACGGTGCCGTGGTCGCCCGCGGCCTGGTCAACTTCGACTCCACCGAAATCCCCACCCTGATGGGCCGCTCCACCCGCTGGCTGGCCCGCGAACGCGGCCACGAATACGAGCGCGAAGTCATCCACCGCGACGACATGGTCATCCTCACCCGCTGACCCCGCCGCCGCGACTGCCCCCGTCCGAGCCGGAAAAGTGTGCAGAAAACGCTGTGATAACGACTGTGATAACGACATCTTCTGCACACAAATCCCGGGGCCGGGCGCCGAATGGGCAACCCGTGGCCGAGCCAGGGCCGGGGAAGGGTCAGTCGTCCCCGTTGCTGTCCCGGCGCCCGCCGTTGCCGAAGCGGCCGAACAGTCCCTCACCGGCCCGCATGGCGGTGTCGGCGGCCCCGCGGAACATGCCGACCAGCGGGTCCTCGGTCCGGTTCCACGACTCCTGGTAGGACTTGGCCGCGTTCCGGATCTCCTCGCCCATGGTGGCGGTGTTGTCGGTGTCGCGGCGCGGGTAGTCGCCGGCCAGGATGCGCTCGTACTCGCCGCCGTCGATCCACCGGGTCAGCTCGGCGAACCGGGTCACCGCGAACGGATGCGAGTTGCCCTGCAGCTGGAGGATCTTCAGCAGCCCGTCGCGCACGTCGGGCACGGCGTCGTAGTCGTGGGCCTGCTCCATGAAGGCGTCGGAGTTCAGCTCCGACAGCCGGGCCCCGCCCGCCAGCTTCATCAGCACGCGCCGGGCGGCGTCCGGGTCCTGGGCGGCCAGCAGGCCGGCCCGGTCACAGGACAGCTCGGACTTGCGGTACCACTCTTCCAGGCCCCAGATGATGCCGCGCAGGCCGATGTAGCCGAGTGGCATCCACGCGATCCGCGCGGCCAGGTTGATCAGGTGGAAGAGCATGGTCCGGTAGACCGCGTGCCCGGACAGCACGTGCCCGAGCTCGTGACCGACCACCGTGCGCAGCTCTTCGGCATCCATCAGGTCGACCAGGCCGGTGTTGATCACGATGAACGGCTTGTCGGAACCGAGAGCCATCGCGTTGACCAGCGGGTTCTGGGTGACGAAGACCTCAGGGATCTCCGGCAGGTCCAGCACGTAGGCCCCGTCCCGGACCATGTCGTTGATCTGCGGGAACTGGCGCTCGGAGACGCGCACGCCGCTGGCCAGGAACTGCAGCCGCAGGGCGCGCTCGTTGAAGAGCCCGGACAGCTTGCGCAGCAGGACGTCGAACCCGGTCAGCTTGCGCATCGCCACCAGGGCGGAACGATCGGCGGGGTGTTCATACGCGCGAGAACTGATACCCGGAAGGCGTACCCGCGCTCGATCCGGCACTGGAGTCATATCTCGTATGGTAGCCCCGCCAGCCGGCCACGAACGCCTGGCCGGTGCCGATACTCTTCCGTTATGGACGCTGTCCGGGAGGGACGCCGGGAGGGGCGGCGCGTCGGGGTGATGGGCGGCACGTTCGATCCCGTCCACCACGGTCACCTGGTCGCCGCCAGCGAGGTCGCGCACATCTTCGAGCTGGATGAAGTGATCTTCGTGCCCACCGGCGAGCCCTGGCAGAAGGACGGCCGCGACGTGTCGCCGGCCGAGGACCGCTACCTGATGACGGTGATCGCCACCGCGTCCAACCCGCGGTTCAGCGTGAGCCGGGTCGACATCGACCGGCCCGGTCCGACCTACACCATCGACACGCTGAAGGACCTGCGGGCGGCGGCCGCGCCCGAGGACGAGTTCTTCTTCATCACCGGCGCCGACGCCCTGGCCACCATGCTGTCCTGGCATGACGTGGACGAGCTGTTCGCGCTGGCCCACTTCATCGGCTGTACCCGGCCCGGGCACACGCTGACCGAGGATGGGCTGCCGGACGGCAAGGTCAGCCTGGTCGAGATCCCGGCCCTGGCCATCTCCTCCAGCGAGTGCCGGGCCCGGGTCGCCGACGGCGAGCCGGTCTGGTACCTGGTCCCGGACGGCGTGGTCCAGTACATCGCCAAACGCGACCTGTACTCCGCCCCGGACGACCCGCCGCCGGCGTGACCGAGCCCGGCCTGGATTTCCGCCTGCTGGACGGCTCGAGCGCGGCCGGGTACGAGCACGACCTGGTGACGCTGCAGGACGAGATCTACACTGACCCGCCGTACAAGTTTCTTGAATTTGTCGAAGGTCTCGTATCCCGGTCCCGGGTCGAGCGCCGTCAACCGGGATTCGTGCTTTCCGGGGCCTGGCACGGCGGTTACCTGGTCGGGTACGCCACCGGGTTCCCGCTGCGGCCGTCCACCTCGTGGTGGCGCAACCTGACCACCACCGTGCCCGGCCACGTCACGGCCGAGCACCCGGGCCGCACCTTCGCCCTCACCGACCTGGGCGTCCGGGCGTCCTGGCGGCGCCAGGGCATCGGCCGCACCCTGTGCGACCTGATCGTCGAAGGCCGGCCCGAGGAGCGGGCCACCGCCGCCGTGCTGCCCGCCGCCACCCCGGCCCAGCAGGCCTTCCGCCAGTGGGGCTGGCAGAAGGTGGCCCGGTCCCGGGACCCGCGCCCGGGGCCGCCGGCCCCGGGCGCGCTGGTCTACGACATCCTGGTCAGGACCCTGCGGCCGGGGTAGCGGTGAGCGCGATACCGGTCGGCGCGTAGCCCCCGGCCGCGTTCGGCGCGTCGCCGAGGTTGATCGACCCGACGGTCGAACCGTCCGCGGTGCTGAGCACGACCACCTTGGCCGCGATCCGGGCCCCGACCCACAGCTGCTGGCCGTTCGGGGTGAGGGCCAGCGTGTCCGGGACCCCGGGCACGGCCAGCGTCGACGTGACCTTGGCCCGGGCGGCCCCGCTGGCGACACCGATGACCGAGACCGAGTTGGAGTCCGGGTTGGCCACGTACACGGTCTTGCCGTCGGCGGAGGCCACGACCTGCCACGGCATCTCGCCGACCTTGATCGCGCGGGTGACCCGGTCGGTCGCGGTGCTGATCACGTACAGCTGGTTGGACTCGGTGCCGGTCACGTACAGGCTCTTGCCGTCCGGGGAGACCGCCAGCCCGCGCGGGTCGCCCAGGCCCCGGATGAAGCCGGCCGGCTTCCGGGTCGCGGTGCTGTACACCGCCACCCCGCCCGCGGCGGCCACGTAGACCCGGGTCCCGGAGGGTGAGAACCGGATCTGGGCCGGGGCGCCGGGCAGCGTCCATCGCGCCGTGACCTTGTCGGTGGCGGTGGAGATGACGCTGACCGCCGACGGCGACGAGGCCGAGGTCTGCGGGCCGGTCTCGGCCACCCACACCTGGGACCCGTCCGGGCTGACCGCCAGATCCTGCGGGTTCAGCCCCACGTTGATCGGGGTCTCGTCCGGGTTGTGGTTGCTGGGGTCGATCTTGCTGGCGTCGATCACGGCCACCGTGGAGTTGCCGGTGTCGGCGAAGTACAGCGTGTTGCCGTGGATGGCCAGGGCCTCGCCGGTGGAGTCGAAGTCGAAGTCGCCGGGGTTGCCCGGGACCGGCGGGTCGCCCACGTTGTAGGTCTGGATGACCTTGCAGGTGGCGGTGTCGATCGCGCTGAACCCGTCCGCGCCCGCGTCGGCCACGTAGGCGGCCCCGGCCGGCCCCTGGCCGGACGGGGCGGCCAGGCTGGCCCGGGATGAGCCGGTGTGCCGGGCCGGGCAGGATGCGGTGCCGCCGGTGGTCAGCGTGACCGTCGTCGCCGCCACCGCGCCCGCGGCCACGACCGCTGCGGCGCCGAGGGCCCACTGCTTGCCGCTGAGCTTGCTGTTGCGCCTGGTCATGTCGTTCACGCCCCCTTCACGGCCAGCTTGGGGGCGGGTGCCTTGCGGACCGGCTTGGTCCCCGGATCCTGCTTCGGGACGACCTGCCGCTGGCCCGGGATCGGCGGCAGCGGCAAGGTCTTGAACGCCTGCTCGGCCTTTTCCAGTGCGGCCGTGGTGCTGGGCAGCCGGGGAACGCGGCGGGACCGGCCCGCGCCCAGGGCCCCGGTCAGGTCGCCGGCGGTCTTCCGCCGCCACGGGGTGATGTTGGGGTTCATTACGCCGGTGACCTGCTCGATCAGCTGGATGACCGAGGTGTGGTCGAAGGTCTCGTGGCTGACGTACCCGCCGACCGTCCACGGCGACACAATGACGCACGGCACCCGGAAACCGAGGCCGATCGGGTCGCTGACCCCGTGCACGGTGATGTACTCGCCGGGGGTCCCGGCCGGGGCCGTGGGCGGCACCACGTGGTCGAAGTAGCCGTCGTTCTCGTCGTAGATCAGCACGAACACGGTCTTGGCCCACACATCGGGGTTGGCCGCGATCGCGTTGACCTTGCTGGCCACGAAGTCGGCCCCGGCGGCCGGCATGTAGTCGGGGTGCTCGGACTGGTAGGACGTGGGCAGGATCCACGACACCGTGGGCAGCCGGTCGTGCACCGCGTCGTATTCGAACTGGCCCGGCTGGTAGAAGCGCATCGCGTTCCGGAACAGCGGCGAGTTGGCCGGCGCCGCCTGGTACTGGTCGAAGTACTCCAGCACGTTCAGGCCGTAGTTGTCGTTCTCCTGGTACACCTTCCAGGAGATCCCGGCCTTGGTCAGCATCTCCGGGTAGGTCTCCCAGGAGTAGCCGCTGGACGGTACCTCGTTGGAGTAGATCGGGCCGCCGTGCTGGCCGGCCGGGTCGACCTGGCCGGTCATCAGGTACAGCCGGTTGGGCCAGGTCGGGCCCAGCATCGAGCAGTGGTAGCCGTCGCAGATGGTGAAGGCGTCGGCCAGGGCCCAGTGGAACGGGATGTCGCTGCGGTCGTAGTAGGCCATGGTGTACTGCCCGGCCACGCCGTCCGAGGCCAGGCGGGCGGTGACGAACCCGTCCATCTTGCCGTTGCCCCAGGACTGGTGCTGCGGGCCCCAGTTGTGGCTGGTCGACGGCAGCGCCTGGCCCTTGTGATGCTCGGTGTCGGCGTGGAACGGCAGCAGGTACTGGTCCGGGTTCTTCGCGTCGGCCTGGTAGAAGACCTTCTTCGACACCGACGGGTCGCTGAACCCGCGGACCCCGGGCATGGTGCCGAAGTAGTGGTCGAACGAGCGGTTTTCCTGCATCAGGACCACGACGTGCTTGATGTCCGAAACCGGTGACGGCTTCTGCGTGCTGGTCAGCGCGCCGGTGCTGTCACCGAGAACCTTCCGCAGGCTGGGCGGCAGGGCGAAGGACGCGAGCGCCATGCCCCCGGCCGCCGCCAACAACTGGCGGCGGCTCACCGCAATGGTCATGCGAATGCCTCCCCAAACGTTGCGGCACAGTCGCCGCGGCGGCCCGGGCGCTTGCGCCGGCGCGCGGCGGGCGCGGATCTTGGCCGTCGGTCTTGGCAGGGTGACGTGGCACACTGGATGTAGGCGTAACCGTCCAGTTGCCCAGCCGAGGAGGGCGAACAGCACACGTGACCGCGACCCCCAGGGCCGTCGAGCTCATCGAGATCGCAGCGATGGCCGCGGCTGACAAGCTCGCCACCGACATCATCGCCTACGACGTGAGCGAGCAGCTCGTGATCTCCGATGCGTTTCTGCTCTGCTCGGGCGCGAACGACCGCCAGGTCCGTTCGATCGTCGATGAGATCGAGCTGAGGCTGAGCCAGGCCGGAGCCAAGCCCATCCTCCGGGAGGGCGAGCGGGAGGGCCGCTGGGTCCTCCTCGACTTCGCGGACATCACCGTCCACGTCCAGAACTCCGAGGAACGGGTGTTCTACGCCCTGGAGCGGCTCTGGAAGGACTGCCCGATCATCCGGCTGCCCGAGCCGGTGGCCGCGGGTCAGCCCGGTGGCCCCGGTTCTCCCGACGGGAACCCGCGCTGAGCGCCCCTGGGTCCCGGCTGGGTGGCGCCGAAGCCCCCGCCGGGCGTGGTCCCCGCCTGGTCCTGTGGCGTCACGGCCAGACCGTCTGGAACTTCGAGGACCGCTTCCAGGGCCAGACCGACATCCCCCTGGACGAGACCGGCGTCGCCCAGGCCGAGCGGGCCGCCCGCCTCCTGGCCGCGCTGAACCCCGACGCCATCTTCGCCTCCGACCTGGCCCGGGCCGCGTCCACGGCCGCCCCCCTGGCCCGGCTGACCGGCCTGCCCGTAACCCCCGACAAGGACCTGCGTGAACGCCACGGCGGCGCCTGGGAGGGCCTGACCGGCCCCGAGATCCGCGAACGCTACCCGGCCGAGTTCCGCACCTGGTCCCCGCCCGGCGGTGAGACCGCGGCGGCCGTGGCCGACCGGGTCCACGGCGCCCTCGAGCGCATCATCGAGACCCTGCCGCCCGGGGCCCTGGCCGTGGTGGTCAGCCACGGCGCCGCCCTGCGCCTGGGCATGTGCAAGCTCCTGGGCCTCCCCGGGGATGTCTGGGACACCATCGGCCCCCTCTCCAACTGCTCCTGGTCGGTCCTGGCTACCCGCCGCGGCCACTGGCGCCTGATGGAGCACAACGCCGGCACCCTCCCCGAACCCATCCTCAGCGACGACCGCTAGCCAACCCAGCCGCGCCGCCCACCCAGGCCCCTCGCCCCGTGGCCCCGCCCACCCAGGCCCCTCGGCCCGTGGCCCCGTCGGCCCGTCCCCTCGCCCCGTCGGCCCCTCGCCCCGCCCGCCCCAGCGACCCCACTGGCCCCATCAGCCACAGGGACCTCACAGCTTCGTGTGCAGTTCGAACGTGGGAAGGCTTTTCCGCAGATACTGCGGATTTCCCTTCCCAGCCTCCCGGAGTCCCGGACGGGGCCGCCGCTGCTCAGCGGACCTGGCGGAAGAAGGTGCGGAGCTCGTTCACGAACAGCTCCGGCTGTTCCAGGGCCGCGAAGTGGCCGCCTCGCTCGGGCTCCGACCAGTGGCGGATGTCGGTGTAGCGGCGGGCGGCCCAGCGCTGGGAGGGGTGAGGGTTCTCCTTGGGGAAGACCGTGCAGCCGGTGGGGACGTCGACGGTGTCGGTGACCGCTGAGGTGAACCACTCCGAGACCTGGGCGAAGCTCTCCCAGTAGAGGCGGCCCGAGGAAGCCGCCGTGCCCGGCAGCCAGTAGAGCATGAGGTTGTCCAGCAGATCGTCGCGGCTGACCACGGACTCCAGGGAGCCGTCGTGGTCGGTCCAGGACCAGAACTTCTCCGTGATCCACGCGGCCAGGGCGGCCGGGGAGTCGACCAGGCCGTAGCCCACGGTCTGGGGCTTGGTCGACTGTTCGGCCGAATACCCCGACTCGCGGGCCGCCGCCTGCTGCAGGGCCTCCAGGGACGCCTGCTCGGCCGGGGTCAGGTCGCCCATGGTGGCGGGGTCGGGTGGGGCGATCGGGGGCACGACGTGGATCCCGGCCAGGTGCCCGGCGTCCTGCTGCCCGAGGCTGGTGGTGACGCTGGTGCCCCAGTCGCTGCCCTGGGCACCGTACCGCGCATACCCGAGCCGGGCCATTAGCGTGGCCCAGGCGGCCGCGATGCGCTGGACACCCCACCCAGGGCGGGCCGGCTTGGCGCTGAAGCCGTAGCCGGGCAGCGACGGGCACACCACATCGAAGGCGTCGGCCGCGGCACCCCCGTAGGCGGGCGGGTCGGTGAGCGGGCCGATGACGTGGCTGAACTCGGTCACCGACCCGGGCCAGCCCGACGTCATGATCAGCGGCAGCGCCCCCGGGTGCGGCGACCGGACGTGCAGGAAGTGCAGGTCGAGGCCGTCGACCCCCGTCCTGAACTGCGGGAACCGGTTGAGCCGGGCCTCCCGGGCCCGCCAGTCGTAGCCGGACGCCCAGTACCGGCACAGGTCCTGCACGTAGGCCAGCGGCGTGCCCTGGGACCAGTCGCCGACGGTCTCCCGGTCCGGCCACCGGGTCCGCCGCAGCCGGTCCCGCAGGTCGGCCAGGTCCGCCTCGGGCACGTCGATCCGGAACGGGACGATCTCCTCGGTCATGGCTTCCATCCTCGAAGACACCCCTGACAATCCGGCCGCGTGATCGAGACTGGGGGCGTGGACTTCTTCTGTTACCACCGTGACCGGCCCGGGTCCGCGGCCCTGCGTGACGACCTGCGGGAAGAGCACTGGTCCTACATGGACCGGTACCAGGCCAAGCTCGTCGCCCGCGGCCCCACCCTGACCGGCGACGGTGACACCGCCACCGGCAGCGTGCACATCGTCGGGCTGCCCGACGCCGCGGCCGCCCGGGCGTTCGCCTTCGATGAGCCCAACTATCAGGCGGGCGTGTACCGGGACGTGCTGCTGCGCCGGTGGCGCAACCTGCTCGGGCGGACCATGTGGGAGTTCCCCGGTGACCCGTACCGCGGTCGCCGCTTCCTGGTCCTGGGCCTCGGCGCCGGGCCCGCCGCCGACCAGGACCCGCCGCCGGGCCGCGATGAGCTGATCGCCTACGGGCCGCTGCTGTCTGACGACGGTGTGGCCTGGCTGGGCACGGCGGCCCTGCTGGAAGCGCCGGACGCCGCCGCGGCCGGCGGACTGCTGACCGCGGACCGGTACGCCGCCATCGAGGTGCACCACTGGGACTTCGGCGGGCGCCCGTCCTGACCCAGGAACTCCCCGCGCGCGGCCGATGAATTTCCCGGCGCTCGCCGGTAGGTACCGGTGAGCGCCCCGGGACCGGACCCGGGGCCCGGACCTGGGAGCCGCAGTGAACAGCAATCCGCGCTGGGTGCTCGCCCTGACCTCGGTGGCGTCGCTCATGGTCGGGCTGGACATCCTGGTCGTGACCACCGCGCTGACCACCATCCACCTCAAGCTCGGCGCCTCCCTGGGCGAGCTTGAGTGGATCATCAATGCCTACACGCTGAGCTTCGCCGTACTGCTCATGACCGCGTCCGCGCTGGGCGACCGGTTCGGGCGGCGGCGGCTGTTCCTGGCCGGGCTCGGCCTGTTCACCGTCATGTCGGCCGCGTGCGCGCTGGCCCCGTCGATCGGCTGGCTGATCGCGGCCCGGGCCGTCCAGGGCGTCGGCTCCGCCATGATCATGCCGCACGCCATGGCCCTGCTGTCCGCGGCCTACGCGCCCGAGAAGCGGGCCAAGGCCCTGGGCATCTTCAGCAGCGTCACCGGGCTGGCCGTGCTGGGCGGCCCGATGATCGGCGGCGTCGTGGTGCAGGGCCTGGACTGGCCCTGGATCTTCTGGCTGAACGTGCCGATCGGCCTGGTGCTGATCCCGCTGGCGGCCCGGAAGATCGGCGAGAGCCGGGGCCGGGCGGCCCGGTTCGACGCCGGCGGGGTCGTGCTCGCGACTGTGTCTGCCCTTGGCCTGGTCTGGAGCCTGGTCCGGGGTAACACGGCCGGCTGGACCAGCCCCGAGGTGCTGGGCGCGCTGGCCGGGGGAGTGGCCGCCCTGGCCGGGTTCATCGCCTGGGAACGCCGCGCCCCCGAGCCCATGCTGCCGCTGCGGCTGTTCCGGTCCCGGGCCTTCACGGCGGGCAACGCGGCCGGGTTCGGGATGTACGCCGGGATCTTCGGGGCCGCGTTCTTCCTGGCCCAGCTGCTCCAGCTCGACTGGCACTACGGGCCGCTCGGGGCGGGCCTGCGGCTGGCCCCGTGGACCGTCACCCTGACCCTGGTCGCCCCGGTGGCGGGGGCGCTGGTGCCCCGGATCGGGGAGCGCCCGCTGATCGCGGCCGGTCTCACCCTGCAGGCGGCCGGGTTCGTCTGGGTCGCGCTGGTGGTTCGCGAGCAGCTGGGCTACGCGGCCATCGTGGCCCCGCTGGTGCTGGCCGGTTGCGGGGTGTCGCTGGCCATGCCCGCTGCCCAGAACTGCGTGATCGGCGCGGTGCCCGCGGCCGACCTGGGCAAGGCCTCGGGTACCTTCAACACCCTGCGCCAGCTGGGCGGGACGTTCGGGATCGCGATCCTGGCCGCGGTGTTCAGCGGGGCCGGCAGCTACGCCTCGGCCCGGACCTTCGGGGCCGGGTTCGTGCCCACCGCCGAGGTCGCGGCCGGGCTGTCCCTGGCCGGGGCGGTGGCCGGAGCGCTGGTTCCGTCCCGGCGCCGGCCGCCGGCGGACCCGGCACGGGTGGCGACTCCCGCCCCCGACCTTCGAACAATGAGCGAAACCAAGTCATGAAGATGACGCAGACTGTGCCCATGGAGCAGGACACCGGGCCCGCCGGAACGGCGCCAGCTGGATTGGCGCCGGCCGGCCCGGACTTCGCCGCCCGCACCGACCCGTTCCGGCGGGAACTGCTGGCCCACTGCTACCGGATGCTCGGCTCCCTCCACGACGCCGAAGACCTGGTGCAGGAGACCATGCTGCGGGCCTGGCGCGCCTACCCCGGCTTCGACGAGCAGCGGGCGTCGCTGCGGACCTGGCTGTACCGGATCGCCACCAATGCCTGCCTCAACGCCCTGGACAGCCGCCGCCGCCGGCCCATGCCGTCCGACCTCAGCCGCCCCGGCGGGCTGGCCGAAGCCGCCCAGCTGCCCACCGTCGACCAGCCGGAGGTTCCCTGGCTGGAGCCGTTCCCCGACACCCTGCTGGGCGGAACGGCTGGCGCCGATCCGGCCGCCGTGGTGGCGGCCCGGGACAGCATCCGGCTCGCCTTCGTGGCCGCCCTCCAGCACCTGCCGGCCCGGCAGCGGGCCGTGCTGATCCTCCGCGACGTGCTGGCCTGGCGGGCGGCCGAGGTGGCCGACCTGCTCGGCATCACCCCGACCGCGGTCAACAGCGCCCTGCGGCGGGCCCGGGCCCAGCTCGAGCGGGTCGCGCCCGGGCCCGAGCGGGTGGGCACCGCGCCCACCGAGCGGCAGCGGGAACTGGCCGACCAGTACGTGACCGCGTTCGTGGCCGCCGACATGGCCACGCTGACCCGGCTGCTGGCCGACGAGGTGGTGCTGGAGATGCCGCCGTACCCGATGTGGTTCCAGGGCCGGGAGACCGTGGCCCGGTTCCTGACCAAGCGGCCGCTGACCCGGCCCGACCGCTGGCGGGCCATCATGACCACCGCCAACGGCCAGCCCGCCCTGGGCGCCTACCGGATCGAAGACGACGGCCGTCACCACGCCCGCATGATCCAGGTCCTGCACGCCAGCGAGGCCGGGCTGACCTGGATGCCCGCCTTCCACGACCAGAAGCTGTTCCCGATCTTCGGCCTGCCGCTGGTCTACCCTCGGTAAGCCTGATAACGGGCTTGGGGGCCCTTTGGGCTACGTGGGCGAAGCCCGCGTGGGGGGTCTGGGGGGCTTTGCCCCCGAGGCTAACCAGCGGGGAGGCAGCGGACGCCCTCGATCTCCCCGGAGAGAACGGCCGGCCCGGCCGAGTACGGGATGGCCACCGTGCTGCCCCGGCCGACCGGCACCGACGAGCCGTCCTCGGTGGCCAGGTGACCGCTGCCCCCGGTGACCACCAGCACGCCGTAGCTCTGGGACAGGTGCCGGCCCACGGCGGTGTCGACCCGCTCGGCGACGAAGAAGGCGTCGGCCTCGCTGGGCAGCAGCGAGCCCACGCCGTTGTTCAGCGACCGGCCGTGCAGCTGCTTGAGCCGCTCGGGCGGGCAGGCCTTGCGGTCGATGCAGGACAGCGCCTCCTCCAGCGACAGGCCCAGGGTGGCGTCCCCCTCACCCAAGCCGAAAGTGCTCCACTCCAGCATGATCGACAGGTCGGCGGGCTCCTGCAGTTCGATGATGAGGATGCCGTCGTCGATCGAGTGCGGCGTCCCGGCCGGGCACAGCACGGTGTCCCCGGCGCTGACCGGCACCCGGTTGGTCACGGCCAGCATGGCCTCGATGTCCTGTGCCCGGGCCCAGCCGGTCAGTTCGTCCGCGGTCACGTCCCGCTGGAAGCCCAGGTGCACGGCGGCCTCCGGCTCGGCCTCCAGCACCAGCCAGGCCTCGGTCTTGCCGTGCGGCTTGGCCAGGTGCTCGGCCGCGAAGCTCCGGTCCGGGTGGACGTGCACCGGCAGCCGCTGCCCGGCGTCGAGCAGCTTGACCAGCAGCCCGGTGTCGCTGCCGTACTTGGCCACGTGCTCGCGGCCGAGCCAGGACTCGGGCTCGGCCGTCACCGCGTCGGCCAGCAGCGTTCCATCTGGCAACGTTGTCTTCCCGTCAGTGTCGGTGCCGAAGCGCGATGTGACCGAGGCGATCCAGTCTTCCGGCCGGTCCTCATGCCCGGTCGTGCCGCGCAGCCGGTCGATGCGGCCGGCGCCGCGGTAGAACATGGCCGGCATGTTGGGCCCCAGCACAATTGGCTGCACGAGACTGACCTCCAGGAGACGACGCAGTGTCCGGACCGCGCGAACGGCACCGAAACCCTAACCGGACGCGCCCCTGGTTGGCACCGTACCCGGCGGGGTGGATCTGGATACACCCAGGGATTGGGGTCTCAGCGTCACTGTGCGATCGGCCCGGTCCGCGCGAGACTGGCGGCAACGGGGAACGAGGAGGCAGCATCATGAGCGAGCCGGCGATGATCACGGGCCAGTGGCGCCCGGTACGGCCTGGTGTTCGCGGGGGCATCACCGCGACCGGGCAGGGGGTGGTCTACGCCATGCTGGCCGCGGCCCAGTTGGTGCTGCTACTGCTTCTGCTGCTCTCGCCGTTCCTGATCGGGCTGGCGATCGCGGTAGTGCTGGACGACCACGGAATAGACGCCCGGCAACGGGTCGTGCTGGCGCTGGTGCTGCTGGCGGCCGGTGTCGTGGTGGGACGGCTGGCCGCGGTGCCCGCCCTCCTCGGCCTGCGCAATCTGGCCCGGCTGAGCCGGCGGCTGCTGGGGGACTGGGCCGGGATCTCGGTGACCGAGTCCTACCAGCCGCGGCCGTCTGGCCGCCGGCCCCCGTTTCATGACCGGCTGCACTGGCTCACCAGCGACCCGGCCACCCGGCGCGACCTGACCTGGAGCGCGGTCAACGCGACCGTCGGCTGGCTGATCGCCGCGCTGTCCGCCATCGCCGTGGTCGCCGGGTTCCTGCTGATCGCCAGCGGCCTGAGCCGTCAGGTGGGTACCTCCTCGTCACAGGCCTTCACCGCCAAACCCGGGTCGCCTTCCCTGCCCAACCCCGTGGTGATGCACGTCCACTCGGGCGGGGCGCCGCTGCAGATCCTGGCCGGCCTGGCCCTGGCCACCCTGGGCGTGGCCATCGCCCCCTGGGCGCTGCGCGGCCACGCCATCCTGGCCCGGACCCTGCTCGCCCCGACCGGCCAGGCCGAACTGGCCCACCGGGTGCAACACCTGGCTCAGACCCGGACCGAGACCATCGACAGCGGCGCGGCCGAGATCCGCCGCATCGAACGCGACCTGCACGACGGGGCCCAGGCCCGGCTGGTGGCCGTGGGCATGACCCTGGGCGCGGCCGAGGACCTGATCGGCACCAGCCCGGACGCGGCCCGGGCCCTGCTGACCGAGGCCCGCACGGCCTCGGCCCAGGCCCTGGCCGAGCTGCGCAATCTGGTCCGCGGCATCCACCCGCCGGTGCTGGCCGACCGCGGCCTGGCCGACGCGATCCGGGCCCTGGCCCTGGACAGCGGGCTCCGGGTCGAGGTCGCCGCCGACCTGGCTGGCCGCCCGCAGCCACCGGTGGAGTCCGCCGCCTACTTCGCGGTCTGTGAACTGCTGGCCAATGTGTCCAAGCACGCCAGCACCCGGCAGGCCTGGATCGACCTGCACTACGAGCGGGGCATGCTGCGAGTCGACGTCGCCGACAACGGCGCCGGCGGCGCGGATCCGGCCGGCGGCACCGGGCTGCGCGGCATCGAACGCCGGGTGGCGGCGTTCGACGGGATACTGGCTCTGAACAGCCCGGCCGGCGGCCCGACCGTCGTGACCCTGGAGATCCCGTGCGCGTTGTCATTGCCGAAGACCTCTTCCTGCTGAGAGACGGCCTGACCCGGATGCTGGCCGCGCACGATCTGGACGTCACCGCCGCCGTGGACAACGGCGAGGACC